>JAIVJJ010000011.1 GCA_020200095.1 Acidobacteriota bacterium | reverse complement strand
ACTTTCTGCTTACCGTGCATAATTACAACACGCTCGATTGTGTTGCGAAGTTCGCGAACATTTCCGAGCCACGAATAATTTTGTAGCGCTTCGATTGCCTCGACAGAAAAAACCTTCGGTTTCTTGCCGTTATCGTGCGAAAACTTTCGGTTGAAATAATCAACCAAAAGCGGAATATCTTCGAGACGTTCACGAAGCGGCGGAATTTGAAAGGGAATCACGTTCAGGCGATAAAACAAATCCGCACGAAAATCTCCGTCTTCAATCAAATTATCCAATCGTTTGTTAGTTGCGGAAATTACGCGAACATCAACTTTTATAGCCGTATTGCTTCCGACCGGTTCAAAACGCTGCTCTTCTAAAACACGCAACATTTTTGCTTGTACGCGCGGCGACATATCTCCGATTTCGTCCAGGAAAAGCGTCGCGCCGTCGGCTAATTCAAACTTTCCCTTTTTCGCATTTATCGCACCTGAAAACGCGCCTTTCGAGTGTCCGAACAATTCGCTTTCGACTAATTCTTCGGGAAGCGCGGCGGAGTTTATCTCGACAAACGGCGCGTTTTTGCGTTTCGATTGTGCATGAATCGCTCTTGCCACAAGTTCTTTTCCTGTTCCCGATTCGCCCGAAATTAAAACTCTGCCGTCGGTCGGAGCGACAATGGCAATTTGTTTTCTTAAAGCTCGCATCGCCACCGATTCGCCAATCATTTCATATTCTTGATTTAATTGTTCGGTTAAATTTTGATTTATTCGTTCTAATTCTCTCTGATTGATTGCGTTTCTGACCGTGAGAATTGTTTTTTCAATTGACAAAGGCTTTTCGATAAAGTCAAACGCGCCGAGCTTTGTCGCATTAACGGCGGTTTCAATGTTTCCGTGACCGGAAATCATCACAACAGCAGAATTGTTTTCTTGTTCGCGCAGCTTTTTCAAAGTTTCCAGACCGTCAATTCCGGGAAGCCAGACATCTAATAAAATGCAGCCAAAATTATTTGATTCGGTTTTTTTGAGACAATCTTCGCCCGAAGCGACCGCTTCGACCTCGAAGCCTTCGTCTTCCAAAACTCCGCGCAGAGATTCACGAATACCGCGTTCATCGTCAACGATAAGAACTGAATTAAACATTGGTTACAGGTAATTCTACAATAAATTTCGCGCCTTTCGGTTTGTTTGCCACTACTTTTATTTTTCCGTGATGCTCGGTGACGATTCTCTGGACAATCGCCAAACCTAAACCCGTACCACGCCCTTTGGTAGAGAAATACGGCTGAAAAAGTTTTTGAAAATCGGCGGGCGAAATACCGTTTCCGTTATCGGCAACTTCCGCGACGATCAAATCCCTCGCCGTATCGTGAAAAGTTTTGATAAAAACGCGTTTGTCTTCGTGTGTTTTATTAAACGCCTCAATCGCGTTTTCCATTAAATTTACAAACACACGTCGCATTTGTTCGTTATCAATCATTGCATTTGGTAAATTTTCAGCCAAATTCAGTTCAATCAGCACGTCTGAAAAACGGTCTTCGTAAAGCAAGATTAATTGCTTAATAATTTCGTTCAAATTGCCGCTCGCCAACTGTGCGGTGGGCAACCGCGCAAAACGCGAAAATTCATCAACCATCAATTTTAAAGAATTTACTTCGCGCAAAATTGTTTCGGTGCTTTCGCCAATTACATTTTGGATTTTAGATTTTGGATTTTGGATTTCGTCCTGACCACTGACCACTGACCACTGACCACTTTGAGCGAAGCGTTTTGCAATGCGCTCTGCGGAAAGCTGAATCGGCGTCAATGGATTTTTGATTTCGTGTGCCATTCGCCGCGCAACTTCCTGCCACGCCGAGGCACGCTGTGCCGCGATAAGTTCCGACAAATCTTCAATCACTAAAACAACGCCGCTCGGTTCGGTTTCAAATGTTTTCGGTAAAGCCGTCGCCGTTAAAGCAACAGGCAAATTTTCATTCGTTTCCGCGGTTGAGTCGGCGTGTTCGCGCCGCAAAACCGTTTGCTCGCTGGCTTGCCCAATCCGTCTTGCGCGATTTATAAGTCTTTCCAAAATAATGCGATTTTCTTCGTTGACAAATTTTTCCAAATCGAATCGTGCAAAATCAGTCTCTTCGAGTTTGAGCATCTGAACGGCTGCTTTATTTATCGTGGTAACGTGGTTTCGAGCGTCAAATGAAATCACGCCGGTTGAAAGCGATTGCAAAACCGTTTCGATATATTTGCGACGCTCTAAGAGTTGAGCAGAGTTTTCCTCTAGTTTTGCCGACATCTGATTAAATGTCGAAACCAGTAAAGCAAGTTCATCTTCGGCTAAAACGCCGACGCGATGTTTAAGATTTCCGCGAGCGATTTCATCGGCGCCTTCCGCCAGAGCCTTTATCGGAACGGTAAGCCCGCGAGCGATATAAAACGCTGTCCAGCTTGATGCGAAAATCAACATAAAGGTTAGAAATCCGAGTGTTAAAAGTCCGACCTGCCGAACGGTAACTTGTTTTTGCTTTAATTCTTCAAATTCAATCAGCGAATTTTCGACTATTCGGCTGACGTTTTCCTCCGGACGCAAATCCGGCACGACAATTAACATTCGACCGTCAGAAAATCTTGCCACTGCCGCGTCAAAACCTTTTCCGTCTTTTAATATTGGCTGGTCTAATTTGTTTTCATAAACAAATTTCAGCGTACGGTCGAGTTCGGCTTTTTGTTCAGGTACGAGATTTTTCTCGCTTGCCGCAACTGATTCGCCTTCTTTTGAAAGAATTTCCAGACGAGTTAAATTTCCCGCTGCAACAATTGTCTGCAAATCCTGCTGGCGAATTTCCTGTTTTTCAAAAGAATGCGCCAACATATCGGCGGTTTCTTGAAGTTTAATGGTTTGATCTTCGATAGATTGATTTTGAACCTGTTGCGCTTCGCGAATAACGTTTCCGGGAATATCCGTAAACCAGCGGTCAAGCGCGCGATTCATAAACAGGTAGGAAAAAACAGCCATTGCGATAATCGGTAAAAGACTAATGGCGAAAAAATATAAAAGAAGCCGGGTTTTGATTTTTGAACCGAGTACAAGCGCGCGCCGTTCACGCCGGAGCTTTACTAAATTACGGACAAAAATAAATGCGAAAATAACAAGCGCGATAAAATTGAGCGAAGAGAGCCCGTAGAGCAGCAAGGTGTCGCTAGCGGAATCAATTGAAAGATTTTTCCAGAGATTTGACGATTGCAAAAGCACCAAAAAGGTCAGCAACAGCAAAACAACCACGCCGAGAAACCAAGGCGATAAGCGTTTTATCGAAGCGCTTGTCGTTTTATCAGTCATTTTCCGTATCGAGGTTTTGAAATTCTTCGCGTGTTAATCTCCATTGCCAGATGTCGCCGTCTTCCGCGTCGTGCAGCGCTTTGACAAAACTCATTCCAACTTTTCGTAAAACACGGTTTGAAGCATTTTCTTCCGCCAAAGTATGCGCTTGAACAACAGTTACTTGTGGATAAGAAAAGGCGAATTCGGTCAAGCCTTTTGCTGCCTCAGTGGCGAGTCCCTTATTTTGATATGAAGGCGCGATTGCATAACCGATTTCCGCCATTCCATCGGCGTCCGGTTTGTCTTTAAAGCCGCCGCTGCCGACGAGTTTTCCGTCCCGTTTGTGAACTAACAAATACATCCACCAGTTTGCAGCATCCGCGTTTTGTTTAAGATACGTATGGCTGTATGGCATAACTTCGGGAAACACCAGCCAGCCCTCAGCCACATCAACTTTTAACAATTCGGCAAGCTCGCTCTCGCCGCGCTCAAAGGCTTCAAAGTGTCTGATTTCAAAAGGGATTAATTTTAAACGCTCTGTTTCAATCATTATTTTCTCATCAAAAAATGCGTCTCCGTTTCACCGAAAATCTTAAAGCCCAGTCGATTATACAATTTTTTTGCCGGATTGATTTTCAAAACTTGCAATCTGACCAACTTATTTTTCGCGTGAGATTTTTCCAAAATCTCTTGAATAATTTTTGTTCCGATACCTTTGTTTTGAAATTCGGGCAAAAGCCGAATCGAAATTAAAACCGTTTCGGTTTCTCTTTCAGCCGCATCGAGAAAGCCTGCGTCTTTACCTTCGAAAACAATTATTTTCGCTCTTTTCGTTTCAAAACTTTCACGGAAAAGCTGCCGCTGGCGTTCTTCATCCCAACCCCAGACTCGCATTACATAATCTTTTAAGGCAGCGTTATGAAGTCGCCATAAGAATTCAAAATCTTCACGTTCTATTTTTCGGAAACTCATTCCCATTTCTCCATTATTTGGGGAGTTTTTTACATTCGTGTTTGCGCCGAGAGTATGACAAATTCCGAACAGCGCCACGCCCGCAGGGAATCCATCTACGAAACCGTTTGGAATGGTGATTTACGGATAACCTGCGATTGCTGCAAACGACCAAGTTCCACCACCTAAGGCGAGACATCCACACCTTACAGCTTGACAAATAATCGAACCGTTTGCCTGATTCATATAGTTCGTTTATGGGGATTAAAACTAGTGACTATGTTCGGCGAAGTTCAGTTCCGTTAGAAACAATCTCAAACTCATTCTCATTTATCTGATTGATAGGCGAACCGTTTCCTAGCTTGTATTCTTTAATCTCTTAGCTTGCTCCTCCGCCGAGCGCCATATCGGTAGTCGTTGTTTTGCGGAAGAGCGTATATTCAGTAACGTTAGTATTGGTTTCCGTTATCATCAAGGGCTTGAAAAGTTCCTGTTACTTTAACTTGTGTTTCACTCATAACTATTTCTTCTTTCTCTTTTACGGCAAGTTGTTTGAATTAAGAAAGCGTAATTCCAAATTACATAAATTGGGAAACGATTTATTAGATATAAATTGCTCCCGTCTTGAGTTTTATGGTCTTAATATCATCGTAATCTGTTGTGCCAAAAAGTTCGTAGGTTAATCCGTAAGAATCTTGAAATAGTTCATAAGTTATCATTCTGTTTTTGCCCGAACGAGTATTTTTTGTAATTAAACTTCTGGAAAGTTTCTGGAATGTATTCGGGAAAGAAACATTGCTGAATGATACCTGCTTTTTCGGGCGCATCTCTATTTTGCGAAGTTTTCCCAAATATTTAGAATCAAGATAATATACGGTTTTCTCACCTTTCGGGTTGGTATCTTCTTTTGTCCAATTATTTTCATAATAACTAAAATTAATTGTCCAATCCGTATCGTAATCACATTTATTCTCGCATTTTCCGCCAAAAATCTTTTTTACATTTTCTTTAGTTGAGACTCCGGGTTTCAGCCCTTTAAGTTTTCCTTTTCCAAAAAAATCATAGCCCGTTAGTTCATTCGGATATGGATTATTTTGTGCTTGAGAAACTTGCGCGAAAACAAGAGTTAAAAGAAAAGTAAAAACAATAAAATTTTTTGTAACTTTCATAACTTTATATTATACGGTATCAACGCCATTTTCACCCTTTCGGCAAAATAATTCTTGCTTGGTTAGAAACCTAATTATCTCGCCTGTAAATGAGTTTTTTATACTCGTCTTATTTATCGTATCTACGTCACAGATTATATTGAAATAAAAATCTTTCGCTCCTGACACTTTAGATCGTCATTTTGCGCGTTATTAAGTAAGAGATTCTTCGAAAAAACATTGATTTTGACGAAGATGCAGAGGGAAAAGCAAAATATATGGCGACCACGTTATTATCAAATAAATTTCAAAGTCTGATTAATAAAAATGGTAGGAAGATAAATGAAATTGACCAATTTGTTTTCGGACCAAAGATGGGTTTAATACCCAAACTTTTCGGCTGTTGGCACGGCAACATCAGCCGCCCGTTTGTTGAGGGAAAAACAGCTTACCGGAGTTGTTTGCAATGTGGCGCGAGAAAACAATTTAATCTTGAAACGTTGGAAACGAACGGAGATTTCTACTTTCCACCAAGCGTAAAAGAAAAACGGATTTAATTTTTATAAAGATAAGTTACTATTGTTTAAAGCGATGAACGACTTTTTAATTTTGGACGGAAGCCGTTCTTTTGTGGAAATGGTGGGTATTTATCTCGGTTTTTGAACTTATGTCGCACCCAAAGATTTAATACTTTTCGACGGTTTGCTGTTTCTGAAGTTTTGACTGTTCGCCAATTACTTAAATTATCTTTTAGCGAGAAAATCTACTACTGGAAGAGTGCGAAAACGTTTGCTTGTCGCAGCATTCATCGGTTGATGATGTTCAAGTTGTTCGCCGCTTTGCAACACCTCAAGGCGCGCGCCTCTCGCCCTTAACTCGGAAAGCAGGTTTTCTTTTTCTTCGACGAGTCCCAGAACATATGCATAATTGCTTTTCCGCAAATTAGGGATAATTTTTTCACATTCGGCATTGAAGTCAGATTGTTTTTCAATAATCTGCGTTAATAGCTCGTGCCTCTTGCGAGCAAATTGTCTGACAATTTCCTCAAATTCAAAAACATAATATTCTAATTCTTCAGCTAAAGCTTCGGCTTCTCTGTCGAGTTCGAGAATATTTTCCAAAAACGGCACACGCGCTTCAACCTGATAAACTTCATCGTGCTGCCTTTGTAAATTTTCAATCAGTAATTCAACATCTATAATTGCCGCGTCGAAGGATTGCAGAACGTTTTGTTTTTCAGTCAGACTTTGTATGTCGGCGTGACCCGCAACTACAGCTTTTCGCGTTTCTTCCACTTCAAAAAATATGCTCTCCCGTTCGGCAATAATTAGATTGCGGTGTCTGTTCAGATTGAAAACTTCCGCCTGTAATTCTTCACTTTCCAGCATTAGTTTTTTTTCCTCTTTAATCTGTTTATGTCTCTTTTAGAAAAACTTTTTGGCGATTATGCAGAGTTGCAAGAATATTGATAATACTTATAAATTAATAATGGAAGTTTTTTCAAGCAAAATTTATCAATTCGGAAAATAATATCCGTTTCGTGAAGATACTAGGCTGGAGGCTAATCCGAATAGTTTACGGAAAAAAGCTACTCACCTCGGATAATAAGCAGCTTTTTTCGTTCAAAGATTTGCAATTAAGAATGAATTACGGAGCGAGATACTGTTCGAGAACGGGCTGGAGCTTATCAAAATCAAGTGGTTTGTTAATTAAATCATCACAGCCTGCTTCTATAGCTCGTCTGTAATAAGAATTACCGTAAGCGGTGACAGCAATAATCGGTAGTTTACCGCCGCCGTCAACTTTTCTTATAATTTGTGTAGCGGTTAGTCCATCCATTACCGGAAGCGATAAATCCATTAAAATAAGGTCGGGAAATTTCTCCTTAACGCTTTCGACCGCTTGTTGACCGTCTACAGCTTCGACAACATTATATCCACAACCCTCCAACAGATATTTCATTAAATCGCGAGTATCGACGTAATCTTCAACTACAAGAATTGTTTTTGCCATAACCCTCCTAAAACAAAATCTCCTTACTAATATATAGAATTAATCCACCAAATATCAATAACTATTTTTACTTTAGAAATTAAAGCGCCTCATAATAAAGATAAACTATTTATAATAAATCCGCTACACAGCTTCAAATACTCAGAAAATCCAACAGTAATTTATCAAAAAACAAGCTCAGTGATTTCTCTCAACTTCTACTCCGCGCGTCTATGTAGTAAATGTTTTTGCAGCATCTTTTACTGCATAGTTTGCAGACTGAACGCCGAAGATACTGAGATTAATTTATTACTTGGCATTATGATTGCTTAAACAGAAAGCAGAACTTTTTTATGTATTGATTTAATTCTAATTTTTTAGCTTTTGAATGTTTTATGGCAAAGAAAGTCCTCATAGTTGAAGATTACGAAGATACCCGCGACTTTATGAAGTTTCTTCTAGAGAGCTACGGTTATCAGGTTATTGAAGCTACAGACGGTGTTGAAGCTATAGACAGCGTAAAACAGCAAAATCCTGACCTTATCTTAATGGATATTTCTCTTCCGCTAGTTGATGGATTAACGGCAACAAGAGCCATTAGAGAATTCAATACAGCTGCCGAAGTTCCAATAATCGCGGTAACTGCATTTGGAAAATCATTCTATAAAAAAGCGATGGAAGCCGGATGTAATGATTTGATTGATAAACCCGTAGATTTTGATATCCTCGAGCCGATTCTTAACCAATATCTCTCTGCCTGATTTATTTTAACTACCGGAATAAACTCTTTCGCCCAATAAATCTTCGTTATTAAAAGTTCTATCAATTCCAAGCGCGATGCAGAGTTTTCCCGGACCGGATGTTAAATTTTTATCGGGCATTTTTGAAATTATAGTTTTACCGTTTTTTACGCTGCGCCTTTCGCGCATAATCTCGATGCCTTCGACGGGTTCAACCGCGCGAATTAAAATTGCATGCGGAACGCCCGGTTCCCCAACTACAACATTAAACTGAAAATACATTCCGTAAATAAAAAAGATGTAAACCGTTCCTCCGACGGCAAACATAGTTTCGGTGCGTTTTGTTCGGCGATTTCGGTATGAATGCGCAGCTTTGTCTTCGGCTCCGAGATACGCTTCCGTTTCGACAATCATTCCTGAAACTTTTTTCCCCGTTAAGGTCGGAACTACAAGAATTTTGCCGAGTAAGTCTTGGGCGATTCGCAAAGTGTCGGCGCGTGTGTAAAATTCGCGTGAAAGTTTTTTCATAAGAATTTAGCCACAAACACACAGAAGCACGAACAAAAACAAGCAATAATTTTGTTATTAATTATGATATTCGCCAAGATAAAAGATTCTTCAATTATTTATAGATTTTCGTGTTCTTTCGTGTTTGTTCCTGGCTTAACTTTCTTTCTCAAAGTCAGGCGGATAATAAACGAGTTCAACAACATTTCCGCCGACGCCTTTCGTGTAAAACGACACTGATTTATCACGGTGTTCTCTCAGCGGACGATTTTCCTTTGTAGCTGCCGTTTGCAGTTCTTCCAGCGTTTCGACTTTCAATCCGATATGTTGTGGATGTTTTGAATTCGGCGGCAAAAGCGCAATGCCGAACCCACGCGCGTCGCGCATCATTGCCCAATCTTCATACAGCGATTCAACCGAAAAACCCAAACGCTCGTACTCCGCAACATCTTTTGCCAAATCATCGGTTTTAACCGCTAAATGGTCAACTGTTCCCGCAAAACGCAAATCCTTTTCCATATTTAAAACTCCTTTTAAATAAAATTTTACCAATTAAACAGCCTTAATAAAACACGTACGATAATTTATCACTATTTAAAATAAAAAAGGTGCGGAAATTTTTATAAACTTCCGCACCTTTTCGTCGAATATAAAGAAAACCTATGATTTCTTTCTGGTCGCGGATTTTGCGGATTTTTGCGGCGTAACGTTTTGTTCTTTTTTTAGGTTTTCGATCAAGCCCTTTGCATCGTCTTTAAATCTATGTGTATCGGGTGCTAAATCGGCAAATTTTTGCAAATAGTTAGCGCCGTTCTGAAACTTTGATTTATCGTTACTGATATAGCCGACATTAACCAGGCTAAATCCCGCTCCGGCTAAAGCCTCAATGTTATTTGGTTCTGCAGCCAAAACTTTTTCAAATTCAACGATTGCTAAATCAAACTCTTGTGAATCTAAAAGAGTTTCCCCTAAAGCGAGTTGCGCTGCCGATTTCTTAGCCGCATCAGTTTCAGCCACTAAATATTCTTGAAACGCTGTCAGAGCTTCTTTACCTTTGGTTCGATCGGCACCCGTTTTAGTAATTAAGCGATAGGCTTCCTTTCGGTTTGCAAGGGCAAACATTTTGTTGGCGTCATAATTTTTTTGAACCGCCGCATCTGTCGAAGTTGCATTTTTCAGGATCGTAAGCGCTTTATCCGAAGAAGCTATTGCATTCTCAAAATCTTTTTTCACTGATTCCATAGCAGTACTTCTTGCTGCTGGGTCGCCCTTTACGGCTTGGTTATAATTATTTGTCGCTCTTGTTACTAAAGCTAATGCTTTATTGTTGAGTAGAACAGGCGCTGTGCCTGCAAATTCAGGGTCAGCGGCAATTCCTTCGTCAAATTTTGTAATAGCTAAATCATAATTCTTGGACTCGTACGCCTTGCTGCCTTCTTCCAAAGTTCTTTTAATTACACCCGTTGATTGTTCGATTTTCTTATTTTTTTCAGTAACTGCAGCAACTTGTTTTTGATATTCTTCCTGCGCCTTTTTCTGGTCAGCCGTCAATTCTTTGCTGGCTGGATTAGATGTTCCCGTTGCCGCCGCTGTTGCAGGTGTCGCAAGAGCTTGTCTCACTTCATCTTCCGTCCATTTTTTACCGTCACCTTCAGTTACGTCAATAACGAGATTGTCCGCACCGGCTTTGATATTTGGAATAATTTCAGGTTTGATTTTTTCCCCACTGATTGAGAAGGCAAAACTTGCTCCGAGCGGAAGACCGGCAAAGTTGAAATAACCTTTCTTATCGGTTTTGCTTGACGGAAGTTTTCCTTTCACGTCCGTGCGATAAACTTCAACCACAGCGCCTGCAACGGGCTGAGTTGTGCCATCTGCTTTTTTAAGCACAACTTGTCCGCGCACCGGTGCGGTTTGAGCAAAAACAGCAGCGCCTCCGACTAAAAATAATCCGATTGCTAAAAGAGATATAAAATAATTTTTACGAAACATTTGAATCCTCCAAAAAACTTGTTTGAGATAAAACGAGAAATGTCTTTTTAAGATGTCTTCGACAAAAAAAGAGTTGTTACATATCAATTATTTTAACCTAGGTTCCCTGAAATTCAGAAGTAAAAAACTCAACTTATCAAAATTCATTAAATTTTTAAGGTATGTTATTTTAGCTTTTATGATTCAGCACCGATTTTCGAGAGGAGATTAAATGACCGAGAGAATTTATAACTTTAGCGCCGGACCTGCCGTCTTGCCGGTTGAAGTTTTGGAAAAAGCCCAAAGCGAAATGCTTTCATTAGGCGGCATCGGAATGAGCGTGATGGAAATCAGTCATCGTTCAAAACATTTTGAACCGATTCTTGATGGCGCAATCGAAGGCATCCGCGAGCTATTAAATGTTTCGGAAAACTATAAAATTTTGTTTTTGCAAGGCGGCGCGTCTCTGCAATTTTCGATGATCCCGCTTAATTTTTTAGGAAAAGATGAAACGGCTGATTATATTGTAACCGGCGCGTGGGGCAAAAAGGCTTTGAAAGAAGGAAAGCGCTGCGGAAACGCAAATATGATTTTTTCAACTGCCGATTCGGGTTTCAAATCCGTGCCGGCGCAAGATGAGATTTCATTCTCTGAAAACGCGAAATATGTTCATTACACTTCAAACGAAACAATCGAAGGCGTCGAATTTAAATATGATTTGGACGGAAAAGGCGCGCCGGTCGTCTGCGACGCTTCTTCAAACATTCTTTCCAAACCAATTGATGTTGAAAAACACGCTTTGATTTACGCCGGAGCGCAGAAAAATATCGGACCTTCGGGCGTAACTCTGGTGATTATCCGCGACGATTTAATCGAGCAAGTTCCTGCGAATCAACATTCGATACTCGATTATCGCGCTCTTGCCGAAAACAACTCGATGCTCAACACGCCGAACACCTGGGGAATTTATATTATCAATCTCGTCTGTGAACACATCAAAGGACACGGCGGTTTAGCAGAGATGGAAAAGAAGAACGAAGCGAAAGCGAAAATTCTCTATGACGCGATTGACGCGAGCGACGGTTTTTACCGGGGACACGCCGAAAAATCGGCGCGCTCTTTGATGAACGTAACTTTCCGCCTGCCTTCGGAAGAATTAGAAAAACAATTCGCTTCGAAAGCGACGGCGCAAGACTTGGACGGGCTTAAGGGACACCGCAGCGTAGGTGGCATTCGCGCTTCGATTTACAATGCTTTTCCGCGCGAAGGCGTCGAAGTGTTAGTCGCTTTTATGAAAGATTTCGCGCAAAAAAACGGGTAAGCAAAAAAGGCGAAAACCGGCGCATTCAAAAGTGGGAAGTGGAAAGGGTGAAGGCGAAAGTAAAAAAATCCTTAACTTTTCTCCTTTATCCTTTCGCCTTCACCCTTTCAGAAAATACTTGCTAAAACTTCAAAAAGCTCCGCTTCTTCCGTTTCAGAAATCGTTCGCAAATCAATCAAAACTTTGTCTTCCAAAATTCTCGCAATCACCGGCGGTTTCGACAGCCGCAAAGTTTTCTCCAATTCGCTTGCCGACATTTTTTCGTGTCTTAAAACCAGAAGCATTGTCGCAGGCTGAACCAGCGGCGCAGAACCGCCGCCAATAACTGAAGTGCCATTAGTGATTTCAATTTGCAAAGCGGAATTTTTGCCAAGTTTTTCACTTAACTTTTCGGAAAACGCAAAAGCGCGTTGCTTGATTTCATCGTTTGTCAGCGAAAGCATTCGCAGAACAGGAATTTCGCTTAAAGTTGATTCGCGTCCAAATGCTTCAAGAGTCGCTTCGAGCGCGGCGTAAATCAATTTATCAACTCGAAGAGCGCGGTAAAGCGGATGTTTTCTCAATTTTTCAATCGTTTCGCTTTTCCCGACAATTAAACCCGACTGCGCGCCGCCTAGAAGTTTGTCGCCGCTAAAGGTAACAACGTCGGCGCCCGCCGCGATTGATTGGTTGATAATCGGCTCATCGCTCAATCCGTAACGGCTTAAATCAAAAATCGCGCCCGAGCCGGCGTCCTCGTAAAGTAAAATGTCGTTTCTGTGAGCGAGTTCGGCAAGTTTGGCGAGCGGCGGCGAAGCGGTGAAACCGACGATGCGATAATTCGACGGATGAACGCGCAAAATGAGGCGAGTGTTTTCGCCGATTGCGTTTTCATAATCGGAAATTCTTGTTTCCCAAATTTGTGTGAATGACAACACCGGTCGCATTGATAACTTTTTGCAAACTTGTTTTTTTTTCGTTTTGGCGCAATGTTTCAAGATTTTCTTCGGCTTGTTTGAGTAAATTTTCGCGCGAATAATCTTCTTCATTTATAGCGTCATTGGAAATTTTTTCTTGAATTTCTCGCCGCAGCAAATCCGTTGCGTTTCGCGCCAGCAAAGCAAGATGTTTAACGCCGCATTCAGGCAAAAGTTTACGGGTAGTTTCCGTATGCAAAAGCGCGTCAATCGAAGGCAGTAATCTCAAAACTTCCGTTTTATCGGGCGTTTTCTGATTTTTCATTAAACTATTTTAACCCGCATTTTGGTTTAATAAAGTGATTTCCAATTTTACACAGTTTTCGAAAAGAAAAGCGACCTTTATTAAAAGCCGCTTTTTTATTTATAAACGCTGTCCGGCTAAAAACCGGCAGCGGTCAAGTTGATTTAACCCGCGCTTCAGACTCGCAATACGTTTTCAGCCTGCGGTCCTTTCGGTCCGTTGGTAACTTCAAACTCAACTTCCTGTCCCTGCGCCAAAGTTTTATAACCGTCGCCGGATATTGCGCTGTAATGCACAAAGATATCCTGCTCGCCGGGTTGTTCGATAAAACCGTAACCTTTTGCGTTATTAAACCATTTGACCTTACCGGTTGTTTTTGACATTTTTTCTAATTCCTCCTACAAACTTCAGTGAATTTTAATTTTTAATTTTTGAACATTTTTCAATGTCCATTTTTCAAGTTCTGAGCCGAAAGCATTTTTCGTAATAAAAAACACAGGCAAAAAAACAAAACTCACGCTGAACGAAACCTAAAACTTAGGCTTCGTCTAGCGTGAATTAATAGAAATGTAAAAAAAGCTCATTTCCTAACAAGTAGAAAATCTTAAACTGCAAGATTCTGGGATTCGTTTTGGTGTTGTTTTTTGATAGAACGATGGAAAATTTATCGGAAATACGGCGTCGTGTCAAGATATATTTTTAAATTCATGTCAATTTTTGAAATAAAAGCATAAAATTGACATAAAACCGGCGATAACGGAAGATAAAACAGAGATTTTAGTCTTAACCGATAGCAAATTTTATGACTGGTGAACTTTTAAAGTGGCGCAAAGAATTTCCGATTGTCGAAAAAACCGTCTATCTGGTTTCGCACTCTTTGGGCGCGATGCCGCGCGGCGTTTACGACAAAATGCAGGAATACGCCGAAACTTGGGCGACGCGCGGCGTTCGCGCGTGGGGCGAAGGCTGGTGGGAAATGCCCAGAGAAGTCGGTAATATGCTGGCGAAAATTATCGGCGCGGAAGAAAATTCAATCGTTATGCACCAGAATGTCTCGGTTTGCCAATCGCTGATTTTATCGTGCTTTGAGCCAGATTCTGAAAGAAATAAAATCGTTTATGAAGAATTGAATTTTCCGTCCGTAATGTATGTTTATGAAGCACACGCTCGCAACGGAAAATTTCGTATCGAAACCGTTAAATCTGATGACGGAATGACTGTTTCTCTAGACAAAATGCTTGCCGCAATTGATGAAGAAACACTTCTGGTTCCGATTTCCCACGTTCTTTTCAAAAGCTCTTTTTTGCAGGACGCCGCTAGAATTATCGAAAAAGCGCACAGTGTCGGCGCGATGGTGGTTTTGGATACTTACCAATCTGCTGGAACAGTTCCTTTCTCGGCAAAAGATTTGAACGTGGATTTTATCGTTGGTGGTTCAGTGAAATGGTTGTGTGGCGGTGCAGGCGCAGGATATTTGTATGTACGTCCGGATTTGCAAACGAAATTACAGCCGAAAATTACTGGCTGGTCGGCGCACGCCGAGCCTTTTGCGTTTGTCGCCGGTGATATACACTATGCAGAAACAATCGAGAGATTTCTTCACGGCTCACCTTCTATCCCTGCGCTTTATTCAGCGCAAAGCGGTTATAAAATTATCAATGAAATCGGCGTTGAAAAAATCCGCGAGAAAAGCCAACGCCAAACGCAATGGTTAATTGAAAAAGCCGAGAGCGAAGGTTTTACCGTAACGAGTCCGAAAAATCCCGCGCAACGCGGCGGAACGATTACAATCGCGCACGAACAAGCGGCTTTAATAACAAAAGAATTAATCAGACGCGAGTTTATCGTTGATTTTCGACCCGGCGCCGGAATTAGAGTTTCGCCGCATTTTTACACGAAAGACGAAGAACTCGAAGTTTTTATTAAGGAATTAAAAAGCATCAGAGATTCAAAGGCTTACGAACAACATCAAACGGTAAAGACGACATTTTAGAAAAATTTTATGAATATCAAAATTCTTATCGAAAAAGGCGAAGACGGTTATTTTGTCGCGTCCGTTCCTTCGCTGAAAGGTTGTTGATCACAAGGAAAAACAAGGGAAGAAGCGTTGAAAAATATTCGTGAGGCAATTGATTTGTATTTGGAGCCTGAACCATTTGCTTTTGAAAAAAACGAAGATAAAGAACTTGTCGAAATTGCCGTATGAAATTTCCGCTTCTTTCGGGCAAACAAGTTCTCTCGGCTTTAACCAGATTAGGAAAGGCAGTCACGTAAAAATGAAACACGCCGACGGGCGTTTGATTGTTTTTCCTTTCCACGACTAAGTTGAAGGCTTTACGCTCAAAGGTGCGTTGTGCGTTGCTGAAATAAACGTCGAAGATTTTCTAAAACAGGTTAAATAATGAGTAATAAATACGGCAAAAAACCACTGCTTTCCTATAATGAATACTTAAAAGTTCCTGAATTAATCAGTTTGCAGGAAACTTTGTCTGAGCCGAAAAGCCACGATGAATTACTTTTTATCATTATTCATCAAACTTACGAATTATGGTTCAAGCAGATTTTGCATGAAATTGACGCGAGTATTAAATGGCTCAAAGAAAATCGCGCTTTTCGCGTCAATCATTCATTAAAATCCGTTGCGGCGATTGGAAAGGTAGTCGTCAGCCAAATTCACATTCTGGAAACGATGGCGCAAATCGGGTTTCTAGAGTTTCGAGATAAATTAAATCCCGCAAGTGGTTTTCAATCAACGCAGTTCCGCGAAATCGAATTTGTTTCTGGCGCGAAAGATGAAAAATTATTGAAGCATTTCGCTGACGACGAATTTGCTTATCAAAATTTGTCAAAACGATTTGACCAGCCGAGCCTTGCAGATGAGTTTTGGGATCTTTTGCAAAGAAACGATTTTACCGTCGAAACAAATGAAAATCGCGTACAAACGATTGTCGAAATTCTAATGCACCCGGAAAAATACGCCGATTATTTTATTATGCAGGACTTACTTATCGAACACGACGAAAACATTACGCTCTGGCGTTATCACCACGTTTTGATGGTCGAAAGAATGTTAGGAATGAAGCGCGGCACAGGCGGCTCGGAGGGCGCGGGATATTATTTTAAGGAGCTATTATGTCGCCGCAAACAAAATTTTTCCTGCAATTTATCGCTGTTATTTTTTCTTCTATCATATCAATAAATGCGCAAACCGCTTCGCCAACACCACCACACGAAGATGAACCTGAAAGAATTTTTACCGAAGAAATTAAAATGAATGTTTCCGCTCTTGACCAAAACGGCAAGTTTGTTTCAGCCATTCAAAAGGAAGATTTAGTAATAATGGAGGATGGACGAATTCATCAAGCGAACAGCGTGCGGCGCATTCCCGCCAATGTTTTAATCGTGATGGATACGGGCGGCGAGATGCGACTGGCGAAAAGTTTTAATCAAACACGCGCGACTGCGAAAAATTTGATAAACGCGCTTCAGCCGCAGGATTCGGTGGCAATTATGCAGTATCACGATAAGGTTGAAATTATCGCCGAATGGACGAATAAAGAAGAAGCGTTAAAAATTCTGAACACGAAAGCGAATTTCGGTAAGCGTTCAATGTTTATAAATGCGCTCGAAACGGCGACCAGATTTTTGCAAAAAACGCCGCTCGAAAATCGTCATCTTATTCTCATCACCGACGGAACGGACAGTTTTAATAAACTTTCCGACAGAGACGCGGCGATGAAAAATCTTCTCGCAACCGACATCAATGTTCACGTTATTAGCTACACGCAGATGGAAAAAACAAGGCTCGCGCCGAAGAAAAATGTTTTTATGAAAGGTGAACCGAAGCCGAAAAGACTTCCTGAAGAAGTAGTGATGACAATGCCGAGAGGCGTTCAAGATTTAATGAGCGCGCCGCGTCTGGGCTCAATTAATACGGATAGGGAATTTTTGCGCAAAATGAAAGAGCGTGAAAAATCTTTGGACGAAAGCGAAAAATATCTTACAGAACTTTCCAAAGACACTAACGGAGAATTTATCTTACCCGAATCAAACGAAGAAATGCTCGACAAAACGGCGCTCGTTGCTCAGGTTATTGACTCAAGCTACGTTGTTACTTACGCGCCGAAACGCGCTTTGAAAGAATCACCGACCGGCGAAGTGCGAAACATCGAAGTCTCTTCGCGCCGCGCCAATTTGCAAGTGCAGGCACGACGAAAATTAGTTGTAAAATAACGGTGAGTTGTGAACGGTGAGTTATTAGTGAAAAGCAAATTTTCTATTCTCAACTAATCATTTACCGTTCACAACTGACCACTAAATTAAAATGCTTGAGCAAAGCGGAAATGAAGTTGTCCTTGTCGCAAACGATAAATTGCGTTGCTGCCGTCCGTCTGCGGAATCAAAAATTGTGGCGGCTTGAGCAAATATCCGTAATCTACCGCAAACTCGCCACCAATCGGAGTTTTAATTCTAAATCCGAGTCCGAGCGTATGTGTCCAGGTGGCTCGAAGATTGCTTCGGAAAACGTCGTTTGGGTCAACATCCGGCGGATTAAAAATATCTCCAACGCGGCGGAAAACATTGCCGCCGTCATAAAATGGTACGGCGCGAACGTTTTCGCTTACCGGGATGCGTGCTTCGACATTCACAATCGCTAGAGCATTTCCGCCGAAAGGAACTGTGAAAGGAGTTAAGAAAACCGGTTCGCCTTCTTGATTGCGGAAAGTTCCCTGCGGAACAACTGCTACGCGCGGTCCGGCAGCTTCAAACTCGAAACCTCTCAGCGTCGTCGAACCACCAGCGAAAAATCTCTCACTAATTGGCAAAATTCCATTAAGATCGGGAAATTGAGCCGACGAAAATCTCTGCCCCTGACCGAATACATTTGCCAGCCCGAGAACGGCACGTCCGGCTAAAGTAGTATTTTTTAGTTGCGGAAAAGTATAGAAAGTATAGTACGAACCTTGAAACTTTTGAAAACCAACGTTCGCGCCCAAGGCGGGAAGCGAAAAATTATATTCAGCCGTCAGGAAATTGCCATGCGTCGGGTCATTCGGGCTGTAACGGCACGGGTCGCCTGGGTCGCCTTTTTGAATAATATCGAGAACGGTGTATTTGATATTGCAATTCTCACGCGTATCAAACACAAAGTTTGCGGCAAAGCCGGAAATTCGCACTTTCGCATCAGGGCGAAGCAATTCCTTAACCAAAAGACTCTCGAAATTGAACAAACGCACGTCTTCATAACGATAACGCACAAATAAAATGCTTCTGTTTTTAGTGCTGATTGTACGGCTGGTTTCGGCAGAAATACTGAAGCGATTGATAGTCGGGTTAGCAGTTTCGCGCCCGAATTCATCAATCGGATTACCTTCTTCATCAACTCGCTGAATGATGCCGCCGGTTCCACGATCAAAAGATGTGCGGAAAAAGCGCGTAATCGTTGAATCGCGTTGATACTGCGCCGTAAAACTTAGCGGCGCGTAACGGATTGTGCCGGTTTCGCTTTTGCCGTCGTTTAAAAAGCGCGGATTGATATAATCAATTTGCACAAGCTGCTGCAAGCGACTGGCACGAATTCTCGCGCCGCCTTGCTGCAATTTTCCGAAAAGATTGAAATGGCGGATGTCAAAAAATCCATTGGCTCCGATGTCAGTCGAAAAACCGCCGCCGTATGTAATCAAGCGCGGTTTCTGCTCGACAACATTAACTATAATATCTCTTATGGCGCTGCCGTCCGCTCTCTCTCCTGCCTGTTCAGCTTTTATTTCAACAAGGCTGAAGGCATCGGTTGAATAAAGATTTTGCTCGCTGGTAAAAATGTCGTTGGCACGCAGAACCTCGCCGACACGCAAGTTTATAGCTTTGAGAATCGCTTCGCGGTCGGTCATCTCATTGCCGTTTATCAAAATGCGGTTGACAAACGTTTTTTTACCTTCGTTTTCGAGATTGTAAACGACCTTAACCAATTCTTCCGGCGCGTTTTCTCCTTCGTCTAATTCGACAAGTGAATAACTTACCTTTGCTTCATAAAACCCTTCTTGCGAATAAAATTTGGCAATCTCCTTCACGCCGTTTCGCGCTCGCGCCCGTGAAAAGTTTTTGCCGACCAAACTTGGAACCTTTGCCAGCAAAGTATCATCGGAAAAAGCAGTATTCCCCGCGATGTCAACGCCATCAATGCGGGTCGGAACGCCCTCATTAACTACAAACGTAATGATTAAATCTTCACCGTTCGGCGAAACGCCTTGCCGGGCGGTAACTTCAGCGCGGCGATAACCGAGTTCGCGCACTAGAGATTGTACCGTTCGACGGTCATCTTCCAAAATTTCATTGCTTGTGTAACCGCGCCCGTAACCCAAATACGGAATAACACCGAGCAAACTTTTTTCTTGCGATTTCAAAACGCCTTGAATATCAGCAATTGATATTTTGTCTGTGCCTTCGAGCCTGATGTCTACGAGTTTCAAGCGACGACCAAGGTTAGTTTGATATTTTATATCAATCACGCGGTCTTTTAGGCTCGGACCGCTCAACGCTGAACACAAGACATCAGACTCGCTGGTCGTTATACCAATTTCTTCCGGTGAAAATTCCGGTTTGACTGAGCAAATCGCTTTTACATCGGCGAAAAAATAACCTTGTTCCTGATAATAATTTCTTAATCGCCTCTCGCCTTCGATAATTGCCGCATAATCAAGCGTTCCCTCGCGTTTTACGGTCAAAAGTCTGGTTTGTGTTTTCTCGCCGATTTTTTTCTCGCCGCCTTCGACCGTAATATTAACGACGGCTCCGACTTTACCTTTTAGTGTGATGTCTACCGTGTTCGTCTTAGGGTCGTGTTCCACAAGCGGTTCTTCGAGTTCAGGAGCGAGAAACTTTTCTTCGCGTAGGGCTTTGCGAATTTCGGCAACATCATCATTTAAAGTTTCACGCGAAAATAATTCGCCGGGTTAACTTCGGTTTGACTGCTCAAAGGTTGTTGCGCGAAAGTAACTTCCGAATTGAAAAACCCGCGGTCGCGCAGGTAAGCCTGAATCAAATCGGCATTATTGCGAAGCGTTTGTTCGGTGATCGAAGTTCCGGGATTAAGCAAGTTTAACTTCAAGAGAAGCTGCTGCTCGGTTACCTCATCGCCAATCGTATTGCCGATAACAATATTAATCTTTTCGGCTTGTGTTTTCCGCTTGATAATAAAACGTAAATCAACACTTGCCGGACCGGATTCGATTCTCTGCGCCGTTACTGAAACGATTCGTTCCGTGTCGTATAAGGCTTGCAGAGCGTCTCGTGTTTTAACAACGGAGTACTTTTCGCCAAGCGCGCTTCTGGCAATTGCGCGAAACTGTTCGGCTGCCGAAATGTCTCTTATTTGAAATGGTCCTTCATTGGAAACATCGCGGTCTGCATTTTCAAATCTGATATAAACGTTCAAGATTGTGCGGTCTTCGTATTTGCTTTGGGCGTGAGCATTAAGCAGCGAGCAGTAAGCAGCGAGCAAAAAAAAGAGCGCGAAGAAACGGAAAACAGAAAATGGAAAACGGAAAACGTATGCTTTCGCATTTTCCATTTTCCACTTTCCATTTTCCACTGTTTTTCTCTGTGTCTTTGCGTTTCGGCGGTTCAAATTTACCTCTTAAAATCTCTTTCGCAAACGAATTTCAAAACTAAAATTATTATTATTCTGCGTTACATTACTCAGCGAGCGCTGCTCGTATTGGGCGACAAACGACAAGCGGTTGGAAACGCGATATTCGAGGGCTAGAACTTGATTTTGGTCTTCCGAAAGATTAGTCGAATAAGTAATCAGAAGATTTTTGTTTATCTGCCTGCCGACGGTTAGACGCGCCGAAGGATTCAAGCGTTGACCGGAAATAATCGGGTCAATTTCAAAACGATTCAAACCGAAAAGTTTGTCCGTCGCGCGGCTCAATGGATTATTTATTAACTCGTCAGTCAATATGTCCGCCGCTGTGTTGATGCCCGATTGCGCCAGTGTCGGTATCCCCCGGTCAGTGTTGGATAAATTACCGGTCGTAATCAGCGAGATAACATCCGCCTGCGGCAACGCCGGACTCGACCTTACGGTCGCGTTAAGATTTTCGGTATTCGTCAGTTCGCCGACCAGATTGACAATAATCCGGTAACCTTTAATTTCGGTTTCCGCCTGCAAATTGATATACGGTTCAACGCTCGTATTCGGCGGAAACTCTAACACGCCGCGCTGCACTTCGTAACGATCTTTGCGGAAGATAATTGTTCCGCTGTTAGCCGTTACTCTGCCGGAGATTTGCGGATATTCAATATCGCCCGTTACTCTCAAAGAAGCTGAAGCGGTTAAATCGGCTAAGTTATTACGCACCACGAGCGCGTCACGTCCTTCGATACGAATATCGAGTTTCGGCACGCCGATAAAGGAAGTTGAAGGACCTTCCGTCAGCGAAGCTTCGCGTCGTTGGCTGATAAAATCAGCTAAATCAATGTCTTTGTTATAGACGCTCCGGCGGGCATAAATTGTTCCGGCAATCAATGTATTTAGCTCGCCGTCTCTGCGAACGCCGCTAATCTCAATTTGCGCGTCGCCAGTAGTTATAAAATCGGGAGGAAGCGGCGCGGTAAAATTATTTCCTCGAACGTCGAACCGGAAGGCTTGAAGTTCCAAACCTTTGACGACGGCGCCGCCAGAAGCCGTGATCTTACCGCCGCCTAAAAATCCGCTCAATTCGGAAATCTCAGCCTGATTTGAAGTAAATCTGACGCTGCCGTTTATACGGGTCAGAGATAAGCGTTCGGCGCCGACAAAAGTCGCCAGTGAAGCGTTTTCCAGCCTTGCCGTTCCATTTAATTGGGCTGTCTTATTTACTCCGCTCAAGCCGACGGAAACATTTGCCAGACCGGAAAAGAAAGTGTTTTTTGAAAGCGCGTTGAAAACGCTCAAGTTTACTCTGCCCTCAACCGTTAAATTATTTATTCCGTTGTCGGTCAATGCTTTTGTTCCGCTGACAACGATATTTGAGCCGCCGCCCGAAAATTCGACGTTGTTAATAACAACTTCTTTTGTATTAAAGCGCACGGAAACCGGTTTGCTGGCAATGAGCGGAGTTTCGCCAATCTGTAAGGCAAATTGACTGAATTCAGCCGCGCCCGCTAGATTATCGGTTGTAAAGCCGCGCTTTCCAGTCGTCGGGTCAATACCGGAAAGATTGCCTTCCAGAAACACTCTGCCCGTCGCTTGTCCGGTAATGCTCACGTCGCCTGTCGGCTGTCCTATCTCATCAACATTACTTGACGGGCGAACCAATGCAATAAACGGGGCAAGCTCGGTTTGGTTAAATGTTGTCTCAGCGCGGAACGGCAAATTTTCATCTGCAAAGTTTACGCTTGCCGCGATAACTTGCGGTCGCCCTTGAAAATTGGCGGTTAAATTTGCATTCAATTGTTGATTTTCTGTTCTGCCGACAAATGTCACTTCACCGAGCGCATTTTCATTGATGGCGACATTGCGCCCGACGCCGTTGAAATTGATGTTGTAAGTTCTGGCGTCGGCAGTTCTGCCCGACGCTTTCGCTTGCAAATCAACAATTCCGTTTATGTTGGAAACGTCCGCGCCTGCCGGTAGAAACGGGCGAACACGCGCTAATGCAATATCCTTGCCTTGAACATCAAAATCAAATGCTGTCGAATCGGTTTGGTAAGTTCCGTTTGCCCTTAAATAGCCTTCGCCGAAACGCGCTTCGAATTTTTCGAGCGTAGCGAGATTTCCTTGAAAAGTCGCCCGCGCATCGAAACCGTCAAACGGTTGACCGTTGACCGTGCCTCTACCGGATGAAATGTTGGCTTCGCCCTGCATTTGGTTTGGCAAACCCGTTAAATTTATCGTGCCGGAAGTTTCTGCTTGAAAATCCTTAATTTGTGCAGGCAAAAAATCTATCGGCAACGCGGCGAGCAAATTTCCGGTATTTATTTTATTGAGCGTCGCCTGAACGGAAATGTTATTTGTGCCTGTGTTCGGAACATTGACGTTAAAGGCGAGATTTCCGCCGCCGCGTTCCTGCAAAATGCCGTCGCGCAGTTCAATGCCGTATGGCGAAGCGGAAATATTTGTCGCCAGCGAACCTAAATCGCGCCCGCGCAAAATCAGCGAGTCAACCGCAGCGCGTCCTTCAATCGTCGGATTTTCCAAATTGCCGGTTAAGTTGCCGGTAAAATTAAAGTTTCCGGCAAACTGCACTTGATAAGCGTTTAATTGCTGTTCGAGTTCGGGCGAGAGATTCAAAATTCTGATGATGCGTTCGATTTCGGTGGCATCGGAAGAATTAAACGCGAGATTCAAATTTGAATTGTTTCCGCTTAAATCAAAACGTCCCGTCGCGTTAAATGCGCTTTTTTCTGTCTTTAAATCGGCGTAATCAACATTGAAAAGCCCGTTGGTTGCCGTCAGCGCGAGCCGCCCGTTGATTGGAACAAGCCCGCGTTCTGTTGTTCCAGCGTTTGCCGCAAAATCGGCGTTTAGAGTTCCGCTTGCTGTTTTAAAGTTTGTTCCGGCAAAAGTTAGATTTGCGTTCAAAGCAATCACTGCATTGCCGTTAATTTTGCCTTCCATTACATCAGCCGTCAGATTATTGAGTGCAATTTGTTGATTTTCCGCCACGACGGAAGCGCGCGCTGCTCCGAGTTTTATACTTCCCAAAACGCCGCCGCCCAAACTCATATCCGCGCTTGCCCGGTAACGTCCCGAATCTTCAAGCACAAAAACTGGTTTATAAATTTTCACGTTTTCGAGATTTCCGCCTTCAGGCACAGCCGATTTTGTCAATACGACATTGCCCGCGTTTATGTCGCCCGAAGTTCCTTCAATTCTGCCTTGTCTGATTGACAGGCGCACGCCCGCAACATTCAACGTTCCCAAAATGGCTGCGTCGGTTTCGAGTTTTGCGACTTGCAGATTGTTTGAGTAAACGAGCGTTTCGTTATCGGCAATTTTTACGTCAACTCCCGAAGCCGTTAAATTACCGACCCTCGCGCCCTGCGCGTCGAGACCATCCGCCTGAACATTTTTTGCAGTAATGTTTGTCGAATTGTTTTGTTGCGTAAGCGTAATGCCGCCGGCATTTAAGTTTCGCAGCCGCGCGTCTTCTGTTTCCACGCTTTCAGCACGCAGATTTCCGGCGTCAAGGTCAGTTCGGCTGCCTCTGTTTCTTACTTTTATATTTCCGGCGTTGATGCCTCGCAGTTTCGCGTCGGTGGTTTCAACTGAGTTTGCCCGAAAGTTTCCGGCGTTAATATCTGTCTGGTCGCCGCGTTTGGAGAGTTTTATGTTGCCCGCGTTAACGCCCGCGAGCGTCGCGCCTCCGACATTTACTTTTCCGGCGTTAAGATTCGGCGCGGTTACGTCGGTTCGGTTGCCGTCGGAAAAAACTCGGACGTTTCGCGCCTGCAAAGATTGAACGGCGGCATCTGGCGAATTGAAACTTCCCGCGCGGACATTGCCTAAATTCGCATCCAATTGGCTGTCTTTGTATTCGGCGACGGCATCGGAAACGAAAAGTCCGGCGATTGTTCCGAGAGGTGTTTTTGCCGCAGCTGCTTGTAGTTCGCCGACCCAGCGAAAATCAGTTCCCGTGCCACGAATGTTGCCGATTAATTGCAGCGCGTCAATGCGAAAATCTTCAAACGTGAGCATTTCGGCAATCGCCTTCCCGTTTGCTTCATACATCGAATCTTCGCCTTCGACCGTAGCGTTTATTTTTAACGCTTTCAAGCGAATATTGGAAGCCGCTAACGCATCTGATTGAATTTCACCTTCAAGACGGTAAAAATCACCTTCGCAATTTTCGGGTTGATTCTCGTCTTTGCATTCGCCTATCAGCCTGCCCGTAACCTTTCCATTAAAATTACTGACGCCGCGCAAAGCCGTTCCCAAAGGGAAAACATTGGACGTTTGCATTAAATCAACCGTCGAAGTGACATTCAGACTGTAGAGAATTTGTTCCCAATCGGTGATTGTGCCGTTTAGAGTGGATTCGCCAATCGGAGAGTTAAGAATTAATTCGGAAACCTCAGCGCCTTTGTTATCGGCGATGCCTTTGGCGCGAATATCTATCGGCTCGACGACTGATTCGTCATAAACAAAGTTGGAATCGGTCGAGGTGAAATCAATTTTGTAACGTTTTTCTTCATCAGGCACGGCGGCGTTTTCAGGTTCGATAAACAATAAAACATTTTTTGCATCGGCGGCGATTTTATGTTCCAAATCTCCGAAATGCACCAAGCCGTTTTTAACCGAAAATTTCAGCGAAGAATATGTAAAATTTACGCGCGAGCCGGCTTCGTCTTCGACAAAATTGAGATTGGAAAAATTCGATTTTCCGTTTTCGTCAAACTTTACCCATGCCTCCACGCCGTCAATATCGGTTGTATCAATCGAAATATCGCGGCTCAACTGCCAGGCGTAAAGGTCTTCAATGGTCAAATGAAGTTCGGCATTTTGGACGAAAAAGAGTTTATCACCGGTAATTTTATCGTTAAAAGTAGCGTTTTTCAGTTCCAAACGAAGCGGCGAAACTCGCACACGAAAAATGTCGGCGCTGAAAACAATCCCGATTTGCTCCATTTTAGCGACAAATTGTTGTTTAATGTAGTTATCAAAAACGCCGTAACGATAAGAAACAGTCGTCAAAATCGCCAGCGACACAGCTAAAAGCGCTATCAAACCGAGCGCGATAACCGCGTTTCGGCGCGTAAAAAACCCTCTTCGCCGTTGTTCAGGCGAACTTTCTTGTGGAGTATTTTCTTCGGATAATTCTTCTGGAATTTCTTCAGTATAGTTGTTGTTTTCTTGGGACATCTAACAAAAGGGGAAAGCAGCAAATCTAGTTTAGCGATTTTTTACCGTTCTTGGAAGGTAAAATCGAACTTCGCCAAATTTTATTTTCAAATCAAACCTTCAAAGCGGCTCAACATCAACAATTTCCAAATTGAATGCTTCGATGGCGTTAATCTTTGGCGGATGATTTGTCAAAAGCCGAATTTTCTTTACGCCTAAATCATTCAAAATTTGCGCTCCGATGCCATAATCGCGGAAACTACCGTAGCCTGTTTGTTTTCGCGCGGCTTGAAAATCAAGATTTTTTTCCTGCATTACGGCATAAGTTTGTAATTGGTGAATCAAATCGAGATTATGTTCACGCTGCCGTAGATAAAGTATCACGCCTTGCCCGGTTTCGGCTATCTTTTTTAAAGAGGTTTGTATAGCTTGTGAAGCCTCGCCTAGGCGCGAGCCGAACATTGCAAACGTAATGTTCTCGGTTTGGACGCGCACGAGAACCGGTTCGGTTGTCTGTAAAAAATCGCCCATCGTCAACGCGACGTGTGTTTCACCGTTCATTATGTTTTCGAAGGCGACGGCGCGAAACGTTCCGTAATCAGTCGGCAAATCCGTTTCGACCACGCGCCTGACGAGTGTTTCCTTATGAATTCGATAACGAACCAAATCCGCGACGGAAATGATTTTTAAATCGTGTTTCGCGGCAAATCTTTCGAGTTCCGGCATTCGCGCCATCGTGCCGTCTTCGTTCATAATCTCACAAACAACGCCCGCCGGGTAACAACCTGCGATTTTGGCGATATCAACGCTCGCTTCAGTTTGCCCGACCCGCACGAGGACGCCGCCGCGTTTTGCTCTAAGCGGAAAAATATGTCCGGGACGCGCTAAATCCGACGGTTTTGAATTGGGATTAACGGCTGTCAAAATCGTATGTGCGCGGTCTGCCGCCGAAATCCCCGTCGTAACGCCTTCGCGTGCTTCGATGGAAATCGTAAAAGCCGTTCCCATACTTGAGGTGTTTTCGGCGGTTTGCGGCGGCAGTTGAAGCTCGTCGCAGCGCTCTTCGGTTAAAGGCAAGCAAATCAGACCGCGAGCGTGCGTAATCATAAAATTGATAATTTCGGGCGTGATTTTTTCCGCTGCGCAAACAAGGTCACCCTCGTTTTCACGGTCTTCGTCGTCAACAATAATTATCATTTTGCCTTCCCTAATGTCGCGGGCGGCTTCTTCAATCGTGCTAAGAGGCATTTCGATTAATTTTAGATTTTGGATTTCGGAATTTTTTAACCCGAATTCAAAAGCTAAATTTTAGCGGAAAGTTCTCGCATTTACCATTTACCATTTACCATTTACCATTACAACGATGCGTTTTGAATTAAAACTCGCTCTGAAATACTTTCGCGGGCGGCGGAAAAGTCTGACGCGTTTTACTTCACTCATCGCCCTCGTTGGCATTACGGCAGGCGTGGCGAGTCTCGTTTTGGCGCAAGCCTTAGCGCGCGGTTTCGCCGATGAAATGCGCGACAAGATTTTAGCAAACACGGCGCACGTATCGGTTTTTTCAAAAGATGAAACCGAAATTTCAAACTGGCTTGAATTCACGGAAAATTTAAAAAATACGGAAAATGTCAAAGAAGTTTTGCCGGCAACTTATGAAAGCGCAATTATCAATAGTCAAGACGCAGCGACCTACGCGGTATTAAAAGTCGAGGGTCGAGAGTTGAGAGTTGAGAGTCAAAAGCCGGAACTGCTTACGGCAACAAACACTCCGTCGCTAATCAAGAATCAAACAAAAGAAAACAACGAACAACAAATAACGAACGACAAACAAATTGCAATCTCAATTGGCAAACAACTCGCTGAAAAATCAAACTTAAAACAAGGCGACGCGGCGGAAATAATCATGCTCGAAAACCAGACTGGGTTGAAACGCACGCCGGTTCGAGTGAAGAAAATTTTTCAAACCGGGCTTTACGAATATGACACGACCTGGATTCGTATCGCGCCGGAAGATTTTGCGCGATTAAAAAATCAATCGAAATTCGCGCCAACCGTTCTGAACGTTTTCGTGAAAGATATTTACAAAGCGAATGAAACCGCCAATGAGATTCGGCAAATTTTAGGCGACCGTTTTAAAGTTATTGATTGGCAGGAAGCAAATCAGCCGCTTTTTGCTGCGCTTTCGCTGGAAAGAAAAGTCGCGCTGGCGATAATTTCACTGATAATATTTATTGCCGCTTTGAACATAACAACGACGCTCGCGCTGCTTGTTAATGAACGGCGACTTGATATTGCGATTTTAAGAACGTGCGGCGCGACAACGCGAAGTTTTATTTTTATTTTTCTGTTTGAAGGAATGCTGTTAGGAAGTTTGGGAATTGTTTTCGGTGCAGCGATCGGCTTTCTCGGGTGTTTTTTGGGAAATCATTTTCGCGTCGTTAGTCTTTCGGCGGAAGTTTATTCGTTAAACTACATTCCGTTTCACACAGATTTAACCAATGTTTTGTTGATTGTCTCGATCGCTCTTCTTTTATGTTTGGCAGCGACGGTTTATCCGGCGTTTAAGGCGAGTCGCATTAAACCTTTGGAAAATTTGCGAACACAATAAATTATGGTGTTTCCCTCCGGTTGCAATTATATTTAGACAAGGTAGTAAAATCTATTCTTGAAAAAATTAGCAACACAGTTCAGACTTCTACTTATCATAATTTTAGTTTATAAAAAGTTGAAGCAATAATTTATGTTTGAAAGATACACGGAAAAAGCGCGACGCGTGATATTTTTTGCCCGCTATGAAGCGCTGCAATACGGCTCGCAAGTCATCTCGCCAGAACATATTCTTTTAGGCTTGATGCGGGAAGACAAAACCATCTCGGTCAGATTTTTTCCATATCGCGCCCATTTGACGGTTGACGCCGTGCGGCGCGAGGTCGAAGAGAGAGTCGTTTTGCGCGAGCGCATTCCGCAATCCGCCGAACTGCATCTCGCGCCGGAAACAAAACGCATTCTGGCATTTGCCAGCGAAGAAAGTCAGCATCTGCAAAACCGCCACATCGGACCCGAACACCTACTTTTGGGAATTGTGCGGCAGGAAAACACAATTGCGGCGGAGATTCTCATTCAATATGGTTTCCGCCTGCGCGATGCGCGTGAGGAAATCGCCAGACAAAACGGTTTTCCGAATTTGTACGCCGTCGGAAAAGAAAAAACAGATGTGCCTTTTTTGCAGGAATTTACGCGCGATTTGACGACTGATGCGGCAAATGGAAAACTCGACCCGCTCATCGGACGTTCAGCGGAAGTTGAAAGAATAATCGAAATTCTTTGTCGTCGGACGAAAAACAATCCGGTTTTAATCGGCGAAGCCGGCGTCGGAAAAACGGCTGTTATCGAAGGTTTGGCGCAAAGAATTGTTGAAAAAAATGTGCCGTCGTTTTTGCAGAACAAACGCATTTTATCACTTGATTTGTCGCTGATTGTCGCTGGAACAAAATATCGCGGACAGTTTGAAGAACGCCTCAAACAAATAATGCAGGAACTGAAAGAACACGACGAATACATCGTTTTTATTGACGAACTTCACACGCTCGTCGGCGCTGGTTCGGCAGAAGGAACTTTGGACGCGGCAAATATTTTGAAACCAGCTTTATCGCGCGGCGAGATTCAATGTATCGGCGCGACGACGCCAAGCGAGTTTCGCAAATCAATCGAAAAAGACCGCGCGCTCGAACGCCGTTTTCAATCGGTAAAAGTCGTGCCGCCGAATGAAGAAGAAGCGTTAAAAATCGTGCAGGGTTTAGCAGAAAGATACGAAGCGTTTCATCAAATTCGTTATTCAAAAGAAGCGCTCGAAGCCGCCGTTTATCAAACAAACCGCTACATTCCCGACCGTTTTTTGCCTGACAAAGCCATTGACGTTTTGGACGAAGCAGGTTCACGCGCCAAACTTCGCCATCAGCAGGAAAATAAGGGCGAACCGGCTTGGAAAGAAACCATTGCCAATTGGAAACGCACGGCAAACGAAGATCAACTTCTTTTCTTAGAACTGAATACTTTGGAAGATCCGGTTTTCGCGGTTGAAGTGACGAAAGACGACGTTAATGAAGTCGTCGCGCGTTGGACGGGCGTTCCGGTTGCCGCAATAAAACAGGAAGAAGCGAAAAAACTTCTGCAAATCGAAGCCGAATTGCATCGCCGAATCATCTCACAACGTCCGGCGATTTCAGCTCTCGCGCGTGCGATTCGACGTTCTCGCGCCGGTCTCAAAAATCCGAATAAACCCATCGGCTCGTTTTTATTTTTAGGTCCGACCGGTGTCGGTAAAACAGAAGTCGCCAGAACTTTGGCGGAATTTCTTTTCGGGTCGGAACGGGCACTTGTTCGTTTCGATATGTCCGAGTTTATGGAAAAACACACGGTTGCCAAATTTATCGGTTCGCCGCCCGGATACGTCGGACACGAAGAAGGCGGGCAATTGACCGAAAAACTTCGCCGCGCTCCGTATTCGCTCGTGCTTTTTGACGAAATCGAAAAAGCGCATCCTGATTTATTTAATGTTCTTTTGCAGGTTTTTGAAGACGGAACTTTAACTGATTCGCAAGGCAATCAAATAGACTGCAAAAACGCGATTTTTATAATGACCTCAAACATCGGTGCGCGATTTATTCAAAAACGCGCGTCACTCGGTTTTCAAAATAAAGGCGATGCTTCACAGCAGAAAATGGAAGAGCAAGTGATGAGCGAAGTTAAAAAGACTTTCGCCCCCGAATTCGTCAATCGGCTTGATGAAATAATCATCTTTGACGAACTGTTCGACGCGGATTTGATGCAGATTGTAGATTTGCAAATCGGCAAGCTGAACGAAATTTTAGCCAAACGCGCTTTGCAGATTCGTCTGACCGAAGACGCGAAAAATTGGCTGGTCAAGAAAACCTGCGCCGATCGAAGTTACGGCGCCCGCCCGCTGCGCCGCGCTTTGCAGAAATATGTCGAAGACGAACTTTCGGAAGCATTGATTCAAGGCGATTTGAGCGAAGAAAGTCTGGTCGAAGTCTTTTGCGCGGATGACAAATTAGCGTTTCGACCGATTCGCCTTAAAGAAATGGAAGCCGTGATGCTTAATCTGGTGTGAGAAACGGTTTTCAAGAAAGGGAAATTTAACGCACACGAATTATATTGCCCTCTTTATTACTTTTATCAATTTATCCTTGTTATTTTTAAGTACAACTACTCCGCGGCGACCGTGGGGAACAACTAAATAACTCGATTTATAATCGAAAGGTTTTGTGATGATTTCATAATTCAGTTTATTGAACTGAATCGTTCCCTTTCCTTCTAATTCTTTATCGTCGTTGGGCTTTAAGAAAAGCACATACTCCATCCCCTTTAAAATAATCGGCTCGCTCAATGATGGAACTCCACCAATCCAATAAAGAAAGACATTCACATACTTATTCTCTATGTTTTTTTCAACCTTCTTTTCACTCTTGAGTATGCCTGTTACCTTTACCCGAAACACTCTTCCTACATAGAGATCTGTTTGACTTGGATTAGGATTGTCTGGAGTTAGCTTAAACTTTTCAGGTCGTCCCACATGATAATCTTCTTCAACTGTTCCGACAATAATTAACTTGCTGTCTTTGACTATTTCTTTCCAGTATGCTTTTTCCTCCCAGTATTTTTTAGATGACGCCTGTCCTGATACTCCTAACGTAATCAAGACAATGAACGAAATGACTGCAATAATTTTATTTAGTTCTGCAACACAGGCTTGAGACATTGTGAAATTTTCTTTTACTTGTTTAGTCAGTAGTTACTCAAAAAATTAGCAAAGAAAAATTAGGATTTTTGAAAGTAAGTTTCATTTAGATTTCCACTAACTGCTCGCCTCAACTTTCGTCCCGCATTCATTACAGAATTTGGCGCCCGCGTTAAGTTCGGCTTGGCAGTTCGCGCACTTTTCTTTTTCCTGTGTCGAGCCGCATTCAGAACAAAACTTTGCGCCTTCGCGGAGTTCCGCGCCGCATTTGACGCAGGGAACTTTCGTAACTTCCATTTTCCCGCCGCACTCTCCGCAAAATTTTGTGCCTGCCGCGTTTTGTTTTCCGCACGAAGGACACGCAACTGTTTGCTGTTGCGATAGTCCGCCGCTTTGTTGTCCGGCGTTTCCGAAAGCGTTTGCCATTTGTCCGCCGACGGCAAAACCCGCGCCTAAACCTGCGCCGAGACCAGCGCCGCCGCCTTCGTTTTGCGCCGCGTCGCGCAGAGCGTCAGCCGCTTGAAACTGCATGTATTTTTGCGCATCGCCGAGCGCGCCCATCGAACTACGCTTATCGAGCGCTTTTTCGACTTCTTCTGGCAGAGAGACGTTTTCGACGTAAAATTTTGTAACTTCCAAACCGTAAGTTTTGAAATCTTCGTTGATTTTCGCCCTGATAGCTTCGCCCATTTCTTTATACTGCGCCGCTAAATCTAAAGCGGCAATTTTCATCTCGCCAATCGCGTCAGAAAATTCCGTGACAATCGCGCGTTTTAATTGTGTGTCAATACCTTCGGTTTGAAAATGAGCATTTGTTCCGGCGACTTCCTTGATAAACTCACGCGGGTCGGCAACGCGCATCGAATACGCGCCGAAAGCGCGGAGGCGAACAACACCAAAGTCGTTGTCGCGCAGCATTATCGGGTTTGCCGTTCCCCATTTCATATCAGTAAATTGTTTTGTGTTGACAAAATAAACTTCCGATTTAAATGGCGAATTAAATCCGAATTTCCACGCGCCAAGTTTCGACAGAATCGGCGCGTTGCCGCCGTCGATCGTATATTTTCCAGGTCCGAAAACGTCCGCTACCTGACCTTCAAAAACAAAAACAGCCACTTGCGATTCGCGCACAATTAATTGCGCTCCGTTTTTAATTTCCTGACCGGCGACCGGAAAACGATAAAGTATCGTGTCCTGCGTGTCGTCAAGCCATTCGATAACCTCGATAAACTGATTAAATGCTGCTTCTTTAACTTTGTCGAAAATACTCATTTTTGTTTTTCTCCTTTGCCTTTTATTAACGAAAACTATCGCACAAAGTTCCGCCAAAGCAAAGGAAAGGCAGAAAGCAAGTACGACTTTTCCGGTCAGATATTCTTTCTAAGGCGATAAATATAAAAGAAAATTATCATCGTCAATCCGCCGGAACAATCGAGCAGAACGTCCGTCATTGAACCTGTGCGCGTTGAGTTAAAACTTTGATTTGTTTCATCAATCGAAGCGACGAGAACAACCAAAACGAATGCAAAAACAAACCAAAACTTTTGCAAAATTTTAACCGAAGAACCGGAAACAGCCCGCGCCGCGAAAAAAGCTAAAATCGCATATTCGGCAAAATGCGCGAATTTGCGAATGTAGGTGTGGTAAATTACTAAAGTTTCTTCAGGAGCGTTCGTAAAAAGAAAAATGAGAAGCGGGCGAATAAAACGCGAGGTGTTAGACATTGAGCCGAGCATAGTCGAAGCAAAAAAGATAACGCCAATCCACAAAACGAGCGGCGCGTAACGAAAGATTCGTTCGCGCCGGTTTTCCTTAAGCAAGTTTATGCCAGCCATTGATTATTACGAATTAAAATTGAAATCTTCACACGCTATTCGTAATTTTTAATTTGAAATTCGTAATTAATTACAACGCCGCTGCGCCTGAAACAACCTCGATAATCTCTTTTGTAATAGCCGCTTGGCGAATGCGGTTCATGTTCAACGTCAAAGTGTCAATTAATTCACCGGCATTCTTTGATGCTGAATCCATTGCGGTCATTCGCGCTCCTTGTTCAGAAGCGACTGATTCTAGCATTGCGCGATAAATCTGCGTTTCGATTTGTTTCGGAAGCAAGCGACCGAAAATTTCTGCCGGCGGCTGCTCGTAGATATATTCGGCTTGGACGGTATTTTCCGTTTCCGCAATCGCAAGACGCGGAATCGGTAAAAGTTGTTCGATTTTTACTTCCTGCGACATTACGGTTTTAAATTCGGTGAAAACGAGAAAAACTTTATCAATCGTTTCATCTTCAGTAAAAGTTCTGATAATTCTTTGCGCGATTTCTATCGCGTCCGTATGCGCAACTTGACCCGACCCGGTTAAACCGACGTATTCTTCCGTGAAATTCATTTCACGGCGTTTGAAAAAATCTCGCGCCTTTCGACCGACCGGCATCATTTGGAATTGCTTTCCGCCATTTTCCTTTATAAAGGCTTGCGCGGCTTTGATAATATTGGCGTTAAATGCGCCAGCCAGTCCTTTATCGGCGCTGACTAAAACCATTAAATAACTTTCATCGCCGCGCGTGTTCAAAAGCGGAGACGAAAAATCACCGCCGATTTTCGCGCTCAAATTTCCGAGGACTTCAGACATTTTTTGCGCAAACGGACGTGCGGCGGTAACGCGGTCGGTGGCGCGTTTAAGTTTCGCCGCCGCGACCATTTTCATCGCTTTAGTGATTTGCTGCGTATTTTTGACCGACTTGATGCGCCGGCGCATATCTAAAAGACTTGCCATAATTTTTAGTGGTGAGTGGTGAGTGGTGAGTGGTGAGTGAAAATCTTTATTAATCACTCACCGTTCACCACTAACTATGCGTTTGCCGCTGCAACTCTGTCTTGTCCGCCTTGATTCCAGCGCGTTGATTTGAAATCTTCAACTGCTTCGCGCATTGATGCTTTCAAATCATCGTCAATTGAATTTTTCTCGCGCATTGTTTGCATAACCGCTGGATGCGAATTTTCGATAAAGCTCGTCAATTCTTCTTCAAAGCGTTTCAAATCTTCAACCGCTACGTCATCAGCCAGACCGTTAGTTACCGTCCAAATTATGAAAACTTGGTTTCCTACTTCCATCGGCTGGTATTGACCTTGTTTCAAAACTTCAGTCAAACGCTTTCCGCGCTCGAGCTGCGACTGCGTTGATTTATCCAAATCCGAGCCGAATTGAGCAAACGCGGCAAGCTCGCGGTATTGCGCCAGATCAATCCGCAAAGTTCCGGCAACTTGTTTCATCGCCTTGATTTGCGCCGCGCCACCGACACGCGAAACCGAGTTACCGACGTTAATTGCCGGACGAACACCCGAATTGAAAAGGTCGCTTTCCAAAAATATCTGTCCGTCGGTAATTGAAATTACATTCGTCGGAATGTATGCGGAAATGTCGCCTGCTTGCGTTTCGATAAACGGAAGACTCGTTAAAGAACCGCCGCCGCGTGCATCAGACATTTTCGCCGCTCTTTCAAGCAAGCGCGAGTGAAGATAAAATACATCGCCCGGATACGCTTCCCGACCCGGCGGTCTTCTTAACAATAATGAAATTTCACGATACGCCGCCGCTTGCTTCGTTAAATCGTCATAAATAGTCAAAGCGTGACGACCGTTATCGCGGAAGTATTCGCCCATCGCGCAGCCCGCGTAAGGCGCTAAAAATTGCATCGCGGCAGGCTGCGAAGCTCCGGCGGAAACAACGATTGTGTAATCCATCGCGCCATATTGTTCGAGTTTTTTTACCACCTGCGCAACGGTTGATTCCTTCTGACCGATGGCGACATAAACGCAAATTACGTCTTTGCCCTTCTGGTTAATAATCGTGTCAATCGCTACGGCGGTTTTTCCCGTCTGGCGGTCTCCGATAATAAGTTCGCGCTGTCCGCGACCAATCGGAACCATCGCGTCAATCGCTTTCAGTCCAGTTTGCAGCGGCTCTTTAACCGGCTGTCGGTCAATAATTCCGGGCGCGATTCTTTCAATCGGATTAAATTCGGTGGTCAGGATTTCACCTTTGCCGTCAACCGGATTTCCTAAAGCGTCAACCACGCGCCCGATGAGCGCCTCGCCGACCGGAACGCTCATAATTCGCTTCGTGCGTTTTACTTCATCGCCTTCCTTGATTTTTTGAAAATCGCCGAAAAGCACTGTACCGACCTTATCTTCTTCGAGATTAAGAGCGAGACCGCGCACGTCAAAAGGAAATTCGAGCAGTTCGCCCGCCATCACTTTTTCGAGTCCGTGAATTTCGGCAATTCCGTCGCCGACTTTGATTACCGTTCCGATTTCAGAAACCGTCATACTCGAATCAAAATTTTCAATCTGTGAACGTATAATTTCGTTTATTTCGTTTGCTTTTATTGCTTCCATAGTTTTTAGTGGTAAGTGGTAAGTGGTGAGTTTTTTACTAATAGTTCACCATTCACCACTACGTTCCAATCATTTGTTGTTTGAGATTTTCCAATTGCGTTTTCACCGAGCCGTCATAAACGGTCGAGCCGACGCGCGTAACGACGCCGCCGATGATTTGCGCGTCGGTTTCAAAATTTAAATTTACCGTTTTGCCGGTTAGCTTTTGCAAATTCGCTCGCAATTCTGCCTTTTCCTGTTCTGATAAACCGCGCGCCGAAGTGATTTGCGCGGAAATAACTCCGCTTCGCTCCTCCAAAACACCGGCGAAACGCTCATTTATTTCGTTGATTTCAGTTAGGCGATTGTTTCGCAAAAGAATGCGCAAGAAGTTCGCGGTCGTGCGCGTCGGCTTAGTTTTTTCAATCAAACTCTCCAGAACTTTTTCTTTGTCGGTGTGAGAAATAGCCGGGTTGCGAAAGGCGCTTTGCAAATCGCTGTTGGAATTTATCAACTCTTCCCAAGATTTCAGCTCAGCTTGCACGGAATTTGTTTCGCCCGATTTGGTAACCACATCAGCCAGCGCGGCGGCGTAGCGGCGAGCGACGGTTTCTACACTCATTTTAGCTTAAACCTCCGATTGACTGAATGCTTTGTTTGACAAGTCGCGCATCTTTTTCCGGGTTTATCTGATGCTTGATTTTTTCTTCCGCTAAACGAATGCTTTCTTCGGCAGAAAAGCGTCGAAGCTGCATTTGAACTAGTTTACTTTTGCGCACAATTTCGCTTTCGGCTTGCCCGCGCAATTTATTCGCTTCTTCTTCGGCTTCCCGCGCGATACGCATTTTTTCGGCTTCGGCTTCGCGCCTGGCTTTTTCCAGCACTTCGTTTGATTCGGCGTCAAGCCGCGCAAGTTTGGCTTCCGTTGCCGTTAATTGCGCGAGTGCCGCCTGTCTTTCTTCTTCGGCGCGAATGAGTTCAGCGCGAATCGTTTCACGTCGGGTTTTAAAGGCTTGGGTAAGAGGTTTTTTCAAGAGATAAATCAAAATTGCGACAAAAACTGATAAGTTGATAAATCTCCACAATTCAAAGCCCGGATAATTAAAATATGTGTTCCAAAAATGCAGAAACTTGCCCCAACTCGAATCGCCGCTCACAGCGTGTCCTGTTTCGGCAGCCATTAAAATAAATTTAAATAAAAAAGCTATCATAACAATAAATTTCAAATTCCAAATTAAAATCTGAAATTTTCAATCCGGAATTTGGAATAATTAAGCCGTCTTTAAGATATTTGAACTGATTTTTTCCGCCAGATTTTCGGCATCGCGGGCAATCGCTGCCTTTGCTTCAGCTGTTTGCCTGTTTAATTCTTCGTTCTGCTGCGCGACTCTTTGCTCGACTTCCGCCTTAACCGTGCCAATTTTTTCCTGTCTTTGCGTCATCGCCACATTACGTTCGGCGGCAATCAATTCATAACCTCTGGAACGCGCTTCGAGAATCGCCGCATTATAATTTGCTTGCTTTTTCTCAACTTCGCGAAGAATTTCCTGCGCTTCACCGAAACGCCCGCCTTTGTTTCGCTCGCGCGATTCGATAACGCGATTGATAGGGCGAAAAAACGTACGATTCAAGATCCAAATCATTAAAAGAATTAGCGCAATGTGAATAAACAAAGTGCCGTCCGGTATAAGCCGAACTTCCTGAAATGCCAGAATGGTCGGAAAAAACATATTTCTTAAATTTTAATAATAAAATGCCTAAACTAATATAGTGAAAAAAATCACTTACTCTTAAAAGAGAGAGAATAACACGCCCAATTTTAGTGGTCAAGCAAGGTCTCAGATTGGCAATTTAACAAAAACACTCGAAAAATTACTTGACAGTTTTTCAATCTAAAGTTTAGTTTTATTTCCTGGCTTTAAACGAGGGAGGCGCATCTGTTCTGGTGAGCGGCGCGGTCTTCAAAACCGTCTGTGAGTTTGTGAGAGCAAACTCGGGTGGGTTCGATTCCCACACGCCTCCGCCAGTTTTGAGGGATGAAATATGAGGGATGAAGGATGAATAATTTTTATGCGTGATTGGATTTCTCTCAATATGACACCCGGTGTCGGTCCTCGCTCCGCGACGAAATTGCTTGAGCGTTTCGGTTCGGCGGAAAACGTTTTTCACGCGACGCGCGGCGAACTCGAACAATTGCGATTAAAAGCAGAAACAATTGAAAGCGTCTTAAAGCGCGAATTTCACGAAAAGGCGGAAGAAGAATTATCAAAAGTTAGAGAAATCGGCGGCGATATTTTAGTTTTGGACGACGGAAGCTATCCGTTTCTGTTACGAGAAATTGCTGACCCGCCGATTACGCTTTATGTGAAAGGTGATTGGCAAACGTGTTTTGAAGCGCCGTGCGTGGCAATGGTCGGCTCGCGGCGCTGCTCGACTTACGGCGCAAACGCTTCGGAAATGCTGGCGCGAGATTTAGCCTCAAAAGGAATTACGGTTGTTTCGGGACTTGCACGCGGAATTGATACGGCGGCGCATCGCGGCGCAATCGAAGGAAAGGGAAGAACAGTTGCCGTTCTCGGAACAGGAATTGGGCAAGTTTATCCGAAGGAAAACGCGAAACTCGTGGGTGAAATTCTCGAAAAAGGGGGCGCTGTTGTTTCGCAATTTCCGCTTGAGACGCCGCCGCTCAAAGACAACTTTCCGTATCGCAATCGAATCATAAGCGGATTAAGTTTAGCGGTTTTAATCGTTGAAGCGTCCGAAAGAAGCGGCTCTTTGATAACCGCGCGTCTCGCTATGGAGCAAAACCGCGAGGTAATGGCTGTACCGGGAAACATTACGTCTAAAAATTCCTTCGGCACAAATTATTTGATAAAGTCCGGCGCAAAACTTGTTCAGCATTGGCAAGATGTTGTCGCGGAACTGCCGAGTGAAATTTCTGCCGGAATAAATTTGACAAACCATCGGTTAATAGAGTTTGCTCAAGAAAGTTTATCCGATTAAGTTTTATTAAAAATGGCAAAAAATCTAGTTATCGTCGAATCGCCGGCAAAGGCGAAAACAATCAATAAATACTTGGGAAACGAATATAAGGTTCTCGCTTCAATCGGGCATATCAAGGATTTGCCGTCGAAAGGTTTGGGTGTAGATATCGAAAACAATTTCGAGCCGACTTATGAAGTTATTCCAGACGTAAAAAAACGCAATAATAAAAAAACCGTTTCGGATTTGAAGAAAGCGGCAAAAGAAGCCGACACAATTTTTCTGGCGGCTGACCCCGACCGCGAAGGCGAAGCGATTTGCCAGCATTTGGCGGAAGAAATCGTGCCGAAACGTCCGGCGAAACAGGTCTTTCGCGTGATGTTTAATGAAATCACGAAAAACGCGATTAAAGACGCTTTTAAAATGCCGCGGCAAATAAACAAAGATTTGGTTGACGCGCAGCAAGCACGGCGAATTTTAGATAGATTAGTCGGTTATAAAGTTTCACCGATTTTGTGGAAAAACATCGGCGGAAAACTTTCCGCCGGACGCGTGCAAACCGTTGCAGTTCGTCTAGTTGTCGAACGCGAACGCGAAATCGAAGCGTTTAAGCAAACCGAATATTGGACAATTGCAGCAAATTTGAGCGCGAAACTGCCGCCGAATTTTGACGCACGACTTTATAAAATTGAAGATTTAACGCTTAAAACAAGTGGCTTTGAGCAGGATTTAAAGAAAAACGAAACTCACATTAAAGATGAAAAAACGGCAAACGAAATTGTCGAAGAAGCCGGAAAGGAAAATTTTGTAGTTGATTCAGTAACCACAAAAGAACGTAAACGAAATCCCGTTCCGTCGTTTATCACTTCCAAATTGCAGCAGGAAGCGGCTCGCAAACTCGGCTTTTCCGTCAAGCGCACAATGACCACAGCGCAGAAACTTTACGAAGGTGTAGAAATTGGTTCAGAAGGCGCTGTCGGTTTGATAACTTATATGCGAACTGATTCGACGCGCGTTTCCGATGCGGCTTTAAACGAGGCGCGCGATTTTATCGGCGGCAATTACGGAAAAGATTATCTGCCCGAAAAACCAAATTTTTATAAATCGAAAAAAGGAGCGCAGGACGCGCACGAAGCTATTCGCCCGACAGATGCGAACCGCACGCCGGACAGCTTGAGAAATTATTTAAGCGCCGATGAATTGAAACTTTATTCTTTGATCTGGAAACGCTTTGTCGCTTCACAAATGACGCCCGCGATTTTTGACCAGACAACAATAGATATTAAAGCCGGAAGGTTTACTTTTCGCGCAACCGGTTCAGTGCAGAAATTCGACGGATTCTTGAAGGTTTACCAGGAAGGACGTGATGAAAAACCGGAGAACGAAGAGGACGAAGACGCAGAACTGACTTTGCCGAAAGTCGAAAAAGGCGAAAACTTAAAATTAAATAAAATCACGCCCGAACAACATTTTACCGAGCCGCCGCCTCGATTCACAGAAGCAACTTTGGTGAAGGCTTTGGAAGAAAAAGGTATCGGCAGACCTTCGACTTACGCGGCGATTATGACGACGATTCAAGACCGCGAGTATGTCGAAAAACTCGAAGGCAGATTTCACCCGACTGGACTCGGAATGACCGTCAACGACGTTCTCGTCGCCGGTTTCGACGACCTTTTTAATCCGACTTATACGGCGCGGATGGAAGACCAACTCGACGAAATCGAAGAAGGAAAAATTAACTGGCGTGATGCGCTACGCGGTTTTTACGATAAATTTTCCGTTGATTTGAAAAATGCCGAAATTAGTCTCAAAGACAAAAAGAAAGCCTCGATTCCAACCGACGAAGTTTGTGAAAACTGTGGCGCGGGAATGGTAATAAAATTCGGACGATTCGGGCAATTTCTCGCCTGTGCCAATTACCCGGAGTGCAAAACGACACGCGAAGTCTCGCAAAAGCGGACAGCGGTCGGCGGTCAGCAGACAGCAAATGGCGAAGACCAAAAATCAAATACGGGAGATCAGACGGAAGAAGTTTTGCCGTGCGAAAACTGCGGGCGCGAAATGGCTTTGAAGCGCGGAAGATTCGGTGCGTTTTACGGCTGCACGGGTTATCCCGACTGCAAAAATATTCGTAAGATTGACAAGAAAAGCGGAGCGACGACAACGGTCGCGCCACCTGTCGAACTCGACGAAATTTGTCCGGTTGACGGCGCGAAACTCGTCATTCGGACGGGACGTTTCGGCGAATTTACGTCGTGTGCAAATTACCCAAAATGCAAATACATCAAACGAGAAACGCTCGGAATCGCTTGCCCGAAATGCAATACCGGAGAAATCGCCGTCAAAAAATCAAGGCGCGGAAAATCATTTTACGGCTGCACGAATTACCCGAAATGCGATGCAGTTTTCTGGGATAAACCGATAAACGAGCCGTGTCCGCAATGCAACGCGCCGTTTATACTTGAAAAATACACAAAGAAAGACGGCGCTACGCGCTATTGCCAAAACGAAGGTTGTGATTATAAGATTTCCGTCGGCGATTCAATAATCGGTTCTGATACGGAATCGAAAATTTCAGCTTCGGTTAGTTAAATCAAGCACTGGCGTAAATCCGAGACGGAAACATAATCGTCAGGATTTTTTGTTTACATTTATAATGACATACTCGCCAACGCTTGTATTTCTGCCTACAAAATGAACGAGAATATTGAATTTCTTCAAGCGTTTCTGAAAAATCCGCTCAAAGTCGGGGCTATCGCGCCGAGTTCGCCCGAACTCGCGCAGAAAATGCTCAAAGGTCTTGCGCCGAACGAAGAAAACATCGTTTTAGAGCTTGGCGTAGGCACGGGAGCAGTGACGAAATTTTTACAGGAAATATTGCCGAATGAAAAATCGTATCTCGGCATTGAAGTTGACAAGGATTTGGTCAAATCTCTGAAAAAAAATTTCCCCCGGCTTAAAATCGTTCGCGGGAATGCCTGCGAAACGTTTTCGATTCACCAAAAAACCGGCTTAGGCAAAGTCGGATACATTATTTCCTGCCTGCCGTTTGTCTCAATTCCTAACGAAGTGGGTGACGAGATTTTAGTTGAAGTCGAAAAATTTATGGAGCGCGGATGCGTTTTTCGCACCTTTCAATACGCGCACGGTTATTATTTTCCGTCGGCAATAAAACTTCGTGATTTTATGCGAAAGCGTTACGGAAAAGCCAGGAAAAGCCGGCTTATTATGAAAAATGTTCCGCCCGCTTACACTCTGACTTGGAAAACCTAAGTTTTAGTGGTAAGTGGAAAGTAAAATGTCTAATTTTAATTTTTCTTTTCATTTAGCACTTACCACTTACCACTATTTTGAAACCTTTTCCCTCCTTTTACGGTAAAATAAACAAAACTTTTCTTTCAAAAAGTCGAAATCAAATTTTCTAGGAGATTTATAAAAATGTTACGACGCAAATTAATGAGCGTTTTTCTGCTCTATGTTTTCTTATTTCCGATGTTCGCTTTTGGACAGGCAGCCGCGCCTGCGCCATATCAAGCGCCAAAAGAAGTTATCCAGAAAATCAAAGATGAAGGAACGAAAAATTCGCAGATAATGCAAACTTTGAGTTATTTGACCGATGTCATCGGCGGGCGTCTGACGAATTCGCCAAATATGAAACGCGCCAACGAATGGACGCGCGACCAGATGAAAAAATGGGGAATGCAGAACGCTCATCTGGAAGCGTGGGGACCATTCGGACGCGGCTGGTCTTTGAAAGGGTCGGTAAAATCGTGCTGGTTTCCAAAATACGTGAATTAAAAGCGGAAGAAAAATCTCTCTTTTCGCGTCATACCGATGAAGATTTGAAGGAAATGGCGGATTCAACTTCCGCAACTCCGCAGCGTCCGCAACAACAGCCAATGACGGAAGAGGAACGGAAAAAACAAAGAGAACAATCTATATTTAATAACTTTAAGCGGATGAATTTCTTGCTGCAAGAAGGCGCGGCAGTCGTAGTTGACAATAGTCGGATCGGAAGCGGCGGAACGCTTTTTGTGCAAAGCGCGAGTGTCGCTCAAACAATGCCTCAAAATCTCGACACTTTCAACCGCCGCGACTTTTTATCGCCTTATCAGAAAGAAGCCGAAGCGAAGATGATTCCGCAGATGACAATGGCGACGGAAGATTACAATCGTTTGGCGAGAATGATTCAACTCGGCGTAACGCCGAAAATGACGGTTGATATTCGAGCGCAGTACCACGACGAAGATTTAATGGGTTATAACACGATTGCCGAAATTCCCGGAACAGACCCGAAATTAAAAGACGAAATCGTGATGCTCGGCGGACATCTCGATTCGTGGCACTCAAGCACGGGCGCAACCGATAACGCAGCCGGTTGCGTGGTTGCGATGGAAGCGGCGCGGATTATTTTGGCTTCCGGCTTGAAGCCACGCCGCACGATTCGCGTTGCTCTTTGGAGCGGCGAAGAACAGGGCTTAAATGGTTCGCGTGAATACGTCAAACAACATTTCGGTGAAATGAAAGGCGCCGGAATTAATTTTGGTGCCGCGCCGCAACAGCAGCAACCAGCCGAACTTGTTAAAGGCGCGGATTATGAAAAGCTTTCCGCTTATTTCAATCTTGATAACGGAACGGGAAAAATTCGCGGTGTTTATCTGCAAGGAAACAGCGCGGTTGCGCCGATTTTCAAAGCGTGGCTCACGTCTTTTGCTGATAAGGACGCGTCAACTTTAACAATTCGAAATACGGGCGGAACCGACCATTTATCGTTTGACCGAATCGGACTTCCCGGATTTCAATTTATACAGGACGAAATCGAATACGACACCAGGACGCACCATTCAAACCAGGACAACTTCGACCGTATTCAAGCCGATGATATGAAACAGGCGGCGATGATTATGGCGGCGTTTGTTTATCAAACAGCGATGATGGATGAGAAAATCCCGCGTAAAGCGATGAAATAAATAAAGTAAAAAGTAAAAATTAAAAAGGCAAAGGTTTGAAAGTTATTTTCGCTTTTGCCTTTTGTGCTTTAAGCTGTATTGTTTTAGCAGTTAATTTTTACTTTACCCCTTTATTTCAAATTTTTTGCGTCCCTGCGTCTGTGCGTTAAATTTCTTAAACAAATCCGAGTTTTTGTAGTTTTTCCATTGTTATGACTTCGCGTCTTTCTTCTTCTCTACCGTAAAGCATAATTCTTTCGATGTATTTGGCAATCATATCAACTTCGAGATTTACCGCGTCGCCGTTTTTCAAACTGGAAAGATTTGTCAACGCCCAGGTTTTAGGAATCACGGCAATTTCAAAATAATCTTCGGTTAAATTCGCAATTGTCAAACTGATTCCTTCGACTGCAATCGAACCTTTATAGACGAAATATTGTCCAATGTCTTTGGGAAAACCGATACGCACAGTCCTAAAATCACCTTGCTTTTCGGCTTGCAAAAATTTCCCGTGCGCGTCAACGTGACCTTGAACAATGTGTCCGCCCAAACGAGTCGTCGGCGTAACTGCGCGTTCCAAATTAACGGGCGAACCGATTTGCAGATTTCCCAACGTCGAGATTCGTAAAGTCTCGCCTGAAACATCTGCCGAAAAAGAATCGGATTGAACATTCAGAACCGTTAAACAAACCCCATTGACAGAAATCGAATCGCCGTCTTTGGTATCTTTTGTAACAACTTGCGCGGAAACTTTTATCTTTGCGCCTTTAGTGTATCTATCCAAGAAAGCGATACTGCCTAACTCTTCGATTATTCCCGTGAACATTTTATTTTTTATCTACCTAAATTTATCTAGCGTTACAGAATGTTACTGCTTGAATATCTTAAAATATTTTATCACTTGAGAACATTTATCCGAACAGCTAACGGATACATTTTCAGGTACATTTGCTCCGTCTTTAACCTCTGATTTGCGAAATGTGAGCAGGGAAAAATACGAGCGATTGACGGCAGAATCTTTTGAAAAAAATTGTTGCCCAAAATCTCAAGTGATACATTGACTTTTCACTGTTGTTAGTGATACAAACTGTTTTATACTTTCCAACTATTTCAAACAAAGCCACAGTTTTGTTTGAAATTATCGCAATGCCTTCCAAGCTTTATTGCATTGTGAGCTTTCCATTCGACAGTCTTCTTACAGGCTTCGAAGTTACATTATACAACTTAGCAGTTTAACAATATTAGCTGAATAAAATCGAGGAATTTTCTGATGTCAAACGTCAATAACCGCAGAAAGCTTAGTTTTTCATTTTCCGTTTTTCTCGTCGTTTTGCTCTCTATTGTTTCAATAACATATGGAACAATCAGTTCGTCAGCAAATACAAATAATTTGCAAACACAAAAAGAGAAATCTTCTTTAACCGATTTATATGTTGGAAAGGTATTCACCAATCTAACAGGAAATAATCAGGTTGATTTTCTAACGAACAATTTGGCAACTTTTCTTAACGGAAATGATAATGGTCAAACAGCCGGAATAAATAGTATTGAGGCTAATTCAAATATTGATATTTCGGCGCCGAGCGCAACTTTTATCGTTACCCGATCGGATGACCGTAATGTCGCTTGCAATTCGGGTGTGGATTGCTCTCCGGGACCAAACCGCATCTTCCAAATAAACAATACGACTGTAATTATTACAGACGTGACTTTAACGGGCGGAGACCCCGCATTCGGAGATGTTCAGGCTTCCGGTGGAGCGATTTTAGCGGTCGGAGGCTCGCTGACGCTGAACCGCGTGCATGTAACCGGAAATTCGGCAACCTTCGGCGGCGGCGTGCGCTTCGAAGGAGGGACAAACCATCAAATCCAAAATTCGACCTTTTCCGCTAACTCCGCAATTAATAGTTGCGGTGGTTTTGACTATAGGGGCAACGGCGGTACATTAACAGTCGTTAACTCGACCATTTCCGGCAATACGGCTGCAGTTGATGGCGGAGGCTTTTGCAGTTTCGGCAACACAACGCTGCGCAATGTGACTGTTACCAACAATAAGGCTAGCAGTACCGGCGGCGGCATCATTCACCTTAGCGGAGATTTGAACTTAGCCAACACCATCGTAGCAGGCAATACTACGACAAGCATCAGCGAAATTTCCTTTGAGGGCGGCACTGTCACATCTGCGGGCAATAATCTGGTTGGCGCTTCGACAGGAGGCTCGACTATTACGGGACGTCCAATAACTTACCAAGCTTCAGACATCCGCGACACGCCGCCGATGATCAGCGCGCTTGGGATGTACGGCGGACCGACTCCGACACACGCTTTGTTGCCGGGCAGTCCCGCAATAAATGCAGGTAATAATGCTAATGCTCCGGCGGCAGCCGACCAGCGTGGATTTACACGAATTGTTGGCGGAATTGTAGATTTGGGAGCATATGAATTTAATTGTTCTTATACGATTAGCCCGACTAGCCAACCAATTAGTAGTTCGGGCGGAAGCGGAACGGTAAGTGTAACCACCACATCCGCTTGTGCGTGGGCAGCGACGAGCAATGTTAGCTGGATTACCGTTACCGGCGGTAATATCGGAAGCGGAAACGGAACGGTCTCATTTACAGTTCAACCGAATACCGGAGTGGAGAGAACCGGAACAGTTACAATTGCCGGACAAACATTCACAGTTACTCAAGCCAACGGCTGTGCGTTTCAACTTTCTTCAAATGAAGCAAGTTTTCCTGCTCCGGGCGGCGCAGGCAGCTTCAATGTTACCTCAAATAGTACTTGCCCGTGGACGGCTACAACTACAGCATCGTGGATAACAATCAATAGCGGCGCATCGGGAACAGGTAACGGTTCGGTTACCTTTACTGTTCAAGCGAATTCTGGACCTGCTAGAACCGGAACAATAAATGTTAACGGACAAATCTTTACTATAAATCAGGCTTCGGGTTGTACATATACCTTGAGTCCGACGAGTTTCAGTGCTACATCTCCCGGTGGAGGAATGGGAAGCTTCACTCTTAATACTGCACCGGGTTGTATATGGATTGCTACGAGCAATACCGAGTGGCTTCAGATTATATCAGGCGGTAATGTTATCTCAGCCGCTGGTGGAACGGGCAACGAGACAATTACCTTCTTTTTCACGGCAAATACCGGAGCGGCTCGAACCGGAACAATAACGGCTGGCGGACAAACCTTTACGGTTAATCAAGCAGCCGGAACAGTTTCTAACAGAACGCCCTTTGATTTTGACGGCGATGGGAAAGCGGATATATCAGTGTTTAGACCTGAAAACGGAGTATGGAATTTACGCAATTCACAATCAGGCTTTTCTGCTATTACATTTGGAATATCAACCGACAAAATAGTACCAGCGGATTATGACGGCGACGGAAAAACAGACCTAGCCATCTTTAGAAACGGAGTTTGGGTTCTGCAGCGCACAACTCTCGGATTTTTCGCTATTGCTTTCGGCGGGGCGAGTGATATTCCGATGCCGGCAGATTTTACCGGCGACGGTCGAGCAGAAATAGCTATATTTCGCCCCGGCGATGGCGCATGGTACATCTTTAATTTACTAAATAATCAAACCTCTAGTTTAGCTTTTGGTCAAACTGGAGATATTCCCGTAGCTTCTGATTACGACGGCGACGGAAGGGCAGACGTAGCTGTTTATCGTCCTTCAGACGGAATATGGTATCTACAGCGTTCACAACTAGGATTCGTAGCAATAACTTTTGGCGCTTCAACGGATAAACCTGTGCCGGCTGACTATGACGGTGATGGAAAAACCGATATTGCTGTTTTTAGACCGGATACCGGAGTTTGGTATATCCTGAGAAGCAAAGACGGATTCACAGCAATGCAGTTTGGACTTTCGACAGATAAACTTGTACCGGCAGATTATGATGGTGATGGAAAAACTGATATTGCTGTTTTCAGACCGGAAAACCGAACATGGTATATCCAAAGAAGTAATCTTGGATTCATCTCAATTGAATTCGGCAATGCAACCGATATACCCATTCCCGGCGTTTTTATTCCTTAAAACAATTCAAACAAAGAAGAGGAAACAGTAAAAGAAAAAGCCTCTAAGTATAATAACTTGGGGCTTTTCTTATTTTTAGAAACAGCAAGGCTAGTCTTTGACAATAAAAAGCATCGGTAAAATAAAAACCTGGAGAGGTAGAGCGATTAATCTTGGTGTTTCACTATTTATTCTACGTCCTTCATCTTGTCGGTAATCTTTATTGTGCGGTGAAGTTTAGATTTTCAATTTCCCCATTGATTGTTAGAACTTGCGGCGCGAACTGATAACCTTTGGCTTTGATGGTTAAAGTATAAGTTCTGCCAGCTGCTACTTCTCTTAATCGGTAATAACCAAATGGATTTGTATAGGCTGTCTGAATATTGCCTTCACTGTCTGTCAGAATTAACCTCGCACGGAAAATGCCCCTACCCGAAAGTGATATTACACGCCCAGCGACTGTTACGGATGGAGCTGCACTCGGTGCGGATGGCGTAATTGCTATTGCAAAAGGACAAGCGCCGCTAGGTACAGTAGCGATTACGGTGTTGGTCGCCGTGTCAATTACCGAGACGTTGTTTGAGCCGTAATTCGTTACATAAACGCGGGCTCCGTTTGGAGTGATCGCTACTCCAAACGGATTAAACCCGGCAGGGATAGTTGTAATCAATGTGTTGGTCGCCGTATTGATTACCGAAACATTGTAAGAGAGTACGTTTGCCACATAGGCGCGGGTGCCATCGGGTGTAATTGCTATCAACTCGGGACCATCTCCAACGGGAATAGTGGCGATCGCTGAATTCGTCGCTGTGTCGATCACCGTAACTGTGTCGGAGAAATAATTTGTTACATAGGCGCGAGCGCTATTAGGTGTGAATGCAACCGCAATTGGGTAAGTCCCAACAGGGACGGTAGCGACAATAGTGTTATTTGCCGTGTTAATTACAGTTACTGTGTCGGTGTTAGGACTTCCGTTTGTCACGTAGACCCTCGTGCCGTCAGGCGTAATCGTTACTCCGTGGGGAGCAACTCCGGCAGGAACAGTTGCAATTACTGTATTGGTCGCTGTGTTAATTACCGAGACGGTGTTGGAATATCCGTTTGACACATAAGCGCGAGTGCCGTCCGGAGTGATTGCTATTCCATAGGGATGATCTCCAACAGGAATAGTAGCGATTACTGTATTGGTCGCTGTGTCAATTACCGAGACAGTGTTAGACAAATAATTCGTGACATAAACGCGAGTACCGTTAGGCGTAAATGCTACTCTATAAGGACCTTCCCCGACAAGAATAGTCGCAATCAACGAATTCGACGCTGTATCAATCACCGAAACTGTATTGCCGCAATGACTTGTCACATAGGCGCGCTGAGGTGTCTGTGCCGCCGTGATCAAACTCATCCCGGTCAAGTATAAAACTAGCAACACCGGCGACAAATTCTTCCACCCCAATTTATTGACACCGCTTGCTTGATGACCTTTCTCAAAAGGATTTATGGTTATGCGCTTATATAATGCTCTGGTACTCGTCGACATAACTAATTCAGGTCTCCTATTTGATTTTTCTCCCAAAAATGAAAGTCTCGGCAATGTCCGAAAGTTGAGTGAGTTTAGACTCGATATAAGACCTAACGATACGTTTGGCAAAGGTATATGTCAAATCTAAATACAGGAAGAATTTTGATATTTAGTATTTGAAAATCAATAGACATCGAACTGTGAACTTGTTTTTGATTTAATGTCGGGCAAATCAAACGACAAAAAAACAAAAAGTTGGCAGCGTTAAAACTTGTCGCTTCTTATAACTTAATTGATGAAATTCAAACCCGAAGCGGCAAGCCTAACATAAGGAATTTCTACAAAACAAAAAAATAAATGTTGACAAAACAATACAATTAGTATATCTACTGTTTCTGACAGTATGATATTTATTATACTAAATGCTGCTTTATCAGTTTTTACTGAAAAGCAATTTCTCAATTAATGTTCAAAAAGCGATTTAATGTGCCAAATATGACTGTTCATATTTGGCGTACAGTTACAACAAATCACCGGCTCTCTGCTTAATTGAGTCACTACCAAAAGAAACTAAACTTAGAGGAGCCGCCAAACAAGCTGTGACTCACAACAAATAAGGAAACACTACCAAAAGTAAAGATTACCAATATGAAAAACAGAAAGACTTTCTATCTCGTGACACTCATTGCTCTTGTCGCGGTGGCTGTCGCAGGATATTTGCTGGTGCCGACATTTAGCAGCACAAGCACAGTGTCAGCTCAGGAAAACGAGAGCAAGGCAATCAAGGTTACTGGCGACGAAGTTGCCACACCGGAAATGCTGCGTTATGCCCTGGATTTCAAAGCTGACGAGATGGCGAAATCGTTTTCGGCTCTTAATCAATTGCCGTGTACTGAAGTCAGTGATACTGACTTGACGGGCAAGAGCTTCAAAGCGGGCGTTTATTGTTTATCATCGGCACAACTGGCGGGCAAACTCGTTGTTGATGCTGAAACTGATCCGAGCGCGATCTTTATCTTCAAGATTGCCGGTTCATTAAATACCAAGAATGGCTCGAGCGTTGAGCTTGAAAACAATGCGCAGGCAGCCAATATCTTCTTTGTCGCCGGCGATGGCGCAACAGTCAGAGAAGGCACGAACTTGAGAGGTTCGATTCTGGCGAAGAATTCGGTCAAAGTAGATGACGGCGCGATGGTTGAAGGCAGATTGCTTTCACTCAACAGCAAAGTATCGGCG
>JAIVJJ010000361.1 GCA_020200095.1 Acidobacteriota bacterium | reverse complement strand
CTACCGCGCTCATCATTCATGTGCAGGGGCACGAACGCGCGCCGCAGGGCAGCATCAAGCGCGTGCGTGAAGCGATGGCGGCGGCTGAGAAGATAGCTGCTGCGAAGGTCGAGCGTGATGTCGAGACGGTGTTCTGCTTGCAGGCTGAAGTGCTGCGCCGTGACTCGCTGCGCCGCCTCTCAATCCTTGAAGGTCGCGTGCTTGCCGCGCGGGTTTTTATCGCGTCCACCTGTCAGCCGCCGTCGGCGCTCGTCGCCACAGTTGTTGGGTCTCTTGACGGTAGCTTGGCAGGTTCCAACGAATTCGGCGCTGAGGCGATGTTTAGGGGCGGAGCAACGGTCGCACCGACGCCGGCAGCAGAAATGCTTTCGCCGCTGGATGATCCGACTGTCGATTTGCTATTTAGCCCGCAGGAGGCGACCGCCTTGCTTCGCACATCGTTGCCGACAGAAGCGGAATTGCCCGGCATCAAAATCGTCCGCGCTCGCACCGCGCCGCTGAGAGGGCATTGCGGCAGAGACGTTCCGCTCGGCGGTAATACACATCGCGGCTTACGCCTGCCTGTCGCGCTCGACGAAGAGATGCGCTTCCGGCACACATACATCGTCGGTCAGACCGGCACGGGAAAATCCACCCTGATGCTGAACATGATCCTCCACGACATCCGGCATGGACGCGGCGTCGCCGTCCTTGATCCGCACGGGACGCTCATCGAAGAAATTCTGCTTCACTACCCGAAGGAGCGCAGCGAAGACCTCTCAATCGTTGACGTAACCGACGTGGAACGTCCGGTCGGCTTCAACATTCTGCGTATCAATGAGCGGGATGCGCTCGCGTACCGGCTCGCCCGTGACCTCGTGATCGATGATTTGCACTCCTACCTTGAACGATCATACGACATCAACATGCTGGGTCCGGTTTTTGAGACGCACTTTCGCGGGATGATGAGTCTGCTGCTCGGCTTGGAGCCGCAGGAAGGAAAGATGATCCCCAACTTGCTGGTCTTCCGCTCGCTCTACACGAACGCGAAGCTGCGTGACCTCCTCATCTCCCGGTTGCAGGGGCAGGATTTGATGATCGAGGATTTTATTAACGAGGTGACGAGCGCCTGCGGAGAGCACTCATTACGCAACATCGCCACCTACATCACGGGCAAGTTCAACCGCTTCGTCTCGGACATGACCTTGCGTAACATCACGTGTCAGAACTCAATTCTTGACTTAAGCGATGTCGTAGATAACGGTAGGGTGTTGTTGTTCTACCTCGGCAAGGGTCGCTTCGGAGACCAAGCTGCCGGGCTGCTTGCCAGCCAGATCGTCTCACGATTGCGCTACGCGGTGATGAAGAGGGGAGCGTCCGTTGGCGTGCGCCCCTTTTACCTATACGCCGATGAATTTCAACTCTTCGCCGACAACCGCTTCGCCGAGCTACTCGCCGAAGCTCGCAAGTTCAAGCTTAGCTTGACCCTCGCGCATCAGTATCTCGATCAACTCACCACGCCCGTCCTACAAGGCGTCCTCGGAAATGTCGGGACGACCATCAGCTTTCGCGTTGGCGCGCCAGACGCAAGCCGTCTAGAGTGGCTCTTCAACCCGACTTTTAGCGCGCGCGATCTTATCTCACTTGATAATCACAAAGCTTATGCCCGTAGCTTCGGCACGCTCGGCAGTATGCCATTCAGCATCGAAACGGAGCCGCCACCCCGAGGAGGTGACCGCAAGCGGGCGGCGGCTCTCAGGGAATTGGCACGCTTGAAATATGGGCGCGACCGGAAGACCGTCGAGGCGGAAATTAGGCGCACATTCGATGCTTACAATAAGGCGAGTGCTTAGGCGGCGGTATCAACTTCTGGCAAGTCTGTCTAAAGAAGCCTCAGAACACCTGCCAACATAGAGGCAAGTTGATGTATAGTAGCGAGGACGCACACGGGAGGTGTTTTATGTCTGTACCCTCGCGTCAAGCTTCTTTTGCAAACCGATTACTCTCCGCACTACCCCGCGCCGAGTTCGATAGACTTGCGCCGCACTTAAAGCAGGTCAACCTTCCGAAGAATACAGTCCTTTACGATGCGGGCGACGTCGTGCGTCACGCTTACTTTCTGCAAAGCGGTATGATCTCGCTGCTGTCGGTCACGAAGAGGAATCAGGTCCTCGAAGTCGGCGCGGTCGGCGACGAAGGCATGGTCGGCATTCCGAGCGTTCTCAGGAACAACCGTGCGCCGCTAAGAACACTTGTGCAAATTCCTGTTACCGCGCTGAGGATTTCAGCCACTGCGCTACGGCATGAGTTCAAGCGGGGCGGCGAGTTGCAAGAGCTGATTCTCTGCCACACGCACTCTTTGGCGGTGCAGATGGGACAGATCGTCGCTTGCAATCGCTATCACACAAACGAGCAAAAGCTCGCGCGCTGGCTGTTGATGACGCGCCGTTATTACTGAAGATAACTCACGCTTCCTCGCCGCCTGATTTATTCAGACTTAATCATTGTTAAGCCACGTTGTGTCGAATCCCGACAGAGTCGAACAAAGACATACTCGTAATGAGAGATTTTATGTATCCTTCGCCTGACGGTCTTTATAAGATTTTTACCGAACCGGCGGGATGGTCGGATGGACTTGTACGCCCTCGTGATCGATGCGGACGCTGAAGAACGCCGTGTCGTGCGGAACGCTTTACATAATAATCAATGGAGTGTCTCGGAAGCCGCTTCTATCGAAGAAGCAATGCGCGTCTTTGATTGTTATCCGTGGAGACTCGTTTTCTGCGCGGCCGATCTTTCTAGGCAGTTTATTGATTCATCGAACGACTTAACTTTACTACGCGCAATGAAGACAAGATGTGACGCCGCCGCGCACATCGTTGTCATCGTTGAGGCAGGAAAACCGACAGACGTTCTCGAAGTGATCTTTAACGGCGCGTCCGATTACATCAGGAAGCCTTGCCGGGAAGAGGAAATTTACGAACACTCGCGCCGGGTGATAGAAAGATTGCGTGCGGCGGAAAACGAAGCGTCGTTTGCACACGGCATTCAAGAACTTCAATCTCACGCAGAACATAACGGGCACGAACTGGTAGGAAAGTGCGACGCTATCCTTCGTGTCTTCAGAGAACTCGCAAAGAGCGTCAGAAATCATCACGGAAGCAACCCCGCAAAAATCACTACCAAACATTTCTTAGTGACAGGTGAGACGGGCACGGGCAAAGAACTCGTCGCGCACCTCATTCATCGTTACAGCCGTTACCGTGCGGGTCCAACGGTACGCTTTTCCTCGATGAAATCACGGAAGCCCCGCGCTCGGTGATGCCGAAACTTCTGCGCGTCCTGCAAGATGGATACGTCCGGCGGCTGGGCGCGAAGCGTTGGATTGAGACTGACGTACAAGTCGTCGCCGCGACGAACCGCGACCTAGCGGAAGATGTTAAACGTGGGCGGTTTCGTGAGGATGTCTATCACCGTTTGAGCCAGCACCAGATTTATATGCCGCCGTTGCGTGAACGTCTCGAAGACGTGCCGTTACTAGCGGCACACTTTGCTCGTATGCACTCCGCCGGCACAGTGAGACTCAGACGCGACGCCCTGCGCCTGCTGGTGGATTTTTCACGTGATTACGAATGGCGCGGGAATGTCCGCGAATTAGAAAATGTCATCCGGCGTGCCGTTGAGCAAGCGCCCGACAATAGGGTGTACGCCATTGACCTTGAGCCGCATCTACCAGCGAAAGCCCAAGTAAACAACTCGCTCTCGCTCAAGCTAGAAGCCGCAGTTGAGACAGTCAAACAGAGAACTTGCGCTTGCGGTGAGGATATTCGAGGTGGACTGGACGAACAGGTGAGACGTTTCAGAAACGGCGTCGTCAAAAGGACGCTCGCCGCTCACAACAACTGTCGTACTCGCGCCGCCCAGTCGCTTAAAATCTCAAGGTCAACGATGCACCGCTTGGTTGACGAGTTGGAACAAGAGCACGATCTGCGTTAGCTTATTACTGCATACAGCAAGGAATTCCAATTAGGTTTACGTCAAGGAACTTACAGCTTCAAGGAGTAGAGTTATGAACAAAAGAGCCTCGCTACGAACCACATTTTATTTCGCCTGCGTCGCGTTGCTTGCGGCGAGCATCACATCGCCGGCAAGCACGCAATCGAGAATTGATAAAAGTAAGGACTCGCAGGATACGAACACGGCGACAACCGGCGCGGGATGCGAAACCGTGCGCGACCGGTTCAGTAATCGCACGACCGTTTCCATGCCGGAGCGCGTGATCTTCCGCTCAAATTCACCGCGCGAAGAACTCTCTTTGACCGTCAACCTCGCCAGTGGCGAAACTGCTGCAGCAAACAGAAGACGTGAAATTGAGCTTGTATTCATTTCTAAATCCGAACGCTACCGCTATCACGAACAGGCAGAAGTGAATTTCATCGTGAACGGCGAGCGGGTCAGCGGCGGCGTAGCATACACGCTCGGAGCAGTGCCGGCATCGCCGCTCGTGCAGGAGAAGATGCAGCTATTGTTGCCGGTCGAGAAGTTTCTTCAAATCATCAATGGGCGCGAAGTCGAAATGAGAATGGGTCAGACGGAAATCACCATACAGCGCGCCGATCTTGAAGCGTTGCGCCGTTATGCGTCCTGCGCCGGATTAACTAATCGTTGAAAGAAGAAGCGGCTGGCAAGCAGCGTTCAAAAGTCTCAATAATAGTGCGACGAGATGATGAACGAGGAACGAAAATAGTGAGCTTTATCTAGCAGCGTTCGACGCTCGACATAATAAACATTCTGCGAAGCGATGAAGATTGGAAACAATCTCCATCGCTTCGCTTTTTTTGAGGACAAAGCAATGCCGGAGTTCAAAGTCACCGCGCGCGAGACGTGGGAGTTGCTGGTTGACTACGAGATCGCAGCCGGGAGCGAAGAAGAAGCGGTCAGCGAGATCGAGACGGGAAAGATGAGCTACACGGATTTTGAGCATCTTGACCGCGACGTGAAGAGGGTAATTGACATCTCCGTTGTTGACGAGCCTCAACACCGGCTTCCCGGCTTTACGGTCAGGTAAGCGCACAGTCGGCGAAAGCGAAAAGATGAGTTGTCTGATCGCTTTCTGCACACGCGAAAAGAAAGAGAGGCAACAGTGAATTTCGAGATTAAAAAGGCGAGCAAGTCGCAAGCAAAAGCGCGCGTCGCGTTGATGGGTCCGCCGGGCGCAGGCAAGACGTTCTCCGCGCTCAACGTCGCCAAGCACTTAGGCGGTCGCATCATCGTCATAGACACCGAGCGCGGCAGCGCGTCGAAGTACGCCGACGAATTTGATTTCGACGTGATCGAACTCGACACCTTCAACCCGAAGACATACATCGCGGCTATCAAAGCTGCCGAAGATGCGGGAGCAGATGTCATCATCATTGACTCGCTTTCTCATGCTTGGATGGGCAAGGACGGCGCGTTGGAAATGGTTGACCGCGCGGCATCATCTTCGAGAAACAGCTTTACGGCGTGGAAGGATGTGACGCCGCTTCACAACGCGCTCGTTGATGCGATCTTGCGCTCGAAAGCGCACGTCTTTGCCACGCTTCGGACGAAGACGGAATACGTCATCGAAGCGAACGAACGCGGCAAACTGACGCCGCGCAAAGTCGGATTAGGAGCGGTTCAACGCGACGGCATCGAGTACGAGTTCGACATCGTCGGCACGCTCGACATGGAGAACAACCTGACGATCACAAAGACGCGCTGCCGCCTGCTTTCGCCAAACGACATCGTACCGAAACCGGGTAAAGGCTTCGCCGAAACTCTCACCACATGGCTGACTTCAGGCGTTCAGGCAACATCTCATAATGAAGCGGACGATGCCTCGCTCGTTCGGCTGCGCGAGCGCGTCCGTGAAGGACTGCTGCACATAGGCTTGACTGAAGAGAGTCCAAAGGTCGTTGCGCGAATGCTTGAGCAATACGGAGCGACGGAGTTAGCTGAACTAACACGCGAGCAGCTCGCCGATCTCGAACGCTACATCAACTCTGTCGCTGATCGTCAGGCGCAAAAACAAACGTCGCAGATCAAAGCCGTCAGTTAGCAGTTACACAATTCAAGAGAAATAAGGCGCAGCCGCTTTCGTGCTGCGCCTTTCGTTTGTGTCGCTTTCCTACAAGCAAAACGAAGCGGCGGGCAGGCGGTTGCTTTAACGGTTACTTCAAAGATTGCTCAAAAAGGGGCTTACGAAATGTCTGATTACGTTTTCTCTTCGACTGATAATCTCGCCGATCTCGGCGGCACTGCCGCCAAGTACGAAGCGAACATCGCCGCCCTGACGATCCTCAAGGAACTCGAAGCGGAAGGGCGCGAACTGGCGACCGCACACGAGCAAGCGCAGCTCGCACGCTACACGGGTTGGGGAGATTCGACGCTCATCAAATGCGCCTTCCCGAACGGCACGCACTCCGCTTCGCTGCCAGCTGAAGACCTTGCAGCACTGACCACGCCCGAAGAACAGCGCGCCCTGCGAGCCTCATCCATCAACGCACATTACACCTCGATTGCGGTCATCCGCGCGATCTATCACGGATTGCTGCATCTTGGACTCGCGCGGGCGGCAACCGGCAGAGCTTTGCGAGTCCTTGAACCGGCGTCGGGCGTAGGACACTTCTTCGGGGCGATGCCTGAGGAGTTAAAGCGCCAGTGCCAGCTCGCCGCCGTCGAACTCGACCCGCTCTCGGCGCGCATCACGAAACTACTCTATCCGAGCGCGCAGGTCTTCGCCGAAGGATTCGAGTCGGCTAACTTGCCCACCGAATGGTTCGATCTCGTCATCTCGAACGTCCCCTTCGGCAATTACAAAGTTTGTGATTCGAGCGTGCGCGAGCATTACATGCGCGCCTCCATCCACGATTATTACTTCGGTAAAGCTCTTCGCGTCGCACGCGCTGGCGGCATCATCGCGTTCATCACCCCGCGCTTCACGCTCGACAAACAAGACGCGCGGGTTCGTCGCTTCATCGCGCAGCACGCCGAACTGTTAGCCGCCGTGCGCCTGTGGTTCTTCGAGGGCGCGCAGGAAGGCGAGGATGCTGTTCTGCTCGCGGAAAGCTGTGAGATTGGCTTTGCTGTTGATGTAGCCGTATCGAATGCGGAAGCGGTCGTAGCT
>JAIVJJ010000360.1 GCA_020200095.1 Acidobacteriota bacterium | reverse complement strand
ATCAACGCCCAAAACATCGCATTTTAAGGTCGCCAGGCTTTGTATATTGTTTATTCCTTTAGCGAAAACAATCACCGGCGCACCGTATGTTTCTAATCTATCACAAATATATTTCAGGTATCTCAGCGAAAATTCCTGGAAATCTGACGGTGACAGATTTCCCGCCCAAGTGTCGAAAATCTGCACTGCATCACAGCCTGCGCGAATTTTCGCGTTCAGATATTCGACAACCGCATCGGCAAGTTTTTGCAAAAGACGATGTGCCGTTTGCGGTTCTTTGTAAATCAAACTTTTGACAATCTCAAAATTTTTCGAGCCTTTCCCCTCAACCATATATGTTGCCAGTGTCCATGGCGCGCCCGAAAAACCGATGAGCGGAACACGATCGTTTAGCTTTTTTCTAGTTAATTTTATCGCCTGTAAAACGTAATCTAATCGTTCAATTAAATTGTCGGTTCTAAGCGATTCGATCTCATCTGCGCTTCTTAACGGATTATCAAAAATCGGACCTTTTGATTCGATTATTTCGAGATTCATTCCCATCGCTTCGGGAATTACAAGAATATCCGAAAACAAAATCGCCGCGTCAACACCGATAATATCAATCGGCTGCACAGTTACTTCGCTGGCTAATTCCGGCGTTTTGCATAATGTCAAAAAATCAGTCTTTTCACGAATCGCGCGGTATTCAGGCAGATAGCGCCCGGCTTGGCGCATAATCCAAATGGGCGTGCGTTCAGTTTTCTCGCCGCGACACGCTCTTAAAAATAAAAAATCTTGATTCAATCTAATTCCTTAATCTTCTCAAAAAATTTCCCAATAGCGCCGCAAAATCATCCGCCGATGGTTTCGTTGAAACAAAATCCACTCGCAAATTATTTGCTTCGGCAAAGTTCGCCGTTGTTTTTCCGACAACGGCAACTTTTATCTTATTTTGCAAAAATTTTTCAAACTTACTTAAAAACCTTTCTACGGCTGATGGGCTGAAAAAACAAACTACATTAATTTTTTCGTTTGCTAATTTTTCTTTGATTTCAATCAGCTTCCTTTCGTCCGTTTCCGCATCAAGTGTTTGATAAACAACTGCTTCACAAACTTCAGCAATGTTTTGAAGCATTTCGCTAACGACTCGCAAACTGCGATTGCCGCGTGGAAAAAGAAACCTTTTGTTTTTCAATACTTTTTTCGGAATCAATTCCAAAAGTTCTTTGGCTGTCGTCGCCTGTTCGCTGAAAAAAGTTTTATAACCTGATTGCTTTAGTAAATCGTCGCTTCTTTTTCCAAGCACAAAAAACTTTCCGTGAAAGTTTTTCCGTGTTTCACATAGTTTCGCTAAAAGAATTTCCGTTGCTATGACGCTGGTCACAAAAATCCCGTCAAAGGTTTCAATTTCCGCCAGATAACTTTCTAGCTCTGATAAATCTTAAACTGAGGTAAAACGGTCTTTTTCACGAATAACTAAAATTTCCGCCATTCTTTAAATAACTCTTTCGGGCGCCTTTTGCACAACATTTCTTGTAAAGTTAAGCAAACGGTTCGCACCTTTTTCTACCATTTTTTTTCCCAATTCGATTCCTAAAGCAGTTGCGTCATTTCTGTCTCCTTTAATTGATTCGCGTAACACAAATTCACCGTTCAAACTTCCTGTAAAACCGGACAAATGAATTTCACCGTTTTCTAAAAATGCAAAACCGCCAATCGGAACTTGGCAGCCGCCCTCAAGCGTGTGTAGAAAACTTCTTTCCGCAGAAATACAATCCCAACTATCGAAATTGTTTATTTGTAAAAAAAGTGTTTCTGTTTTCGCATCATTTTCTCTAATTTCGATACCGATTGCGCCTTGCGCTACAGCCGGAAGCATAATTTCTATCGGAATAATTTGCTTGATACGTGTGTCGAGTCCCAAACGATGAACTCCGGCAAATGCTAGGATCATTGCATCCAAATCCGAATTTTCAAACTTTTTAATGCGCGTCGGCACATTGCCGCGAATTTCGGAAATCTGCAAATCGTTTCGATAATTTAATAACTGACTTCTGCGACGCAGACTTCCAGTTGCAACTTTGGCTTTCAAAGGCAATTCGTCAAGCGAGTCGTAATTTTTCGATATAAGCACGTCGTTTGGTGTCTCACGTTTTGAAACCGCCCCGATTTTCAAGCCGACAGGCAAAGTCGTCGGCAAATCCTTCAAGCTGTGAATTGCCGCGTCAATTTCACCGCCGAGCAGTTCTTCTTCAATTTGTCTGGTAAACAAACCTTTGTCACCGATTTTGGAAAGCGAAGTTTCGAGCAACACATCGCCGGTTGTTTCGATTATTTTTATTTCAACTTTGAGTCCAGGAAATAAAGTTTTTATATTCTCGGCGACGAAATGTGTCTGCCAAAGCGCAAGTTGACTTCCGCGCGAACCTAAAATTAATTTATCTTTCATTGATTTGCTTCCTCAAATTGTGATTTCTGCAAATTAAAAAGATGTTTGATTAAATTTAAATGTTCGTCGAGTTCGCTGCGGACATCTTTTTGCCGTGCCATTCGGTGAAAACTTGAAGCGTTATTGCTCAAAAACTGTTTGATTTTTTTAATTTCGACAATGGTTTCAAAATCAGCTTTTCCGTCTGCTTTTTCAAACATAGGTAACAATGGAAGCGAATAATACCAAACCAGGAAATCGCCCATTTCCTGATAAATCAACTTTTTGACGCGCGGCACTTCCGCCATTCTTTTCGCGTAGGTTTTGTCAACTACCGAACTTAAATCGTCAATGTTCTTCAGAACAACAAAATCATTTTCCGCCACGTTTGGCTCAATATCGCGCGGCATTGCAATATCAAGTAGCAAAATTTTATTGTGCTGCGCCTTGAAATCAGATTGATGCAAAATATAATCGCTCGAACTCGTCGAGCTAATAACAATATCGGCTTGATTGAGAAAGTTTTGAAAATTTTCAAAACCAATGACTTCGCCCTCAAAATTGTGAGTTTTGCTCAAATCTGTTAAGAACTCTTCAGCGTTTTCGCGCGTGCGATTAGTGATCAAAATTTTGCTGACGTTCTTTTTCAAAAGGCATTCGGCGGTAAGTTTTGCGGTTTCGCCCGCACCAATTATCAAAACCGTTTTATCGCTTAATGAACCAAAAGTTTGCGCCGCTAATTCAACTGCCGCGAGACTAACTGAAACAGCGCCGCGATGGATAGCGGTTTGATGATAAGCCCTTTTACCAATTTTAAGAGCGCGTTGTGACAGCTGATTAAGGATCTTCCCGGTTGCTGAATTATCTTTTGCAAGCGTATAAGCACGACGCAATTGCTGCAAAATCTGGGAATCACCGACAATTTTTGAGTCAACGCTGGTCGCTACGCTAAACAATTGCTGACAGGCGGCGCAGGAAATTGAGGCGAAAAAATCTTCTCTTTTAACGCTGTCACCAGCGTATTTGAAATTAATAATTAAATCTTTGTAATAATCAAAATCAATATCTGCCGACGGGTGAACACCGTAAATTTCCGTGCGATTACAAGTAGATAAAATCAAACATTCCGACAGCGTTTGCTTGAGTTTGTCCATTAACTCAAACATTTCGTAATCGTGAATGTAAATTTTCTCGCGTGCTTGAATCGGGGCTGTCTTGTGATTGACACCGATAACAAACAGCACCGCTTGATTGTTTGCTTGTTCCAACCTATCTCCCAATATGCGTTAAATTTTCTGCAAATCGTTTTTTATTTTCTTTTGATTAATGAGTTTAACGTACTTTTTATTCTTGATGATAATCAAGTTAGTTTAAGTTTATATAAGCATTAGGCAAAAATCCATCCATCAATTAATAATTGTAGCTAATGATTAAATTAAAAAATCACATAAGTTAAATCAACCACCGCATATTTATAATAAAATTGATTTATGAAGCAAATTATTTTGAAAAGGTACAATTAGATTTAATGTGTGGGAGTAGGTAAAGGCTTGGTAAAAAATCGAAGCGTTCAGATGATTGTAAAGAGTCGATACTTTACCAACTACAAAGAAGGAAGGATTAGAATTTTGGTTTGGGAAATAGAATCTTTATAAAAATGGTAGGCACTAGCAGAGTTGAACTGCTGACCCCTACCGTGTCAAGGTAGTGCTCTACCACTGAGCTAAGTGCCTATCTGCCGTTCCGCTTCTACTGAAAGCGAACTATTAAAATAGCGAAATAAAGGGAGTAATGTCAAATAAAGATAAAAAAGGGCATAACATAAATATGGAATCTATCTAGCAGAATCGCCTAAAAAATCCCATTTTTACCAAAATAAAGGTAGATAAAAAGGTAGAAAAATGGGTAGAGAAAGAAAAGGAACAATTTTAAGGAAAAATGGAAAATTTTACGCAAGAGTCAGATTCAAAGATGAAAATGGAAAAGTAAGGGATTTATGGAAAAAAGCAGACAGTCAACAACAGGCAAAGGAAGTGTTGAAAAATCTTCTAAGGCAAACTGAAGAGATGACAGCTAATCAATTGGATACTGCAAATATGACGTTAGCAGAATTAGCTGAACATTACATTAAAAATTATTTGCAGGAAGCTGTTTATGTTGGAAATAAAAAAGTATCGGGAGTTAGGGGCGTTGAACCTGCCATTTATGCAGTAAGACCTCTCATCGAATACTTTGGAAAAAGAAAAATAAAAAAAATTACTTTTGGCGACATTAGAACTTTCAAACAGATTCGTTTTAATACTTTAACCAAAACCGGAAAGCAAAGAGGTATTGCAGCAGTTAATAAGGAATTAGGCAAACTTAAAAGAATGTTCAATATCGCGGTTCGTGAGCAATGGCTTAATCGAAGTCCTTTTGATAATGGAGAAAGCTTAATCGGTGATGAAGTTCATCGCAACCGCCTTTTGACATTGGAAGAGGAAGCTAGATTATTAGAAGCCATAGAATCAAGACCTGAAAGAAAACATCTAAAGGGAATTGTGCTCATTGCTTTGGATTGTGCGCTTCGCAGAGGCGAAATTTTCAAACTTTGTTGGTCTGAGGTTAATTTAGAAAAAAGAACAATTACCGTTACAGCATTTAATTCTAAAACCGCTCGTGAAAGAACTGTGGCAATGACAAACAGAGTTTTTAACGAACTTCAAAACCTTTGGAATAAAACGGACAAAGAAAAAGGTAGATTGGTTTTTGGTGTTAAGGTAACAATTAAAACGTCTTGGAAAAAGATTTGTAGGGAAGGGAAGATTGACGGCTTTTTACCGTTATGCCAACATTGATAATGAAACAATTTTTAGAACGGCGAATGCTTTGGATTCCTATCTTGCTTCAAATGCAATTTCAAGTGAAATTTCCAATGCCATAACGTAAAAACACCCCAAGTCAAAACTAAAAGCCTGTAACCTTATCCAAAGGTATGGGCTATTTCTTGTCGCCACCCAAAATTTTCACTGAAGAACAGACAAATTAAGCCTGTGAAGAAAACCCCTACCTCAGAGTACCTATTCTGAATTTAAAACGATTGTAGGGCATTTAAAGCCAACTATGAGGGTGTTTTAGGGGAAGGGTAATCCTCTTTAACATAAATTTGAAATGATGTCAAATGCAGAAAAGGACATGGATTTGACATCATTTCAAATTTATGTTACAATAGTATTAGAATTGGAAAAAAAGGCGTAAACCCTTCAACCTTCTAAAATATCAGGGAATACGCTCTTTTTGATAGCATTTTATCAAGAACATTTTTGTTCGTTGATAACGTAGAACAAATCTACTGCCAATTTTAGTATATAGAGGTCGGCAGTCAATGTCAAGTAAAAAATGCAGAAATTAAAATTTTGAAAGAAATTAGTAAAAAAGGATGTGTAAAGATGAGAGAAAAAGAGAAAGAAAGAATGAAAGAAATAATAAACGCAAAGAACCTTAAATTACTTCCATTGGTGAAAAGTGAAAATGGTGGTCGTGTAGTGGAGATACTCGAGGCTTGCTTTAGTAAATCCCCGGATTGGCTTGATAAACACTGTGAGCCAAGAGCTGACCAAAAAAATCTAGATGGATTAAGCATGGTGGAGGAGTCGGGTCTAACTAGGCATCACGTCAAAAAGGCTTTGAGAGAAATCTGTGTCCACTATAAATCTGTATCCGAATACATAAAGGCGCCTGATAAATTCCAAGGCTATTACTACTGCAGCTATCTAGATGTGAAGAATCATTATAGAACTCGGTATTTTCGCAATGACACTTTAGTAGATTCACATCTAGAAGCACTATGGGATGCCCAAAGTATTCAATTAGAAACACACAGCGCAGAAGGAAAAAGTGAACAGAAAGCAACCTAAGGAAATTAAGGAGAAAATAATGAGAAAAGACAGAAAACTTAACTCAACGGAAGCAGCAGATTACTTACAAATACCGGTTACAGCACTGGAAGAGGCTACCTATATCGGGCGAATTCAACATATAGAACTGGAAGACGAAACCATCTGTTACACAGTGGAGCAATTGGACGAATACACAAATAAGCTGTCTGTAAGCTAAGGCAGCTCTGGCGATAAGAAACAACAAAAAGGGTAATAAATGAACAGTAAAAAAAGCAAAGCAGCAAAAAAGGATTCCACGGAATTTGTAAAATTATACGTCCCGGAGCTACTGCAGCTAATTGAATCCGGTGATGAAAAGACGTGTCTCGTGTGGGCACAATGCGAGTATTGGTTTGGACACAAGCCTGATGGCTTTTACAAATTCATGTCACCAGCCAAAGGTGATAACTCTGCTTATCGAGATGGAGACAGCTGGACTGAGGAAATGGGAATGAGCGATACCAAAATAAACAATGCTTTCAAACCAATTTGCACTCATTACCGGTCCTTTACTGCTTACAAGAACGAAGTAGGTGATAAGTTCAAAGGGAAATTCTATTGCAGCTACTATCACAAGCCATCACATCAAACTTATTATCTAAGAGATCACGATAAAACTAACGCGGCATTGAAAAGTCTGTCTCTGGAAAAGAGATCAAATATCTTTCGGGAAAAGCATTCTTCTAAAGTTGGGAATGATGAAAAGGTTTTCTCGGGAGATGCAGAAACTAGCTTTCCCGACATAATAGAAGGTGAAGTCATATATACAGAGACTACTACAAAGAATAACCAAGAAAATAACACAGATATGACACAAGAGAGAGAAGACAGCTCTCACTTTTTCGCAAACGAAATCAAGAAAGAAGAAGAAGAAAACAAGAACGTAATGCAAGAAGAAGAAGACGTTTATGAACCTTCAACTGACAACGTTGATTGTTTTGAAAATGGAGTTTCTGCTCTTAATCCAAACATTGCGTGGCAGAGTCAGCAAGAATTTGTAGTTCCTTTTCCCTCTGACTTTGAATTAACCGAAGAAATGGTTGCCTGGGCTGAAAATAAGAAACCAGAAATAGATGTCCACGATTCAACTGATAAATTCAAGATTTATCATGCCGATAATTTAAGCAAGCATTGGCTTAAAAAATGGCAAATTTGGATTAGGAACGAAAGAACGGTAAAAGGAACTAGCTATACTTCAGGAAAGAAAAGCAGGGCAGATACGTTAAGAGAGGTGTGTGAATATATAAACTCTGGACAATCCGAACAAGTTGTAAATGAAACTAAGCCAGTTACTGAAAAAACTATTTCGCCTGAAATAATTGAACTTCAAATATCAGATCCAAATGCCAGAGCTATTTTAATGGTTAGCTACGAAACAAAGCAATATCTGATGCATCGAGATTTGTTGTCTGCAGCTTACGAAGATTTTTGTTCCGGTAATGGCTACAAGTATTCACGACAAACTTTTGAAGAAGGGCTCAAATATTTGTGTGACGAGAAAATCTTCCAGTCTTATTTTAAGGATTATTTTATTAACCTTTTCGAATTTAAAAAATCTCTAGATTGGAGAATATTAACTTGGAAAGAAATCCTTGAAACTAATGTAGAGAGCAGTAAAGAAATTATTACTTTCATAACGGAAAATGTTTTGATTTTGGACGATGTGGTAGAAGAGCAGTTTTCCAACATAAATGTAAAAGATCTGGAGTTATTCTTAAATGCAAATGTAAATTTCAAATTACTGAGGATAAAAAATCATTACTTTTATAACGCTGAACAATACAATTCAAACCCTGGATATAAGGAAGAGGTAGATAAAAAGATGCAGGAATTAGGGCTGTTAGATAATCAGGAAGGATTAAATGCAGCAGTAAACTAAGTTTTACATTACAACGTAAAATCTTGAAAATTAGGAAAACTCGCTAATGGCTGTAAGTGTTGAGATATAATGGCTTACAGTTAAACTCGCAGAATGGCAATGGTAACCCTAGGCAGCTCCAATAAAACCCTCTTATTTGGCTTGTAAATGCCAGGAAATAGTGTGTATG
>JAIVJJ010000115.1 GCA_020200095.1 Acidobacteriota bacterium | reverse complement strand
ACGAATCAGGTGTGTCACTTGCCCCTTTGCATCTTTCACGAAGGTGAAGCGCATTGGCAGACGTCTGTGTAAAAACTCATTTTCCGACTTGGGAATCAATTCTGACTTTCCGCCGAACTCTCCTAAAAAGAAAAGCCGATCTCCTTCTTTAGAAATGGAAACGGTCACACGCGTCACAAACTCATATCGTCCAACATACGCATCGTAAATGCGTGGGTCAACTTTAACCGGGGTTTTATCTTCGAGACCCGCGCGCAACTCCGCCTCGGCTCTGGCTTCTTCCGCTTGATTCCCTGTTTTGCCACTTTTCTTAGCCCAGAAACGCGCTGGGTCATTCGTTCGTTCCATCCAGACATTTAATCGGCGCAGCAATCCGTCGCGGACAGAGCGCATAGCCGTGTTGCCTGCAAGGTTCTTCGTCTCATGGGGGTCTGAAATTAAATCGTAGAGTTCATCCGGCTTATCCGGCTTGTCCCAGCGCACGAGTTTATAGCGCGGTGTGCGTATCAGTCGGTGCGTGTAATGGCGAAACTGGCTTTCGGTATCCGCCCACTCGCTGATTGCGTAATCAATGTTGTGCTTCTTGCTGCCGTTAAGAACTGGCCGCAGGTCGCGCCCGCCCCAAACTTTCGGATGCGCGACACCCGCGAAAGCGAGCAAGGTCGTCGGAATATCCAGACTCGACGCGGGAACGTCGCTTCTTCCTTTCACGGCGGCGAACTTCGCGGCGCGAATAATGAGCGGGACGCGCACGGACTCTTCCCACGGAACGACCTTACCTCTCACACCACGACTGCCCGCCATCAAGCCGTTGTCACCCAAAAACACGACAATCGTGTTGTCAGCCAGACCTTGTTTTTCGAGCGTCGCCAGCACGCGCCCGACTATCTCATCAAGATAGCTGACCGACTCGTAATATTTTGCTAATCCGGGATTGGCGGTATCTGAAGGAGTACCTTCAAGCGCAAGTTCGACGGGCGTACCTTTAGGGAAGCCGGGCGGCAGCAAGCCGGATGTAGTCTCCCCTTCATAAAGATGCTCGATGTGTGAAGGGTTAGGCTGGAAGGGCGCATGTGGAATTGTAAAAGCCAGCCAGAGGAAAAATGGTTTCTCTTTCGCCGCCGCGCTACTCAAGAAGTCAACCGCGTCGTCGGCAAAGATTCCATTCGTGAAGCCTTTCCTTATCTCCCGTTTTCGAGAGTTACCCTTCGCCAGCCGGGAGTCAACGTAACTCGATGCGCCCTCAGGCAACCAAGTGCGAACGTCAGAGAAGCCCGTGAGCCACGGGTCGGTCGCCAGATGCCATTTGCCGACCAATACTGTCTGATAGCCTGCTTGTTGCAGCAGCCCCGGCATGGTCGGCACTGCGAAGCGATCCGCCCACTGCATGTCAGAACGCAAAAAGTTATTCGAGTAGTATCCGCTCTGGTGGGGCGACAATCCCGTTAAGAGAGTCGCGCGACTCGGAGCGCACTGCGAGACGTGGATGGTCGCCTGGCGAAAATAGACGCCTTCACGAGCGAGCCGGTCGAGGACGGGAGTTTTAATCTTCGTATTGCCCGCCGCCCCAAGCGCATCCCAACGGTGATCGTCGGAAATGATAAAGACGATGTTCGGGCGATTGCGGTCGCGCGGTTGCTGGCCGTGAGCCGGAACTACCGGCATCAGCGCCGCATTTACTACCAACATCAACAACAACATGATTCTGCTTTTCATCTTTGCCGTCTCCTACCGTTGCGAACTGATTGGTGCCCGACCGTTCATTTCTCGTGAGCGGCAGCTTCAACCCCGGCAAGCATCTTTCCTAATGTCTCATCTGCTTTCGCTCTCATTCACGGCAATTTACGCGCTGAACTGTAAGCAAATTTGGTGTATCCGGCTAAAGATAACTGTGCCGTTACTCCGGTAACTTTACCTGTTTCATCCGTCCTGAAAACATAGCGGTCGTCTTCCGAGCCTTCGACAAAAAACTTGGCTTCCGCTTCAGGCACAAGTTTAATCGGAAGCAGATTCGGGTTTTTTACCGTCAACGAGTTGTGTTCAAGAACAACATTCAAAATCTGTCCTGATTCAGATTCATATTTACCGGCGTATTTTTGTAAGATTTCAGGCGCGAGTTGGACGGCGGCGGGAAAAATCATTTTGTCAGAGAGATAAATTTTCGCCAGCTTCGTGATAATCGCGCTGCGGTCTGTGCGCGTCAGTCTGCCGTGATTGGAAAGAACGAGCGCGACGAAATGTTCTTTGGGGTAATAGACGACTTGATTTCTAAAGCCCATCCACGTTCCGGCGTGAATCATCCGTTCTAAGCCTAGAGATTTGCCGACGTACCAACCAAAACCGTAACCGATGTTCGCGCCGTTGTTCGATTCACCGCTCGTCAAAGCCTTTTTCAGGGTTGCGGATTTAACCAGACGATTTTCGTCGAGAGCCTTGTACCATTTTGCCAAATCGTCAACCGACGAATTGATGCCGCCGTCGCCGTACTGCAAATTCAAGGCGTTCGTGTTGATGCCTTTGAGTTCGTTTCCGGCTTGCATGTAGCTGACGGCAAGATTCGGAATTTTCGGCTTGGTTTCATCATAGACGAGCGTGTTTTTCATTTCGAGCGGCTCGAAGATGTTTTCTTTCAAAAATTGCGGACAAGATTTAGCCGAAACTTTTTCGATAATCTGACCCAGCGCGACATATCCCGAATTGCTGTATTCCCATTCGTCGCCGGGAGCAAAACGCAACATCTTCTGTTTGGCAAGCAGGTTAAGTGTGTCTTTAGAGGTTGGCTCAAAGAGCCAATCTTTTTGCCCGAACGAACTCTCATAGTCACGATCAACCTTTCCACTCTGGATAAACAGTTGGTCGTATTCCGTCAGTCCGGCAGTATGGTTCAAGAGATGTCTGATGGTTATCTTTTGGGCGTAAAGCGGAAATTGAGGGAAGAATTTGGAAAGAGCGTCATCGTAGTTGAGCTTTCCACGTTCGGCGAGCATCATTATCGCAATCGCAGTAAACTGCTTTCCGATTGAGCCGAGATCGAAAACCGTTTCCGGCATGATAGGAGTTTTTGTTTCGAGATTGGCTAATCCGTAGCCTTTCCTATGCAGCACCTTTCCGTTTTGAATAATAATTACGGCATAACCGGGCGAATTATTTTGCGCGAGCGAAGTGAAAAGGGCATCAACCCGTTCGGACTTGGCGATGTCCGGCGTTTGAGCCGAAAGTAAAGCGCATTGAAAAAGAAGCAACCATGCGGCGTAGATTATTTTCATACTAATCATCTCTCCATAACCGGTTAAGTGTTGGATGTTTCAGATGGAAATCCGTCGCGTCCTGATATGCTTTTGCCACCGCCGGCAATTCCGCTTCACCGTATAACCGCCCGTCGAATGTGATGCCGGTAGGCGTGCCGTTCTTCGTGAATCCGTTTTGCACTGTGACCGCCGGGTGTCCCGTCAGCAACGCAACCTGACAGGCATTTTGTTACGATGCCTCATCAACTTCTCGCGCGGCACGTGTGCCTGACTCGAATGCTCCCTGCATTAACCCGGTCCACACAGAAGTATGTTCGCCCGCGAAATGAACTCGTCCTTCGGGGCGGGCGAGATGCGGGAGCAATGAACTCATCTGACCGGCGCTGAACAGAGTATAAGCGCCGCGCGCCCATTCATCCTCATCCCAGCATTTGGATTTGCCGCCTTCATAGTTTTCACGCATTCCGGGATATATCCGCTCTATCTGTCCGAGTGTGGAACTGAGACGCTCGTCCTCTCTGAGCGCCATCACGCCGCGCGCCTGTTCGCCTTCAGTATAAGAATTCAGGATGCCGCGCGTGCCGCTTTGAATTAACGTGGTGTGCCGCAGTTTCATGAGGGGAAGGTCTGTGGTCGCGCGACCGCTCGCGCCTTCGTCAATCCAG
>JAIVJJ010000114.1 GCA_020200095.1 Acidobacteriota bacterium | reverse complement strand
AAAATACCGAATGAGAAGACGGAATTTCTTCTCGCTAATATGGGAACGCCGATAATAGCGGTTTAACCCAGACATATCAGAAGTTTAGCACTACCTTTTACTCTCTAAACTTCCCTAGACCCTAAATTATTTGTTCCAATCTTCCATATGAAATATGCCTTCTTTATCAATGCGCTGATAAGTATGTGCACCGAAGAAATCACGCTGTGCCTGAATCAAATTCGCGGGCAAACGCTCGGAGCGAAAGGCATCGAAATAAGCCAGCGCCGACGAAAGGCACATAACCGGGACGCGGCTGTCGGTGAATTTTTCGACGACCGAGCGCCAATCTTCGCGGTTTTCGTTGAGTATTTCCGCAAATTTATCGTCCAACATCAAATTCGGCAAATCAGGATTTTCGGCAAAAGCGCGGCGCATTTCTTCCAAAAGAGCAGAACGAATAATACAGCCGCCGCGCCAGATTTTGGCGATTTCCGATAAATTCAACCCGTAATTTTTTTCCGCCGAAGCCGTGTGCAGCAACGACATTCCCTGCGCGTAAGTAACGATAAACGAACTGAGCAGAGCGTTTTTTAATTCTTCGATTGACCTGTCAAAATCCTCTATGAATTCTTCGCGCAGTTCGGCGTTTTTGCTTTCGTCCAAAATATTTTCGACCGTTTGCGCAAGATGTTGTGCGGCGTGTTCTTCGATGTTTGGTCTGTGCAAAGCGGTAACGGCAGTTTCGACTTCAATTGCGGCTCGCGCTGCTTTTGGGCTGGTTACAAGTTTGCTCGAAACGGTGTGTCCGTCTTGCGGAATACTGGCATCTACCTTTGTCAATTGACTGCCATATTTGTTAGCAATCAGAATTCGCACGTCTTTTTGCGCTGAGATTTGGCGCATCGAAACGGCTGCATCAATCGTCGGAATCGGAACGCCCATATCCAAAGCGGCTTGCGAAGTCCATTTGCCCGTTCCCTTTTGCGCGGCTTTATCTAAAATCATTTCAACCAGCGGTTTGTTCGTTTCTTCATCGCATTTCAGAAGAACTTCCGCGGTAATTTCTACCAAAAATGAATTGAGTTCCGAATTGTTCCAGGCGGCGAAAGTCCGGCTCATCTCGCTGTAATTCATTTTCAAGACGCGAAACATAAAATCATAAGTTTCCGCCAAAATCTGCATCAAGCCGTATTCGATGCCGTTGTGAACCATTTTGACAAAATGCCCTGCCGAACCCTTTCCGATGTATGTAACGCACGGCTCGCCGCCGACTTTTGCAGCGACGGCTTCAAAAATCGGAGCAATTTGTTCATAAACTTCCCGTTTGCCGCCCGGCATAATACTCGCGCCGTGACGTGCGCCTTCTTCACCGCCCGAAACGCCGACGCCGAGAAATTCGATTCCTTTGCCGGCGAGATACGTTTCGCGCGTTTCCGTGTCAACGAAATGCGAATTGCCCCCGTCAATAATGATGTCGCCTTTGTCCAAATACGGCAGCAAATTTTCAATCACGCCGTCAACGATTTTTCCCGCCGGAACGAGCAGCATAATTTTTCGCGGCGTTTCCAAACTTTCGACAAACTCGCCTATATTTTCAGCCGTTGTAATTTTCATTCCCGCGCCTTCGTCAAGTAAAAGCTGCCGCTTCGCCGCATCTAAATCGTAGCCGACGCAAGAGAAGCCGTGTTCCGCGACGTTGAGCAGAAAATTTCTGCCCATCGTTCCCAAGCCAATCATTCCGAATTGTGCATTGTTCATAAATTTATGTTTCCCAAAGCTCGGCGTAAGCGAGCCAATTTTTTCCAACCCGTTCCGTTGTCTTCAAAAGTCCACCAAGCGGACAAGACGGCTTCGGCAAACGCCCATCTCCGCAAATCGCGCGGCTCGATTTCAAAGGCTTCAGAAAATTTTTCGACGCGACGCCGTAAAATTTTTCGCACGTCGGGCTGCGTCAAAATCCAGCCGCGCGGATTATTCAGAAAAACGCTGATTTCATAACCAATATCGCCGACAATTCCTTTCGGGTCAATCGCCAAAAAAGGTTCGCGCGTCGCCGACAAAATATTCGCGTGGTGTAAATCGCCGTGTAATACGAATTTATTTTTCGACAAGTCGAGGAGTTCGTCAAAATAGCTTTGCGCTTTTTTGACTGTTTGCGCCGGAAAGCTGCTGTTCTCCGCTTTTTCAAAACCTTTAATCCAACTTTCCAGCGTCGGAAAATCTTGGTTTTCGGGCGGCTCGCGCCAAAGACGGCGCATTATGTCAATCGCAATTTGATTAGCCGCAGCGTCGTCGCGCTGACAAAGTTTTCTTAAACCTTCGCCAGGCACTGCCTTCTCCAAAAGCAAGGCGCAAAGTTTTTCGTCGCTTTGCAAAAGTTTGACAGCGCCATTGCCGCCGAAAATTTCCAAAGCACGCGCTTCGTTAGAAATTAATGAATTTTCTTCGGGAAAACCGATTTTCAAAACCACTTCGTCACCGCTTGCGTAAACACAAGGCGCGACAAAATTGTAAGACAGATTCGGAAAAAAATTCTCGACTTTGAGAGACCAGTTTCCTGCGATTTCCTTGACGATTTGCGGCAAATCAATTAGCCATTTCTCACCCGCTTCGCCGTACATACCCAAAGTATTTTGCACGAAACATTTCGGCAGATTCGATATAAAGTTTTCGTCCATTCGTCTTGACGAGTTTAGCCTGTCTGACCGATTCTAAACAAATGAAAACTTTGCTTGAAGCGATTCGTCCAACAACTTTTATCGAATCGGAAAAATTAAAATCTTTTTTGGGAATTGATTTGACCGTAGTTAGCGAAACTTTCCAGCACACAGGCAGCTTTAAATTTCGTGCTGCATACAACTTGGCTTTAAATGTTCCGAACGAAGAAATTCTAACCGCGTCATCTGGAAATTTCGGTCAAGCATTGGCTTACGCCTGTCAACTTTTGCAAAAGAAATGCACAGTTGTAATGCCAGAAACTTCTGCGCGAATAAAAATAGAAGCTGTCAGAAATTACGGCGCAACAGTTGATTTGGTTGATACACGCCGAATCGGAAGGAACGAAAGAGTCGCGCAATTAGCCAAGCAAATGCCCGACGCCTATTATGCCAGCGCGTATGATGATTTGTTTGTTATTGAAGGAAATTCGACGCTCGGAGACGAGATTGCAAATAGAGACTTTGATATTATCGTTTCTCCAATCGGCGGTGGCGGTTTAATTTCCGGTATTGTCCAAGGTCTTTGTCGAAATGGAAACAAGGCGAAACTTGTCGGCGCAGAACCGCTCTTGGGCAACGACGCTTTTCAGTCTCTTCTAAGCGGAAGAATAATCAGAAATGAGATTGAACCGATAACGGTTGCCGACGGCGCAAGAACAATTTCACTGGGAAAACTTAATTGGGAATTTATCAAAAAAGGCGTATCGCAAATCGTCGAAGTTTCTGAAGAAAACATCAAAAAGGCGGTGCAGATTTTGTTCACTCATGCAAATTTAAAAGTCGAACCAACAGGTGCGCTTCCACTTGGCGCAATAGTCGAAAAACCTGAAATTTTTGCTAAAAAGAAAGTTTGTCTGGTTGTGAGCGGTGGAAACGTGGACCCAGAAGTTTATCGAAGGATTTTAGGCGAAAATAAAAATTGAAGTAAGTTTTTGATGAGAAATTCAGAAACTTTTCAACATTTTACGTCTTAATAAATCTAAAGCCGCCTGACTTGCCCGCCAGCGAATCAGAAATCTGTCGCCCGGCAAAATTATTTTTATTGATTTCACCTTGCTTTCGTCAGCGAAACCGATAAAAACCAAGCCGACCGGTTTTTCTTCATTTCCGCCGGTCGGTCCCGCAATTCCAGTGTTTTTCGATAAGCTCGGGCGAAACATTTAATGTCCTGATTTTCGCTTCATTGGCATAAGCGACGACGCCCTCAATAAAATAAGCTGAAGAGCCGGAAACTTCGGTTAATCTTTGAGCAATCAAACCGCCCGTGCAGCTTTCAGCGACGGCTAAAGTTTTTCCGGTTTCTTTCAAAATCGCACCGACAACTTCTTCCATCGTTTCATTATTCATTGAAAAAACGGCAATTCCTACTTTTTCGGCGATTTTATCGGCAAGATCGGATAAAAGATTTTCCGCTTCACTTTCGGTTTTTCCCTGCGCTGAAAGATGAATTTCAATTTCGCTTTTGTTAAATAAAATTGTTGTTTGAACCGTTTCATATTCTTTATAAATCGGCGCAATCAATTCATCAAGCGCCGATTCGCCCATTCCTGCAACTCGTAAGATTTTGCGTTTGACAAAGATTTCACCGGCATTTTCTCTAAGTTTCGGCAAAACGCGCGTTTCAAACATCGGCTGTAACTCGCGCGGCGGACCCGGTAAAATAATAAAAAATTTTTCATCAATCCGAATTGACATACCAACCGCTGACCCATTCGGATTCGGTAGAATTTCCGCGCCTTCAATTATAAAAGCCTGGCGATTATTCGTTTCCGGCATTTTTCGATTCATCCGCGAAAATTTCTCGGCAATTTCCGCTAAAACATCTTCACGGAAGATGAGTTCTTTTTGTAATGCTTTGGCGGAGATTTTGCGGGTAATATCGTCTTCGGTCGGACCTAAACCGCCCGTAGTTATTACAATATCTGAACGTTTCAAAGCGTCTTTGATAGTTTCTTCGAGGCGCAATTCGTCGTCGCCGACAATTGTTTTAAGTTTGACTTCAATGCCGGTTTCATTAAGTTTTTCAGTCAGCCAAAGACTATTTGTATCTATTTTTGTTGGAGTTAAAAGTTCTGACCCGATGGCGATGATTTCAGCAGAAAGCATTTTTTTAACGGCGAGTTGTGAGTGGTGAACGGTAAGTTTGATTTTCAAAAGTTCACCGTTCACCACTCACAACTCACCACTATTTACGGTCGTAGATATCGTATAAAACTTCGGAAATCGGCTTGCGGTTGGCAAATATATCTTCGTTTGATTTCTCTTTTTTCTCAGTTTCATTAACATCGTTTTCGCCATTTACAATTTCTGCGGGCATCGCATCAAAAAGCGATTTTCCGTTTTGCCGAACACTTTCCGCGCGTTCCGCAGAATTGTTGTTTAAATTGATATTCTTACCGTTAGTTTCGGCAAGTTCGGGTTTGCTTTTTTTATTTTCAAGCGTCACTTCACGTTTTTTTCGATTCAATTCATTTAAGATAGTGCGACTGTTTTCGAGGAGCGCTTTTCCACGATTGCGTCTGGTGCGTTCCAAGGCGCGGACGGCGGCGGAAGTTTGCGGCGCTTTGCCCGGCTCGTGCTCAATTTCTCGTAAAACTTTTACGTAATTTCGCAAGTCCGGTGAAGGATAAAGGTAAGATTTCTCGTCGGCGTTTTCATTTTCGACAATATATGCAAGATGATTAACGGCTGATTTATAGTCTCCAATTTTATGATAAAGCGCGCCGAGCGTGAAATAAACAAGCGGTGGCGTGCCGTTTATAAGCTGCAAAATGCGTTCGCCGCGCCCAATGACTTCCTGCACTTCAAACCCGAACCAACGGCGTTCGTCATCGCGCAAAATTTCGTTTGCCGCCAGATAAAATTCAAAAACCTCCTTGATTTCGTTACGTGAAGGCTGCGAGAAAGTTTTCCATAGAAAATATGCAAAAATGCCGAAGAAAAATATAACAAACATTGGAAACCCCGCGACAAAAAGCATTGTCGAAATTAAACCGAATGCTAAAGCATACTGCGTGTTTTCCTTTAGCGATTCGGAAGGTTTTTTTTGTAATTTGTCGCTCACTTAATTTTATTGTGAAGAAACTTTTTAAGCTACTTAGAGTGTTCGTCCTTTTTTTGAGTTGTTTTCCTTTTTGTTTTTTCCTTAATTTTTTCGTCTGTCTGCGCACCGTTAGTTTCTGATGAATTTCCCTCTTCCTGTTTATGTTCTTTTGGACGAGTAGCCTTTTTGGCATCATCTTCGAGCTTTAACCCGAACTCCGCCATGACACCCATTGCTATATCAAAAATCTTGAACGGCGAGTTGAGAACAAAGGAAAAAGTTTCGCCGAGTGCAATAGCTTCAAGTTCGAGCAAAGAAGCAATTTTCTTCTCCAGTGGCATTTCTTCAAACTGCTTACGATATTCTTCCGTCTTTTCTTCCGTATTAGACTTTTCCGTTTCTTTCTTCTTGTTAGTCATAACTACAATCTCTCCCGCCTTTTCAATTTTTGCCTGGCACGAAAGGCGCTCACCGTTTGTGCGCCGTTTGTCAGTTAATTGATTAACTTCAGCGAATGTTGGCTCGCTTAAACACTCATTTCCGTCTTTGATTTTCATCGCGCAAGAATCGCATTCGCCAACTCTGCCGCATTCGGCTTCAACTTCGATGCCCAAGCGACGTGCCGCGTCAAACAAATAACTGCCTGTTGCAACCAATCCGTTTCTGTTTTCCCGCTCAAACTTTAATTCTACTTCTTGCATTTTCAATTTAATAAATTTAATAAAACATTAAGAAACATTCGATTAACTGACGACTGATGATTTCACGCGAATACGCGGCTGCGCTCCCGAAGCGGCGCTAGACAAATCTTTTTCTCTCTTTTGACAATCTGAGCAGATG
>JAIVJJ010000359.1 GCA_020200095.1 Acidobacteriota bacterium | reverse complement strand
CGGCAATTGAGTGTTTGCATTAAAGTTCACATTATTAAATACGTTAAATGCATCAGCACGAAACTGCACACGCATTGATTCTGTGAACCTAATATTCTTTATCAAACCCATATTAGTGTTGAAATAACTCGGACCATTGACTAAAGTTCTTCCTATACCACCGACTTGTCCGGGTCCGTTATTGAAGAAAACCTGTCCTTCAAATGGCGTTTGACCGAATCCGGCAGAAGCCTGCCCGTTAGCATTCAAGATGTTGGGATTAATAAAGTAAATGTTGCCATTTGCTTCATAAATTCCTCCTAACGCTCTAATTTCATTATTAGTCAGGTTGCTTAACGGCGTCTGACGACCTGATCGCCCTGACGTATTAAGCGTTCCGCGAGGATCAACAAAAGTAATCGGAGTTCCAGAGAATGCCTGAACAATAGCTGAAATTTCCCATCCACCGAAAATTTTATCTACAATTCCGCCTTGATTGAAAAACGTCTTGCCTTTACCAAACGGAAGTTGATAAACAGCGTTAAGGTTAAAAACATGCGTTAAATCAAAATCAGCGCGTTGTTTGTTTAAATCCGGATTATTATTTTGCAAGTACGGCTCAAACTGAAATTGACCCGTAGTAACAGAGTTGGTTAAGTTTTTCGAGAAAGTGTAGTTCGCTTGGAAATACAACCCTTGCGCAAAACGACGACGAAGTTCGATTTGCAGCGAGTTATAATTGTAGAAACCATCATTTGTAAGTAAAGCTACTGTAGTACCCGCAGAAGGATTTCTCAAAAAATTAACAAAAGGCTGACGGGTCGGCGCAGAAACTATCGGGTGATTATTTAAGCCTTGATTAATAATAGTATTGGCTAAATTAGCCACCTCTCCAGTTGCAAAGGAATTATTGAAGGTTGGTAGAAAGGCTGTAGTAATAGCGATTCTTCCAGGTCCTCCTGTTCCACCATTTTGGAAGATTTGCAAAGGCTGGCAGCCTGTTGTCGTGCAGAAAGCATTTCCCGTTGCAAGGAAATTTGCACGCGCACGATTATAGTCTGCAAGAAAACCATTACTTACAATATCAATCTCATTGACATTGTAGGCACGAGTAATATTGTTGCTACGAGTGCCAACATAACGAACTTCGATCGCCATGTTTTTAAAGAATTCGCGTTGGATACCAAAACTATACTGCTCAACCATCGGAGTTTGGAGTTTTGGATCCACACCAAAAACTACACCAGCAAAGTTCGCAACGGGTGGAGTAGTATTTCTCAAAAAGGTAAGTTGTTCTATCGGAACACGGGTAGGTACAGGAGGATTCGGTATAGCCTCTCCCAAACGGAAATTTAAGGGAGTTAGTCCGGCTGAGTTTGTTACATTCGAAGTAACTTGTCCTAATCCTGTGTTATTACCTGGAGCCTGACTAATCGCCGTAACAATCTGGTCGTTACCAAAAGTTCGACTGTAACCGCCACGAATAACGGTTTTGTCAAGTAAAAACTTACCTATACCCGATTCAACCTTTGGCGACCAGGCAAACCCAACCGAAGGAGCGAAGTTATTATAATCGGGTTTGTAGAAAGCACCTTCTTCGCCGGCATTTCCGCCGATAAGCTGAAGTCTTCCATTTGGATCCAATAATGACGACACTGGATCGTCTGCATTAAGAACCGGTTCTAAGCCCACGCCATTTATTTGCTTCAAAGGCGTGAACAGTTCATAGCGAAGCCCGAATGTAAATGTCAAATCGTTAGTAATCTGCCAACGGTCCGAAGCATATAAAGAGTGATTTCTATAACGGTATGGCGCGAATTCCAGTTCATTCGGAGTATATAAATTAGAATCTAAACTATTTACATAAAACTGCTGGCTAACGCCACTTACAATTCCGCCCAGCAAAGCTAATAACCCGTTTGCCGTTCCGCGTTGCGTATCACTGATTCCGCCTATATTCGTGAAATTGCCAGCAGCAAAAAATGGGGTGCTGTTTGTATTGGTACCGATTGCTAAAGTCGGAACAATACCGAATCCAGATGTGGCATCAATGTTAAAAAACTGCATTTGTCCGCCAAATCTAATATTATGTTTTCCTACGATCCAGTCGACATTATCCTGAATATTGTAGGTTCTTACCACACGTCCCTGGTCGAACTCGGTATTTTCAGGATTACTGACCAGAGGAAGAGAAAATAAGTTGGCAGGTGCCGGACTTCCTCTGAAAAATAAAACGTCACTGTTAAAGAAACCGCCACGCAGTTCATTGACCAAACTTGGAGTTATAATTCTGCGGTATGTTAAAGACAACAATTTGTTTTTGCTGTCCAAAGTTCCTTCAGGTCTTGTAGTAAAAGTCGGGTCTAAGTCGGTTCGTAAAGTCTGTTCGAGGTTCCAAGTGTAAACTCCGGTAATTGTATCTTTAGCGGTAGGTTCGATATCAATTCGACCTGCGTGTTGTGTTTGTTCTAAATCGGTGGCGCGAGTAAAACGGAAACCCGTAGTATTTAAGCTATCTCCACCGGTAAAGTTGCCTTGGGCTGGCAACCGCGAGATAACTCTCTCTTGAATAAGTGGGTTAATAGTTGCCGGAATGTTGGCAAAACCGAGACCTCTTGCAAAACCAAGAACATCCGAAATGACGCAGGTGCCTGTATTAGCAACAGTTGTTGCTGGACAGGTTACAGTAGCAGTACCGATTGTGGTATTTATGGCTGCACCAGGAGTTGCTCTAGTATATTGAAATTGTCCGCTGCGCGCTGTAGGAGTCAAAATGGTCCGTGTAGCCGTAGCTGAGTTGGGATCAATAGTTTTTTCGTAATTATAGAAGAAGAACGCCTTATCTCTTAAAAATACAGGTCCACCTTCACCAAAATTTGGCAGTGGAAGAGGTCCGCCTATTTTACCTCCAAACTGATTTCGATTACGGAAGGGACGCGGTGATCGTTCGTCGCCTACATTTTTTCTTCCAGCTATAACTTCAGTATCAGTCGCCGTAAATCTGCCGGCACGATTATTAAAGAAATTGTTGGCAGCAAATGCGGAGTTACGATTATACGCATACAAAGCGCCGTGAAAATCCTGTGTTCCTCGGGGTGTAACAAGACGAACTTGAGCGCCGCCGTAACCTTGGTCTGATTCTTGATTACTGGTAATAACCGTAAATTCAGCCGTATTATCTATTGTTGGTCTGTTTGGTGAGAAATCCGTTGCATTGGTTCGGATAAAATTGTCTTGAATGTTAATACCATCACGAGTGATATTAGTAAAAGATGTTCGCATCCCATTAACGGTTGTTGCTTTTCCCGGAGCGCTTTGTACGCCGCTCTGCAGAGTCGTCAAGCCTAAAGGCTCGCGAGCGAGAAGCGGAAGTGATAAAAGTTGTTGCTGGCTTACCGTATTACTAACTTGAGCTGTAGTTGCAGTGACGACATCAGCACCAGCAGTGACGGTAACACTTTCTTGGATGCTGCCAACTTCAAGTACGGGAGTAAGATTGTATTCACGTCCAACATCAATCTTTACTTCATTAGCAATAAAAGTTTTGAAGCCAGAAGCGGTAATTGTCACTGTATAAGTACCAAACTCCAACTGCGGAAAAAGGAATGTACCGTCTTCTTTAGCAACAACAGTAAGTTCCTTTCCGGTGTTGTTATCTCTGGCTACTATGGTAGCGCTAGGTAAAACACCGTCAGGACTAGAGACAACTCCTGAAAGACGACCTGTAGTAGTTTGCGCTAAAGCAAAAGTTACACATACAAAAATGAACAAGACACTAATAGAATTTTTTTTCATACCTCTCCTTGTTTTAGAAAAAATATTTTGTATTTTATTTTAAAGGATTAGCTTTAATAAAAAGATAGTCAAGATTATATCAATTTTTATGCCGAAGTTATTTTCCTCACAAGCTGTGTAGAAACAACATTTATAATATAAAAAC
>JAIVJJ010000113.1 GCA_020200095.1 Acidobacteriota bacterium | reverse complement strand
AAGTTTCAAATTCGTTCACATTGTCAACTTTAGGGGCTTGAGCAAAACCCGTTCGGCTCGAACACAGAAATAAAAGGGCAACAAATATTGTGCAAATTGGGTGAACGGTTTTTACATTTCTTCTCAGCATCTTTTTTCTATTTACCCTTCATCGCCTTTATCAATGCTTCCATATGATTCAGATACTTCTCTAAAGCATCTCTACCTGCAACCGTGATTTGGTATTCGGTAAGCGGCACGCGCCCGTTAAAAGATTTCGCGCATTCGACGTAACCTGCGTCTTCGAGTTTGCGAGCGTGAACGCTGATGTTTCCATCGGTTGTATTAAGCAGATTTTTCAGTTCCGTAAATGACAAACTCGCGTTTGCCGCAAGTGCGCTGATTATTCCTAAACGCATTCGCTCATGAATAATTTTATCTAGTTCGCTCGAAACCGTTTCCGCCGCTTTCTCAACCTTTGTAATTTTCGGCTTTGGATTTGGCATTTTTTCCAAATTTTCTTTTGCTAAAGCTATATTTTTTCTACTCATTTAACCACCAAACCTCCTTGCGATAATCAATCCGAAAACAATGTGCAGGACGCCGAAACCTAAACCCATTATTAAATTGCCGTAACCAGTCGGAAGCAAAAACGCTATTGCTCCGAGCGCCATAAAACACCAGCCCATTATTGGAACGACGCGAACCGAAAACGCGCCACCCGAAACAACCGCCGCGCCGTAAAGCAAAAGCCACATCGGAACCATCGCCTCAAAATATCCGAACCGCCACAGCCCGAATGTTAAAACAACTCCGCAAATTAAAGGCGGCAAAAAACTCATCGCGAATTTTTTCGCTGGCGCGGAATTAAGCGGCATATTTGCAATTTTTGATTTTTGCCACATCGCAAAAAGTCCGATAGCAAATGCTAAAATTGCTTCAATAAACCAAACAGTCAGCCAATCTTTAACGTGCACTTGTTGATTTGCGATGATGCTCGCCGCAATCGCCGTTAAACCCATAAATATTCCGCCGTAACCGGGAACTGCCGTGAAATGCGTTGAACGTTCCATTGTTTCACGGATAAATTGCAGATTGTCCATTGCCCGACCTGAAATACTCAGCGGCTCGTTTGTTTCCGGTTTTTCTTTACGAATTGTTTGCAGTTTCGCCATACAAAACTGAAATTTACACCAAGTTATATTGTTTGTCAAGAACTTTATATTATAAAGCCTTAAAATAATTGATTTTTCAAGAAACGAATTTTTAATTAGTCGGGAGCGAGAAGAAACACAAAATTTAATAAAATTTAATAATGTTTTATTGAAATTAAATTTGTAATTGAGAAAACTAAAACAACTGATTTGATTTGTTTATCAAGAGAGTTTGCGTTATATTTTCATTTCTGCCACATGCGGAGAGGTCGCATAATTGGTAGTGCAGCGGTCTTGAAAACCGCCGCCCGAAAGGGCATGCAGGTTCGAGTCCTGTCCTCTCCGCCATTTCAATTTTGGATTTATGATTTTGGATTTGCTTGTCGCTTTCCGCGTTACAGCCACTATCGAATTTTACTGCCACCAAATTTTTTTCTTTTGTATTAAGACGGAATTCGTCAAATTCCTAAAATTTTGCTGAAATCGGACTTATCATAATTTCACTTCTCCAGACCAACACGGCGCAGTAAATCTTGAAATCTCGCATCTGAACGAATCTTTTCCCACGCTGGCTCTGTTTTGAGTTCTATCAGCCAACCAGCGCGTTCGTCGTACGCCTTTTCAAGCCAGATGAAGGCTTTGTCATTTTCGCCTAAACGCGCATATATCATTGCTATATCGAGGGGCGAGACGTAACGCTCCTGCGACAGCAACTCATCTATCACCTTGTAGGCTTCAGATTTTTTTCCTGCCATCGCATAAATCTGACCGAGTGCGGCTTTTATGTGGGTACTGTTGTCGGAAAGCTCGATTGCCCGATTAATCGCGGCAACTGCTTCCCTTTGCATTCCGTATTCAGCATATGCGAGCGCGAGCGTATAGTGGGCATCGGCAAAGTTCGGGTCCATCTCAAGCGATTTTTTATTTGCTTCAATTGCTTCCGCCGTCCGACCAGCAAACCGCAGCGTTTCGCCTATATCCCCGTTGAAGAGGAGCGAAAGCGGGTCAAGCTCTTGGGCTTTCCTGAGTTCCGCCAATGCTGCGTCAAACTCTCCCCGCGACCTTAATAAATAACCGTATAATTCATGAGGAACAGCATAGCCGGGGTCAAGCTCCATCGCACGCTTGAATTCCGCTTCCGCTCCGTTTAAATCCCATTCATAAAAATATTTGAAAGCGCCCAGCGCTAGGCGTGCTTGTGGAAGTTGGTCATCCAGTGCTACCGCTTTCTCGGCAGCACTTTTAACTTTTGGCATGGCTTCTCTCACGGGCATATGTCCGTTGATTCCAAGAACGTTATAGGCATCAGACAGTCCGCTGTAGGCGAGTGCATAGTTGTCATCTATGTCAATCGCCTGTTGATAATACTCAATAGACTTTTTGAAACCCTCTTCGGTAAATCTGTTAAAATGGAAACGACCCTTTAGATAAAGTTGATAGGCTTCCGCATTTTCGGTGTAGTTTTTCACCAAGCGTTGCTCATCGGCGCCCGACAATTTGGTTCTTAAATTATCAGAAACATCTCGCGCAATCTCCGTTTGCAGGACGACGAGATTGGTTAATTTTCGATTGTATTGCTTGCCCCAAATCTGATTTTCAGTTTTTGAATCAATCAACGATAAATAAAGCGTCAAATCATCACCGCGCTGGACGACTCTTCCGGTCAAAATCGCCTGCACGTTTAATTCGTTGCCGATTTGTTGCGGGCTTGTATCCTTTCCTTTGTAACGGAAAACCGAATTTCGCGCCTTTACATTTAGTTTAGGTAATTGCGACAAACTGCTGATAAGCGATTCGGTCATTCCGTCCGACAGATACTCAACATCACCGTTTCCGCTTTCATTAACGAAGGGCAGCACAGCAATTGATTCGATTTGCGAGGCGTTTGAAATACGATTTGAGAAAAACCAAGCGCCTAAGCCGCCAATCACCAAAAGCAAAATCACTAGCGCAGGGATAAAAGCAGATTTATTTCGTCTGATTTCAGTAATAATGTATTCCGCGCTTGACGTTGTTTGCGGGTTCTGGATTTCCGTTACAGCCGCCACTTTATTCATTGCTTCTTTTTCAGATTTTTGCGGCGCAGACGTACGCTCAAATTTGTTCTGAAACTCTAAATTCTGCTTTACATCTTTCAAATCTATCAGCAAATCTTTTGTTGTTTGATAACGCTCTTCGCGGTCTTTTCGCAAACACTTTTCGACAATATGCTGCAACTCTCGTGGAGTTTCGGTTTCACTCAAAGGCGCAGGCTCTTTATGCAAAATTGAACTGATAGTGTCAATTGCATTCTCGCCTTCAAAAGGCAACTTGCCCGCCGACATTTCATAAAGCATTACGCCAAAACTAAAAATATCGGTTCGCTCATCAATCTCTTTTCCTCTGGCTTGTTCGGGCGACATATAACGAGCTGTTCCCAAAATCATTCCCGATTGCGTTTGAACTTGCGCTATTGTTTCGGCTTCTTCATCCAAAGGAGTTTTTTCGGTTAGTTTCGCCTGCTCAAAGCGGCGCAGGCGTTCTTTATCTGAAGCGATGTTTTCGGGTAAAACTTTGAGCGCAACTTGGCGATGCAGGCGCGTGTCTTGGGCAAGATAAACTTCGCCCATTCCGCCCGCGCCAATTTGTTCAATAACTTTGTAATGACCAAAACTCTGACCGCTTGTCAATTTATCTTCCTGATTGACGATAGCTTCGGCGACTTCGCCGACTGCGGGTTTTTCCAGAAAACTTTCCGCATCGCCAAAAGATGAAAGGAATGTTTCAACCTCGCCGCGCAGTTCGCTGTCATTCTGGCAGGCTTCATCGAGAAATCGCACTCGCTCTTCGGGCGGGCGTTTCAGCGCCGCGTCTAAAACTTCCTTTACCTGCTGCCATCGGTCAGAGTTCATTTTTCGGATTCAAATACTAGCGGGTTAATTCACGATGAAGCCAAACTGTTGCTACCTCCGTCGTGAACGTCGACAACTTTTCCTGTAACTTGTCTTTCAGGAAAAGTGCCTTCAATCGAATTAGTAACGTCTAAAAAATCGCTGTCGGTAACAGATTGTTGTGCCGGAGCGGAAAAATTAAAAAGCAGTAGAAAAAGAATTATCAAAATATAAGTTTTCATATTTATTTAACCTAATAACCGATTCTTTTTATTATTGAAACATTACTCTGCCACGTCTAAAAAGTAAAAAGCCGTGAACGTCAAAACTCACGGCTTTTTAAGGTGAAAGTAAATCTATCTATTCAATGTGTAGTCCTCAGCAGGTTTTTCAGAAAATTTTTAATGTTTTCGGACGAAGCGAGAAGTTCTTCCACCTCTCGACGTAGCTTCAGGTCATTGCCGCAAACAGTATCAAGAAACTGCTCGCGTTTCTCAGTGTCAAGTTTCAGCGCGTCGTCAAGCAAGCCTTTTATTTTTTGCCAGTGTTCTGCATTCATTTCTTAAACTTATTGCGCAAACCTGTTTGGATGATTCAAAGCTGATGCGGCAAACGCTTCTTGCTCAAAACGCCGCAGACGGTCTTTGTCTTTGGCGATACTTTCGGGCAAAACTTTAATCGCGATTTTGCGACGAAGACGCGAATCTTCGGCGAGATACACTTCGCCCATCCCACC
>JAIVJJ010000250.1 GCA_020200095.1 Acidobacteriota bacterium | reverse complement strand
GTATATGGTCAATTTGCAAGATTCGATCTTGCAATGATATTTGTTTAGCTGCTGCTGCCACTTTATCTTCTCCTTTTTATTTGGATTTACCTTTTCCATTTGTGAAATTTATCGCAAAAGGCAATAAATTATTTTGATTTCCAAGAATTATCCATCTTTCTCGGTGGAAATAAACAACCAAAAATATGTGTAAAGTTATTATTTTTTTGACTGCTTCCAACTCGATAGAGAAATTTTAACAAAAAATTTACATTTTGTCACCATTTTTTTTCCGAGGAGATTTTCCCCTGATTTTTCGGTCAAAATAAAAAAGACTGATAAACCCGTAAGTTTACCAGTCGGATAAATTAAAAAATTAACAAACTATTTTCCGCCGCCGACGGCATCTTTCATAGCTTTACCGAGACGGAATTTAACCGTTGTTTTCGCCGGAATCTTAATCGGCTTGCCGGTTGCCGGGTTGCGACCTTCACGCGCTTTGCGGGTTGCCTTAACCAATTTTCCGAATCCGGGAAGCGTGAATTCTCCGTTCTTTTTGACTTCGCTGGTGGCGAGAGCTGCTAAAGCTGTAAAAAATTCTTTTGCTTCCGTTTTTTTCATTCCTGATTTTTCAGCCAATTGACTGATAATTTCCGTTTGCGTCATACGCTTCGATGTAGTTGTTGCCATGATATAAATCTCCTCCAAATTATTTTCGTAATGTAAAACTACTCAATCAAACAGGTTCGCTTGCCAGATGACAAACGCTGAAAGGATAAAACCAAATCCAATCAAAAAATTGATTGGTCGGGGCGAGATGATTCGAACATCCGACCTCTCGGTCCCAAACCGAGCGCACTACCAGGCTGTGCTACGCCCCGCTCTTTACGGAGTTTCATTTTAGAAACACTTTCAAGTGCCGAATTTTACAGGCGAAAACTCGTCCGGTCAAGTTAAACAGCATAAAAATCGCGTAAATATCGAATTATTTTTTTTGCAGCCCGCGCCCGATGACTAATTTCGCGTTTTACTTCGCCGGAAAGTTCGCCGAATGTCTGCTCGAAGCCGTCGGGAATAAAAATCGGGTCATAGCCGAAACCGTTTATTCCGCTTGTAGTTAAAGCGATTTGTCCGCTGCAGACGCCTTCAGTTAAAAATTTTATTTCGCCCTTTTCGTTCGAAATTGCCATCGCGCAAACAAACCTTGCGCGACGCTGTTTGTCTTGAGTCGAATTTAGCTCTCGCAGCAATTTAGCAATTTTTTCTTCATCGGTTGCGTTTTCGCCCGCATATCTGGCGGAGAAAATGCCGGGCGCACCGCGTAACGCTTCGACTTCCAAACCCGAATCGTCAGCCAAAGCCCAAAATCCTGTTTGCAAGGCATAACTTTGCGCCTTTAAAGCGGCATTTTCAGCAAAAGTCGCACCAGTTTCTTCCGCTTCGATTACGTTCGGAAATTCATTTATACTCCGTAGATTTACAGGCAAATCCGCTAGAAATTGACTTAATTCTTTTATTTTACCCGCATTTTTTGTGGCAATGAGAAGTTGCATCCGGTCAATAGACATTTGTTTTAGGCTGTGATAACTACAGCTTTTGTGCCTGAAAATTCAGAAAAATCCTTTGTAAAGATTGTGTCGACGCGCCGAAAATGCCCAATGATTTCGACTATATCTTGAGTGGAAACAAACCCATCTTCGACGTGCGCGATTGCCCAGACCGGAATGTACGAAGCCGTCTGTAAAACTTCTTCAAGCAAACGCAAATACTGATGTTTTGTTTCAATCAGAGTTCCGAATTTTCCTGCTTGCGACATTTCCAGATCATTCCAAAAATCGTCCTTGCAGCACAGCCATTCTTCGCGCCAAGCAGCCGCGCCGAAAGATTTACGCAAGCTTTGATTACGCGGCAGCGGCAATCTCAGAAACATCAAATCCATACGATTTTCGGCAATAAAATCGTTTGCCGTTTTGTTTTGACAAGTATTGTTTTGCCCGTTGTTGACCGGTTCGGGCTGAATGCGCTGAAGACGCTTGAAAACGGTTGAAAGCGGCTGGCGAAACTCGCGTGTTTCTTCGTTAAAAGACAAAACATAATCGCCGACGCTCATTCCGACGCTCAGAGCAATCGCCCTTCGCACAGGCGATAAAAGTTTCTCAATATTTTTCCTGACATTATCAAACCACCAGGCGTCGGTTTCGCTGAACCAATTTCGGAGCGCTTGATTTTGCAGCCGGTAATGCGGAACGTAAGCGTCTTCCAAAATTATATTAACATCTTCGTCGGACAATTTTTCAGCATTGTTTTGAATAACCGCGACAGCTTTTGTCCAAGCCGATTGCGACAAATCATTTGCCAGGACGCGAACGTTCCAGCGTTTGAGATAGCCGCCAAGATTCGGCTCACCGGCAAAAGGCAAAATCACCGATTCGAACTTCAAACGGCGCAGAACATTCAATTCGAAGGCAAGCCAGCCATTTGGAGCAGTTGTGGATTTATTAAACATAATCAAAATACGAATTACGAAACGGCATTTTTCTCGTAATTCGTAATTCGTAGTTGTTCCGAATACGATTCCAATTCCTTCAATCCTTCCAATGATAAAAACGCTTTGACAACCTTCGGGTCAAATTCGATCCCTGCCCATTCAGACAAACGCCGTCTGGCTTCAGCGCTAGAGACGGCTGAACGATAAGGGCGTTTGTCAGTCAGAGCGGAATAAGTATCCGCAACGCGCAAAATTCTGGCGACAAGCGGAATTTGTTCGTGCATTAAAGCGTCCGGGTAACCGAAACCGTTCCACCATTCGTGATGCCAGCGAACCAGCAGTTGAACAGTACGATTCAAACCACGTTTCGCCGCTTCCTGTTCGCCAATAACCGGATGACGCTGCAAATCAAGGTATTCGTCGTCGTATAATTTTCGATTATTTTTGATGTATTCACGATTCATTACAGCTTCGCCGATGTCGTGAACCAGCGCAGCTTGACGCAAAGAATAACGGTCGTACAAGCCAAGATTGAATTTTTGCGCCAGTGTGTCCGTCAAAACTGCGATTCGCGCGGCGTGCGGATGCCGGTAACTTTCAAATTCATCTATTGTTTCAGCGATTTTCAGAATGCGCTCATCCGAATTCGCTTCTTTCGCAGAGAAATTTCCCATATTTTGATTTTGGATTTTGGATTTTGGATTTGATGAGAAAAATATTGGAACGCCAATTTATTATGATTAATTAAGATTGTTAACTTAAAAAGCCTAACGAATCAGTGTTCCGTTTTATTTCAATCCAAAATCCAAAATCCAAAATTAAACTCAGTTTAACTATTTCCGTCGTAAACTGTCGAGCGGCGCTTTCGCTTCTCCGTTATTTGGAAAACTTGTCAAATTATAAAGTGAAACGAAATTTTTTTATCGCCTCAATTAACAATTAACAATTAACAATTTATCATTGAACGAATGCTGCACGATTTTCAATTAGCTGAAAAGCGCGTTCGTTTATGGCAGAGAACCGGCGAAAGTTACGAACACGTTTTGATGAAGGCGCTCGGCTACGCAATGTTTGTCGGAAAATATCCGAATTTAGAAATTGAAACGCGTGTCGGTGTGCGTTATAAACCTGATTTAGTGTCACGTGGGCATAACGGCAATTTTCTTTTTTGGGGCGAAGCAGGCGCAAATTCGATGAGAAAAACTTCCTGGCTTCTCAAGCACACGCGCACGAAAAAACTCGTACTTTTCAAAATCGGACAAAATGCCAAGCTGTTTGTCGAACAACTGCGCGAAGAGATTCCGACTAAATATCGCCCGAAAGATAGATTTTTTCTGATAAATTTTGTTGACGAAATTGTAAATTTGACAGCCGCGAAACAAATTGCGAAAGTTTCTCGTGATTGGTTCACGGAATTTGAAGTTTGAAATGTGAAATCCGAGAATTAAAATTTCAAATTAAAAATCTGTAATTTTCATAATGACAAATAATAAAATAGAAATCCGCGAAATTTCCCAGGTTGAAGATTTAAAAGACTGCGTCGTGTTACAGCGCGAAGTTTTCGCGCTTCCCGATTTGGAAATTTCGCCCGTCCGCCATTTTATTGTTACGAAAAACGCGGGCGGTTTTACACTCGGCGCGTTTATCGAAGAAAAGCTGGTCGGTTTTGTTTTAAGCGTTCCGATGTTTTACGGCGAAGAACGCTCTTTTTACTCGCATATGACGGCGGTTCTGCCACAATTTCAAAGTCTTGGCATCGGAGCAAAACTCAAATGGACGCAACGCGAAAGAGCATTGAGCTTATTCGACTTCGCACCAACAGAACGGAAAAATCGGATTAGACAGCGACCGGCTTTTCGCCGAATGGCATCTGGAAAGTGAAAAGGTGAAAATGCTGGCAAAAGGCGAAAAGTTTATTGAACAAGGCGGAGTTGCTCGGACAATCGAGATTCCTAACGATTGGAGCGCTTTGTTAAAATCAAGCGTGAAAAAAGCGATTGACGAACAAACGCGCATTAAAGAAGAATTTCAAAAAGCGTTTGCCGATAATTTAATTTGCAGAGGCTTCGAGCGCGATAAAGAAAATCCTAAATATCTGCTTTACAAAAATTGATTTTCCGGTATGACCAAAGTTATACTTTTATTTATGAAAACAGCTATTTCAGTTCCCGACGACGTTTTTGAACTAAGTGAAAAACTTGCTAAAAAGTTCAAGGTTTCACGCAGCCAAGTATATGCCATGGGCATCAGAAAACTTGCCGATGAAAACGAAAAAGAAGCGCTTATAGCTAAAATTAACGAAGTTTGCGAAAAGGTTGACACTTCGCTTGATCCATTTTGGAAGAAAATGCAAAGTCGGGTTTTGCCGAAAGACAAATGATAGTCGAACGCGGAGAAATTTGGTGGGCGGATTTACCCGAACCGCACGGCTCAAGTCCGGGCTTTCAGCATCCGGTCTTAATCGTTCAATCGGACGATTTTAACCAAACAAAACTGAATACTGTTATGGGCGTCGTAATCACAACCAATCTGCGTTTAGCCGATATGCCCGGGAATGTTTTGCTCGAAAAACGAACAAGCGGATTGCCGAAAAATTCTGTTGTCAACGTAACGCAAATTGTTACATTTGATAAAAACGAACTGCTTGAATTCGTTGGAAATGTCTCCGCTCAAAAAATGGAGCAAGTTGACAGTGGCTTGCGGCTCGTCCTTTCTTTATGAATTTTTTTTATCACGCCGAAAACACCGCCATAACGAGCTTTATTATCAAAAGAGCGCGCCGGAAATTTCCGATGCGGAGTTTGACGTGCTTTTAGAAAAGTTAAAAAAACTAGAAGCGGAAAATCCCGATTTAATTACGCAAGATTCGCCGACGCAGCGAATTGGCGGACGCGCCGAAGGTTTTCAATCTTTCGTTCATCGCGTACCTTTGATGTCGCTGGATAATTCTTACGACATTGACGAACTTCGCGCTTTTGACGAACGGTGTCAAAGGTTAGCCGACGGACGCGCGTTTGAATATGTCGCGGAGCTAAAAATTGACGGTTTATCGCTCGCTTTGCATTACGAGAACGGATTTTTAGTTGCGGGCGCGACGCGTGGCGATGGTTTTACAGGCGACGACGTTTTAAGCAACGTCCGCACGATTCGCACGATTCCATTAAAATTAAAAGGCAAATTTCCCGAACAAGTTGAAATTCGCGGCGAAGCGTTTCTTGCGCGTTCGGTTTTTGAAAAAATCAACGCGGAACTTTCCGAAAACAATTTAAAAACTTTTGCCAATCCGCGCAACGCCGCGTCGGGAACTTTGCGTCAACTCGATGCGTCAATTGTCGCTTCGCGCCGTCTTGATTTATTTCCTTACGATGTTTTATCAGGCAATCAAAAAACGTTTCCAACGCATTGGGAAATTTTCGAGTGGCTCGCGGAAAAAGGTTTTCACGTCAATCCGCATCGCGCTCTGTGCAAAGATATTGAAGAAGTAATCGAGTTTTGCAATCTGATACAAACCAAGCGCGACGAACTCGATTACGACATTGATGGCGTGGTCGTGAAGGTAAATTCCACCGCATTACAGCAAGAATTCGGCGCTACGACAAAAGCACCGCGTTGGGCGATTGCCTACAAATATCCCGCGTTGCAAGCGACGACAAAATTAAACGATATTGTCGTGCAGGTCGGGCGCACAGGAGCGTTGACGCCGGTTGCGTATCTCGAACCTGTTTTGCTCGCTGGAACTGTCGTCGCGCGCGCGTCTCTGCACAACGAAGACGAAATTAAAAGATTAAATATTAAAATCGGCGATTGGGTTTTGATTGAGAAAAGCGGCGAGATTATTCCGCAGGTTTTGCAGATTATCGAATCGAAACGCGACGGCGACGAAAGGGAATACGAATTTCCGAAAAATTGTCCGGTTTGTAATTCAAAGGTTTTGCGCCCCGACGGTGAAGCTGTTACGCGCTGTCCAAATGCGGATTGTCCTGCAAAGGTAAAAGCGCGAATTTTACATTTTGCATCGCGCAAGGCAATGCACATCGAAGGTTTGGGCGATGTTTTGGTTGATAAATTAGTAGAAAAAGAACTCTTGAAAAATGTCGCAGACATTTATGCGCTGGAAAAGGAACAAATCGCCGAGCTTGAAAGAATGGCGGAAAAATCGGCGACGAATTTAATGGCGCAAATCGAAGCAAGCAAGCAGAGAAGTTTACAAAGATTGATTTACGGTTTAGACATCAGGCACGTCGGCGAGCGTTATGCAAAAATTCTGGCGAAACATTTTCGTTCGATTGATAAACTTTCAAACGCAACTGTCGAAGAACTCGACGCGATTCACGAAATCGGTTTGACGGTTGCCGAAAGCGTTTTTAACTTTTTCCAAAATTCCTGCAATCAGGAATTGATAGAAAGATTAAAAGCGGCGGGCGTAAAAACTGAAATCGGCGGCGATTCAAGCGCAAACGTAAGCGACGCTTTTAACGGCAAAACATTTGTTCTAACCGGGAAGTTGGAGAATTTTTCACGCGACGAAGCGGCGCATCTTATCGAAGAACGCGGCGGGAGAGTTTCATCTTCAGTTAGCAAAAAAACCAATTATGTCGTGGCTGGCGCCGACGCAGGCTCAAAACTTGATAAAGCAAATTCTCTTGGTGTAAAGATAATTAATGAAAATGAGTTCAAGAAATTGGTAAGTTAGGCTTAATGAAAAGATTGCAAAAAGTTATTAATAAATTTTGTCCCGCGCTTCTGTTTTTAGGCGTTGGACTTTAGATTGTAATCTGATAAAATCACGCTTTGTCCGAACTGACGACAAATATAGTAAAATAAAAAATCTCCGAGTAATAAATTAAGTAGGAAATACAAAGATGTTAAAGTTTTTCAGCCGTATGGAAAGAACGCGCAATTTCGTTCTTTTGCTTTTTGCCATCCTGATGGTGGTTAGTTTAATAGTTTTTTACGCCCCGGCGCGTAATGATGTTCAAGACAATCTAGCGCGCGACGACTCAACCGTCGCAAAAGTGGGCAGTGAAAAAGTATCAGTCGGCGACTTGGTCTTGCAGAAAGAAAATATGAGCCGGATGGGACGACCGATGCCCGCCAAATTTTTTCTTGACGGAATGGTGCGCGAGCGCATTGTTCGCGGCGAAGCGAACCGGCTTGGGCTGACGGCTTCGGACGCGGAAGTCGCCAATTATATTCGCCAACAACAAAAAAACACGCCCGGAGAGCCATTTAACCAAAAAATTTATGAGCAGAATGTAACCGATCAATTCGGCAGCGTTCAAGCATTTGAGCAAGCAGTTCGAGACCAGTTGAGCGCTCAAAAACTTCAAGCTTTTCTAACTTCCGGCGTAACGGTTTCTGAAGAAGAAGTATTAGAAGATTACAAACGAAAAAACACAAAGTTTGATTTGAGCTATGTTCCTGTCACAAGCGCCGATTTAGCGCAAACTTTTAAACCGACCGACGAAGAACTAAAAAATTATTTTGAACAGAATAAGAAAAATTTTTATATTAACGCTCCGCAAAAGAAAATTCGCTACATTTTTCTGAATACTACGAAAATCGGCGAAAAACTAAATATTTCCGAAGAAGACTTAAAAGGCGAATATGAAAAAGTTCCCGCCGATAAAAAACTAGCCGGTGTCGAAGGGCAGCATATCGTTCTGCGGATTCCGAAACCGGAAATGGAGGCGCAAGTTCTGACAAAGGCAAATGAACTGGTAGCGCAGGCGAAAAAAGAAGGTGGAAAAATATCTGCCGAAGCCTTTGCCGAACTTGCTAAAGGTCAATCAGAAGACGTTAGAACCGCGTCCGCAGGCGGCAAACTTCCCGGATTGGTTAAAGAAAACCCGAACAATACGAGCGACCCGTATCAGCGCCTTTTGACGATGGAACCGGGCGACATTACCGAACCAATCAAATATCAAGACAAATTTTACATTTTGCGTCGCGGTGAAGCCGTGCCGAAAACGTTTGAAGATGCGAGGAAAGAATTGGAAGTCAGTCTTAGAAACCGCCGCGCTTATGCCGTTGCTGCCGAACTCGCGCAAAAAGTTCAAGAGCGTTTGAAGGAGACGAAAGATGTTCAGAAAGTAGCGGCAGAATTCGCACCACAAGCAAATATGAGCGTTCAGGAAATGATACGCGAAACCGGCTTTGTTAAACCGGGCGATGATATTCCAAATGTCGGTGTCTCACCTCAATTTGAAGAGGGAATTGCCGGACTCGAAAACCAATCGGACACCGGTGATAAAATTCCCATCCAAAACGGTTTTGCTATTCCGATGCTGGTTGAAAAACGAGAACCTCGTGACGCCGAATTTGAAGAAGTGAAAGAACAAGTTGCCGAAGCAGTGAAGGTTGAACAGGCGCGCGCTAAAGTTGATGAAATCGCCAGACAAATTGCCGAAAGCTCAATGGGAGCGGGTAATCTTTCATCTGTTGCGCAAAGCAAAGGCTTGAAAGTTCAAGAGGCAAAAAGTTTTATCTTGGGTTCGCCGCTTGGTCAAGGTCCGAGCGCGGCAACTTCCGAACAGTTGGAAGACGCAATTTACGCTATGAAACCGGGTGAAGTTACTAAAACACCAGTAAAAATGGGCGATAGTTGGTTTATTGTCGGCGTCAATAACCGCGAAGAAGCCAATATGGATGAATTTGCGAAACAGCGCGAAGAACTTGTCGAAGCTAAAGTCACGGAAAAACGCGGGCAAGTTTTTTCGGATTATTTAGCGTCAGTTCGTCGGGAGATGGAAACAACAGGAGACATCAAAATTTATCAAGATGCGCTCACAAAACTCGATGAAACAACCGAAACGGAAGAGTCATTATAAGGGATGAAATTTGAGGGGTGAGGCGTGAATAAGAATGGAACGACTTAATTCTTGCTTTATCTTCAAATTTCATCCCTCAAATTTCATCTTTTAATTCTACTCGCCCAAATAAGCCTCTTTAACTCTTGGATCAGCGGCAAGTTGTTTCGAATCGCCTTCCATCACAATTCTGCCGGTTTCCATAACATACGCGCGGTCGGAATGTTGAAGCGCGGCGTTCGCGTTTTGTTCAACAAGCAAAATAGTAGTTCCTTCAGAGCGGATTTCGTCAATCGCCTCAAAAATCGAATGAACAACGAGCGGCGCGAGACCGAGTGAAGGCTCGTCAAGCAAGAGCAGGCGCGGACGCGACATAAGAGCTCGTCCCATTGCAAGCATTTGCTGTTCGCCGCCGGAAAGCGTCCCCGCTTTTTGCTGTTCGCGTTCTTTCATACGCGGAAATAATGTAAAAGCGCGTTCCATATCGTCAGCGATACCTTTTTTGTCGTTGCGAATATACGCGCCCATTTCCAGATTTTCGCGCACCGAAAGATTGGCGAAAACGCCGCGTCCTTCGGGCGACATCGCAATTCCCATCGGCACAAGGCGGTGCGTCGCCATTCCGCTGATGGTCTTTCCTTCGTAAACGACGCGCCCGTTTTTCGGCTCCAATAATCCGGTAATTGTGCGTAAAGTTGTCGTTTTTCCCGCGCCGTTCGCGCCGATTAAAGTTACGACTTCGCCTTGATTAACCGTTAGAGAAATATCGGTTAAGGCTTCGATTGCGCCGTAGCTGACGGATACGTTTTCTAAAGTAAGCATAAAACAGTTATCAGTTATCAGTTATCAGTTTTTTGCCCGCTGATAACTGATAACTGACGTTTAATCTCCAAGATAAGCCTCTATAACTTTCGGGTCGTTTTTTATATCCTGCGGAAGTCCAAGCGCGATTGATTTGCCGTAGTCAACTACCTGAATTCTATCGCAAACGCCCATTACGACACGCATATTGTGTTCGACGAGAACAATTGTTAATTGAAAGCGGTCGCGGATTTCTTTGATAAGTCTCGTTAAATCTTCCTGTTCCGATGGATTCATTCCCGCCGCTGGTTCGTCTAAAAGCAATAGATTCGGGCGCGTGGCGAGAGCGCGGACAATTTCAAGACGGCGCTGATTTCCGTATGGCAGGGAAGTTCCGCCTTCGTCCTTGTATTTGGCAAGGTCGAAAATTTCTAAAAGTTCGAGAGCAAATTTTCGATGTTCGGCTTCGTCGCTGAAATATCGCGGAAGGCGAAAAACCGCGTCGAGCATATTTTGGTTGGCGTGACGATGGCAGGCGGTGACGACGTTTTCCAAAACGCTCATCGAAGGGAAAAGACGAATGTTTTGAAACGTGCGCGAAACGCCGAGCCGCGAAATTTCAAACGAGCGCATTCCGTTAATGCGTTTGCCATTAATCGCAATATCGCCAGAAGTCGGCTCGTAAACTCCGGTCAACAGATTGAAAATCGTCGTTTTTCCCGCTCCGTTTGGACCGATAAGACCGTAAATCTCGCCTTTGCCGACGTTCATCGTCAGTTCGTTGACAGCGACGAGCCCGCCGAAACGAATCGTCGCTTTGTCGGTTTGTAAAATGTAATTTCCGTTATCCATTTTTTTCGTAACTTATCAAATGTCTTTTTCTTCTTCGCTTTGTAAATGTTTTGCTTCTTCCTGCTGTGCAATCGGAACGCCTGCGTCCGCGCCGACGGATTCGGTGCCTTCGGAGGTTTTGCGCGGGCGTTTGAGCCAATTTAATCCGAATTCTCTGGTTCCCAAAATTCCTTGCGGACGCAAAATCATTGTTAAAATCAAAATCAGAGCGAAAATTACCAAGCGCAAATCAGCAAATCTGAAAACGGTCGAACCGAATTGAATGTCAGGCAGATTGCGTAGAACTTCAGGCAATAAAGTTACGACAATTGCCCCAATAATCGCGCCGGTCATCGAACCCATTCCGCCGATGACAATCATAATGATAATTTCAAAGGATTTGATAAATTGAAAATCGTTAGTCGAGAGAAATTTGTTGTAATGCGCGAACAAAACGCCCGCGATTCCGGCAAAAGCCGAGCTGATAACAAAGGCGGAAACTTTGTAGCGCGTCGTGTTGACGCCCATCGCTTCGGCGGCGAGTTCATCTTCGCGGATTGAAACAAGCGCGCGTCCCGAATCGGATTTGACGATGTTGTGAACGACAACTATCGTGATGACGGCAAAAAACCCAATCCACAAAAAGTTTGCGTAACCCGGAACTTGATAACCTGTCGCGCCGCCGACCGCGTCAATATTTAAAATTACAATGCGGATAATTTCGGCGAAACCGAGTGTTACAATCGCTAAATAATCGCCTTTCAAACGCAAAGACGGAATGCCGACAATCAAACCGGAAATTGCCGCGACAATTGCGCCGATTATTACTGCAATGATTAAAACAACGCTGCCCGAACCTGTTTCACCTAAAAAGGAAAACGCGTTTTCGATTTGCTTACCGTGGTTGACCGTAAAATACGCGGACGAATACGCGCCGACTGCCATAAATCCGGCGTGTCCGATAGAAAATTGTCCGGTAAAGCCGTTGATTAAATTTAAAGACGTGGCAAGAATAATGTTGATGGCGATGAAAACCAAAATCCGCGCCGTATAATCATCAATGCCTGCCCCGAAAAACCCTGTCTTGCTCATCATCGCGTTTAAAACGTAAAGAAGCGTGATGATAACAATTCCCGTTATTAAACCCTTCACCCAAGAAGACATAGATTTAGTGGTGAGTGGTGAGTGGTGAACGGTGAGTGAAAAACTAATCACTCACCGTTCACCACTCACCACTATTATTAAACTTTTTCCTGCACGTTTGTTCCCAGAAGTCCGGCTGGACGAATCAAGAGAACTAAAATTAAAATCGCAAACGCCACCGCATCGCGGTAAGTTGACGGAATGCCGATTGAATTGCCGTAACCGACGACAAGCGTTTCCGCCGCGCCAATCAATAAACCGCCGAGAACCGCGCCCGGAATGTTACCGATGCCGCCCAAAACAGCTGCAACAAATGCCTTTAAACCGATGATAATTCCCATTAAAGGCTCAATTTTCGGATTGTATTGCGCGGTTAAAACTCCGCCCGCCGCGGCAAGTGCCGAGCCAATCGCAAACGTAAAGGCGATGACAAAATCCGTGTTAATGCCCATCAATTTTGCCGAATTGATATTAAATGAAACGGCTCGCATTGCTTTGCCGATTTTCGTTTTAAAAATAATATACTGCAAAGTAATCATCAGCAGTATCGAAACCGCAAAAATCAACATCTGCGAGGCGGAAATCGTCGCGCTGCCGAAAATCGTGTAATTGTCGTTTTGAATAAGCTGCGGAAAAGAGCGCGGTGTTCCCGAAAAGATGAATACGAAAAGGTATTCGATAAACAGAGACATTCCGATTGCCGTTATCAGCGTCGTCATCCGCGAATATTTTCTCACGGGGCGGTAAGCGAAACGCTCAATCGCCATCCCGATTGCCGCCGCGATTGCCATCGAACCGAGCAGCACGATGACGAATGCGAAGATTGAAGGCTCGGAATTAAAAACGAGAGTCGCCAGCAGAAAACCGGCGTAAGCTCCGACCATATAAATATCGCCGTGCGCGAAATTTATCAGGCGCAAAATTCCGTAAACCATTGTGTAGCCGAGCGCAATGAGCGCGTAAATAGAACCGATGGTCAAGCCATTGATCAGCTGCTGAACAAAAGTATCCATAAATTGCAAGTTCAAGGTTCAAGGTTTTAAGTTCAAGGTTCAACGCTCGTTCATAAGCTTGAACCTCGAACTTTGAACTTTGAACTTATCTGTTGGCGTTCATTGTCGAATTCGTGTTTAAGTTCGTCGCATTTGAGTTCATCATATTCGAGTTCATCGAATTTGAATTCGTCATACCGGCGTTTGACATCGTGTTTGAGTTCATCATCGTATTAGTATTCGATGTCGCGTCAGCCGGCGCGCTCATTCCTTCTGGATAAATCGTTTCCTTAAAGTTAAATTTGCTTGCCGACGGGTCGGTTTCCAAAACGACCGCCGATTTGACGGCGTTGCGATTCGCGTCCAGCGTAATAATGCCGGTTACGCCTTTAAAGTCTTTCGTCGCGTTAATCGCGTCTTTTAACTTCGCGCTGTCCGTGCCGCCCGCTCGTTTAATTGCGTCAGCCAAAACCTTTGCCGCATCGTAGGCGAGAGCCGCCAGCGAATCAGGCGCAACATTGAATTTAGCATTATAGGCTTTGACAAAATTTTGAATTTCTGGCGCCGGATTGTCCGCCGAATAGTGATTTGAAATGTATGAGTTTTTCAGAGACGCGCCGCCCAGTTTCCAAAGATCCGGCGAATCCCAACCGTCGCCGCCCAAGAGAGGCATATTCATTCCGAGTTCGCGAGCTTGGCGGGCGATAATCCCGACTTCGCCGTAATAACCCGGAATGTAAATTACATCGGGGTTTTGCTGGCGTATCGCGGTCAATTGCGCTTTGAAATCCTGGTCTTTTTGCGCGTAAGTTTGTTTAGTAATAACTCGTCCGCCGAGTTTGACAAATTCCTGTTCAAAAAATTGCGTTAAACCTTTACTGTAATCGGAACTATTGTCGCCAAGCACGGCGGCGGTTTTCGCTTTCAAAGTATTTGTCGCAAATTTCGCCATCACCGAACCTTGAAACGGGTCAATAAAACAAACGCGCGAAATATAGTCGCCGCGTTCGGTTACCTGCGGATTGGTTGAAGAAGGCGTAATCATCGGGATTTTCGCCGCTTGCGCGACCGGCGCGGCGGCTAAACTGTTGGTTGAAGCAACTTCGCCGAGCAAAGCGACAACCTTGTCTTGATTGATTAATTTTTGAACGACGGTCGTCGCTTGCTGCGGCTGTCCTTGGTCATCTTCGATAACAAGTGTGATTTTTCTACCGTTCACGCCGCCCGCAGCATTAATTTCATCAACGGCAAGTTGAACGCCGTTCTTGGTTGATTGTCCGAAACTTGCCGTTCCGCCCGTTAAATCGCCGTACACGCCGACTTTAATATCGCCGCCGGTATCGCCGCCGGTCGTTGTGGTATTCGCGCCTTTGTCCACACAGGCGGACGAAAACAGCGTTGAAAAAACTAAAATTACAGCCAGAAAGAAATTTTTCATAGTTACCTCACAGATAAAGTTATTTCGCAAAAAGAAAGTTAATTTGCTTTTAATCATCGGCATATTACGCCGCTTGTTTAGAAAACGTTTGAAATTCAAAGCATTGTATATGATTTTGAAAATAATTGCACGAAAGAGCAACTTTGGAAAGGATAAAGGCGAAAGGTGAAGGGAGAAAGTAAGAAAAAAGTGTAGAATAAACTGATATTTATTATGAAAGATGAAGCAAATAAAGTTTCGGAAAAAGCGTTTGCGTCCGAATCTGGCGATATGAACGCTGCAGATTTTCGCCGTTACGGGCGTGAGATGGTTGATTGGATTGCCGATTATTTCGAGAATATCGAGCAATTGCCCGTTTTATCGCAAAACGAACCGAATGAATTAAAAAACGCTTTGCCGAAATCCGCTCCGGAAACGGGCGAAGATTTTGCGGACATTTTCGCGGATGTCGAAAAACTTATTCTGCCCGCCATAACGAATTGGAACCACCCGAATTTTCACGGTCTTTTTTCGACTTCAACAAGTGCCGTCGGCATTTTCGGCGAAATGTTGAGTGCGGCTTTCGATATGAAAGCAATGCTCTGGCGCACATCGCCTGCTTCAACCGAACTCGAAGAAGTTGTTTTAGATTGGCTACGGCAAATAATGAATTTGGACGCTGGATTAAAGGGAATTATTTACGACACAGCTTCGGTTTCGACACTGCACGCGATTGCGGCAGCGCGTGAAGGTTTGAATTTAAGAATCCGTGAAGACGGAATGAGCGGGCGCAAAGATTTGCCTTTATTGAGAATTTACACTTCCGAACAATCGCATTCGTCGGTTGAAAAAGCTGTGATTTTACTCGGACTCGGACAAAAATCTCTCGTCAAAATTCCGACCAATGAACGCTTTGAAATCGACTCGATAAAATTACGTGAAGCAATCGAAACGGACAAAAAATATGGATTTCTGCCTTTTTGTGTTGTCGCCACCGTCGGCACGACTTCGACAACAAGCATTGACCCGATTGAAGAAATCGTTCCGATTTGCGAAGAAAACGCGATGTGGTTGCACGTTGACGCAGCTTATGCTGGTTCAGCCGCAATTGTTCCCGAATTGCAAAGCTGTCTAAAAGGTTGTGAACGCGCCGATTCGGTCGTGACAAATCCGCACAAATGGCTGTTCACGCCATTTGATTTATCAATTTTGTATTGTCGCCATTTGGATTTATTAAAAAAAGCGTTTTCACTTGTCCCTGAATATCTGAAAACAAATGAAACAGTTACCAATCAAATGGATTACGGCATCCAACTCGGTCGGCGTTTCCGTTCATTAAAACTTTGGTTTGTGATTCGGTATTTCGGACAAACCGGATTACAGACGCGAATCCGCGAGCATTGCCGTTTGGCGAAACTTTTCGCATTGTGGATTGAAAAATCTGAAGATTGGGAATTACTCGCGCCTGTTCCGTTTGCGCTCGTTTGTTTTCGTGCTTGTCCGAAAGACGTTGAAGATTTAAATGCGCTGAATGAAAAATTGATGAATGCCGTAAATGAAAGCGGCGAAGCGTATATTTCGCACACAAAATTAAACGATAACTTCACTTTGCGAGTTTCCGTCGGCAGCATTCGCGCGGAAGAGCGCCATATTGAAAAACTTTGGAATTTACTGAATGAGCAATTAAAATCTTTGAAAAAATGAAATTCGTCAAAGAATCAATTATCAAAGCCGAGCCTGAGAAAGTTTTCGCTTTTCACGCGCTTGCCGACGCTATCGAACGTCTGATTCCGCCTTGGGAAAACGCCAGAATCATTCAAAAAGCCGACATTTCAAAAATCGGCTCGCGAGCGATTATCGAGCAAAAAATTTTCGGAATTTTCCCGACGCGCTGGATTGCCGAACACACCGAATATAAGCCGCCGCGAATGTTTGAAGACGTGCAAATTTCAGGACCTTTCAAAAGCTGGCGACACCGGCATATTATTGAACCGCACGAAGAAGGAGCGACTTTAAAAGACGAAATCGAATTTAAGCCGCCGTTCTGGATTTTGGGACGAATTGCCGCGCCGTTTGTCGTTTTACCGAAATTAGAAAAAATGTTTGCGTATCGTCACGCGGTCACGCGAAAATGGTGCGAATCTGAAAGTTAAATTATGCTAACACACATTGTTTGCTGGAAATACAAAGCCAAAACTACCGAAACGCAGCGTGAGGAACACGTCGCAAAATTAAAAAATCTTCCGGGCGTGATTCCGAATATAATCAGTTTTGATGTCGGATTTGACATTCTGCATCTCGAACGGTCTTTCGACACAGGTTTGGTTGCGACGTATCCAAACCGCGCGGCGCTTGATTTTTACACGGCGCATCCGGTTCATCAAGAAGTCGCAAATATCGGAAAACAAATTGCCGAGCGTGTTGTGTCGGTTGATTTTATGAGTGAGCGGAAAAATTCTGACTACTAATTTACTGCTTTATGAAACTTTGGAAGAAAATTCTTCTTATCCTGCTCGCCATAATTTTATTGGCACAGATTCCGTTCGTTTATCGTCGCTATCAATACGGTCAGCTCGCCGGAAAAATAAATTCTCTGCAAACGCAAAGAAACGAAATTGCAGACCAAAATTTTAACGATTACAAAGGTGTCATTCACGTTCACACGTCTTTGGGCGGACACAGCACCGGAAATTTTGATGAATTAATTGACGGCGCGGCGAAAAGCAATCTCGATTTTGTCGTGATAACTGAACACACAGCGGAATTTTACGATACTTCGGCGCTCACTTTGAACGGAGTTTTTAAAGGCGTTTTATTCGTCAACGGTCAGGAAGTCGAAACGGCAACGGATAGATTTCTGCTTGTTCCGGGAAGCGCCGACAGCAACAAGGCGAATAAATTTTCGACAGACGAATTTCTGCAGAACGCTCGCGCTAAAAACAAACTTGCTTTCGTTACCTATCCCGAAAAACATAAAACCTGGGACGCCAGATTTGACGGTATAGAAGTTTTTTCTTTGCACACGAATGCGAAAAAGATAAATCCGTTTTTCGCTTTTTTTGATGTTGTTTGGTCTTATTACAGTTATCCCGAACTTGTTTTAGCCGAATACTTTCAACGTCCAAACGAAAATCTGCAAAAGTTTGACGAAATTACCTCGCAGCGAAAATTAACTTTGTTTGCCGGTACTGACGCACATTCGAATATCGGTTTTCATCTTTTTGGCGACGACGCAGGAAATAAATTAATAAACATAAAAATTGACCGTTACGAGAGCGTTTTTCAAGCGATGAGAAATCACGTTTTGCTCGAAAAGAATAAACCGTTGACCCAAGAAAACCTTCTGCAAGCATTAAAAATCGGGCATTCATTCATCGGCGTTGATGCTTTAAGCGATACGAAAGGTTTTTCGTTCGCGGCGTCAAACGGCAATGAACAAAAAACAATGGGCGATGAAATCACTCTGACGGAAAACCTTTTCTTAAAAGCCTATGCGCCGCAAAACGCGCGTTTTGTCATTTTCAAAAACGGCGTGCGAGCTTTTGAAGAAGCGAATGTCAGCCAAATAAATTTTCAAACAAAAGAAAGGGGAACTTACCGCGCGGAAGTTTATCTCGACGCCCTCGGCTCGCCTTTCGATAAAATGCCTTGGATAATTTCAAATCCGATTTACGTCAAATGATTCCAGATTTCAGATTCCAAATTCCAAATAAAAGCTAAAGTGTTAAATCCGTTTCTTGAAATCTGGAATTTGGAATTAACTACAAAGCAAACGAATCGCTCGCTTCCGACATCTTAAACAAGCAAAACAGGCAGTAGAAATTTATACAAAAGGGTTTCCGGTAAATAGATGAAAAATTTTAGAAAAAGTATTTTTCAAGCGTTTGGTTCTGGCTTACTAGTATTTTTGTTTGCGTTTTCCGCGCTCGCCCAACAGATTCAGCGTTCACCGTTTGATGTGACAAATTATGTGATGGACGTGCAGCTTGTTCCTGCTGAAAATAAATTAAATGCGACGGTTGATGTCGGGTTCACACCGCTCGAAGATACACGCACGGTTACGTTTGAATTAAACGGATCGCTTAAGGTCGAAAATATTACGTTGCAAAAGTCGGCAACCACAACGCCGTTGAAAGGCAGAAGCACGACCTCGACCGCGCAAAGCCAGGTTACATTTGTGCAGGATCAGGTCGGCGTTTCCGATTTGGGTCCGAGCGTGAAAGTTGATTTGGGCGATGTGGTAAGAAAAGGAACGCCCGTCACCCTGCGCTTTAAATATAACGGTGTTTTGACTACTCCGCAGGGCGGACCGCTTTTAACCAAACGACTGGCTTCGGTCGGAACAAACAACGGTTATTTGATGTATGCGGCGCGCTGGTTTCCGTTTCATAACTATGCGGCTGATCAGGCAACATCTGACATTTCGATTTCTTTGCCGGGCGGTTTCCAGTTAGTGGGTTTTAGTGACGCGCCGGTCTCCCAATCAGGCGGAAAATATCGTTTCGTGCAATCGAAACCTGCGCTTATCGGAAATTTTGCTTACGGAAAATACACGAATAAAACCTTGCGTTTCGGCGATTTCGAATTGCAGTTTTACACAAAGCCCGGAAACGACGCGCAAGTCGCTGTTTACGGCGAAACATTGGGTCGCGCACTCGATTATTATGCTAAGCAATACGGCGAGCCGCAGGGCGGAAAACGTCTTGTAATTGCTCAGATTGACGACGAAAGCCTTGATTTTTATTCGACGCAAGGAATGATTTTTATGGCTGACCGATTATTTGAGCAATCACGCGACATTACGCAAGAACGTCTGCAGCGTGAAGCGGCTCTGCAATGGTGGGGCTTGACGGTTGGACTCAAATCTTTTGACGATGCCTGGCTCTCCCAAGGTCTGGCGGAATACAGCGCTTTTTCCTTGCGAGAAAACCAATTGTCCGGCGCGCAGCTTGATAATCTGCGTCGTGAATTATTAGAAAAATCTTTGACATTCGAGCAAACCGCGTCTTTAGCTAGGACGCCCGCGACTCTCGACGACCAATCAATTGCTTATCAATACATAATGTATGCCAAGGGCGCGTTTGTCTTTAAACTTCTCCGGGACACGCTCGGCGAGCAAAAATTCAACCAGCTTTTGAAAATATTTTTACAGCAGTATCGCGGCAAAAACGCTTCGATTGACGATTTTGAAAAACTCGCCACGCAAGTTGCCGGAACAAATATGCGTTACTTTTTCGCGCGTTGGGTCGAAGGGACGGGCGTGCCGGAATTTCAAGCCGATTATCAAATTATTCGCACACGCGGCGGAAAATTCGTCACGCGCGGAACTGTCAAGCAAAATTACGATAACCTGCGTCTTCCGGTTGAAGTACAGCTTCGTTCGGAAGGCGAAGGCGGAAACAAAATTGTTAAAATTGATGTGGAAGACGCGAGCGCGGATTTTAATATCGAATCAAACGGAAAACCGCTCGGAGTTATCATTGACCCGAATTACAAACTCTTGAGAATTTCGCCCGATTTGCGAATTTCTTCGATTGCGCGGCGCGGCATTGAGCAATTTAAAGAAGGAAATTACGTCGAAGCGCAGCAGCAATTTGAAGCGGCTTTGAAATTAGACCGCTCGAATTCGTGGATTTATTATCATCTCGGCTTGTTGTTTCTTGAACAGAGAAATTACGACCTTGCGATTGATAATTTCAAAGCCGTTTTGGGCGGAAATTTGAGTCCAGCGTGGCTTGCGGTCTGGGCAAATATCAAAATGGGCAACGGTTATGACGCGAAAGGCGACCGCGCCCGCGCTATCGCTGCCTACAAACGCGCTGAAGCCCTCGGCGATAATTACGACAATGCGCAAAACGCGGTTAAAAAATATCAAGCGACGCCGTATGACCCGAAAGAAAAGCAAAATACGACTGCGGTAAAATAAATATAATTTGCACGAAATAAAAGAAGGCGAGTCTGAAAACGACTCGCCTTTTTCCTGCCCTTTGCTCGTTTTCCTTAAAAATTAAACTTCGCTCTAAACTGCGCTAGGCGCGGACCGCCGACGGTGTTTGTGATTCTGCCGAAATCGGTTGTGTCCTGCAGGTCGCTGTTCGGGGTGGCAAAGTTCACGGTGTTGAACAAATTGAAAATGTCCAAGCCGACTTCAAAGCTCATCCAAAGCCCAAGCGATAAAGTCCGCCCGAACCGCGCGCTAAGTCGCCGTATTGCGATGTCGCAGTGATTTCCGGTTCAGAAGCGAAAACCGTGAACGGCGTCCCCGATTGTGCTTGGAAAAAGCCAGAAAGTTCCCAACCGTTTAAGAAGCGGCTGTTTGAGCCGAAGTTCGGAATAGTGTAGACAAAATTCGCGCTAAAGCGATGTGTCCGGTCGAAATCCGACAAACCGCGATTGCTGTCCAAATTGCGTTGGTCGCCTTGCGTCACAAATCCGGTGTTCGGAACGTCGGGTTTGCCGCTGCCTGCCGTCGAGCCAGGGTCAGACGAGTTATTGTCAATTGATTTCGAGAATGTGTAGGCAAGATTAAATTGCAAATTGTTTGAAAACCGCTTGGTTAAAGTAAACTGCGCCGAATTGTATTCCGACTCTGAGCCGTTCGTTAAAAGTAATGCCTCCGGCACGTTAAAGCCTAAAATCGGCACACGCGCTTCAAAGTTAATTACCGAGCCGTTCGGCGCAAGGTTTAAATCCTGCGGGTTTCGGGTTGCGGAATTAGCGAAACCAAAAGCAATTCCGCGTCCGCGTTCAAGCGCCGTCGAAGCGGTTCTCAAAGCGCCGCGCGGACTTCCAGCGCGAATATACGCTTGGTTGAAACGCTCGTAAATATGGTCGGGCGTGTTCGGGTCGTTTAAATCATAGCCCTGATTAAAGGCAACCGATTGCAGAAGATTGTGCCCGCGAGTTCCGATGTAACGCGCTTCAAAAAGAAGGTCGCGGACAATTTCGTATTGCGCTCCGATGTTAAATTGATGAACGTAAGGTGACGTTAAATTGCGGTCAACAGCGCGAAACTCGAAAGTTTCGGCGATGTTGCCGCGAGCGCAGCCCGATTGGTTGGTTGCGCTGCAAGTGCCGCCGCCAAATTCGAGCGGATTCAAATTGCCGCGAGCATCACGGAAAATCGGTGTATTGTCGCGGATCGTGTAACCACCACTCGTGCTGCCAGCCGGATAAACGATGCGGAACGGCAGCCATTGGTTAAGCGGAATTGTGGTTGATGTATTATTGAAGGCGTCTTGAATTGGCACGTTACCGCTCGGTGCGGTGATTTCAACTTCGCGTAAGAACGGATAATTCGAGAAAACCGTGTTAATAAACGACGCGCTCGGACGGTCGTAGAAAAGTCCGTAACCACCGCGAAGCACGAATCTATCATTGATTTTGTAAGCAATTCCGATACGCGGAGCAAAATTATTTCTGTCTTGTTTGGCAAGCGTGTGCTTGTTGTCAGCCAGACGAGTCGCGCCGACAGCCGCATCAACGGTTGCGCGTCCCGTGGCGGTAACATTACTCGGCACAATAAAGCCCGGTGTCGGATTGTCGCAAAGCGAAAGAGTTCCACCCTGCGGCGTAAAGCACTGTTCAAAACCCGTAAAATCAAAATTGCCGATGCGTCCGTCTTTTTCCGTCGGAAGCCCGAAGAATTCATAACGCAAACCTACGTTCAAAGTCAGATTGCGCGTAACTTTCCAGTCGTCTGTAATGTATGCGCCGTAATCTTGAAAACGAAAACTCTTATCGGTTATTCCGAATTGCGTGTCGGCTTCCTGCGCGTTTCCGGTCAAAAGCTGCGTAAAGCTGTCGAATTTTTCAAACTCGGTCGCCTGTTCTTCCGGCAGATTTGAATCGTATTGATATTTGCGAAACTCGCCGCCGAATTTGAAAGCGTGACTTCCGGTAACATAACTCAGATTATCGGAAAAACTGAGAGTTTTTTGTTTGCGCCGATTAAATGAATCGTTCGGTCCGCCGAATGAAAAGTTAGCCAAATTATTTCTGCCAACAAAATGTCCAAGCCGACGTGTTCCAGCCGTATCATCAAAGGCAAGCGCCGGATTAGCAATGCCGATAGCCGCGCTTGTTAGTTCATCTGTTAAAAATGGGTCGTCCAATGAGCGGGTATTATTTAAGTAGAAATAACCGAAACGAAATTCGTTGGTTAAAGTCGGCGCGATAATTCGCGTGTAAGAAGTGGCAAGCGTGCAACGAATCCAAGCCGGGAAAATCCGAGAAAAAGAAAGTGCCGCTCAAAATGTCCTTGTCGGTTAAATTGCCGTCAAGACGGAGCGTAAATTGTTTTTGCTCAAATTCCGATTCCTGCACGTTGCGCTGCTCGCCCAATTGATTGTTTCTCTGCAGTGTTCGCGCTCCGGTTGACGGAAACCCGATTTGGAACGAGCCTGTTCCGCTCTGGTCAACCACAGCCGCGCCCGTGCTTGTTCTAAGAGCAGTAAAGGTTGAATTCGGGACAGGAATAACATAACCACCCGTTACCGGATTTCGCAAATTAAGCAAATTGAAAGCCACGTTAGAAATATCGGCGGCGGTTAAACAATTTGTTCCCGAACAGCCGTTAAATTGATTGAAAGCCGACGCGATAGCCGCTCTGTCCGCGCGATTTTCGCCAAGCGCAACTAATGCAAGCGGCAAAACAGTGCGGCTGCTGGCTGTCGGAACAAATCCGGTTAGAGCTTTCGTAAATTGCAGACCACCGAAGAAAAAGAATTTGTCTTTAACAATCGGACCGCCAATTGTAAATCCGCCTTCATTGCGGTCGGCTTTCGGTTTTTCGATTCCGGCTTCCTTAAAGAAAAATTCGTTTGAAGTGAGTTTGTTGTTCTGAAAATAATAATAAGCGTTTCCCCGAAAATTGTTGCCGCCTTGCTTGGTAACAAGTTGAAAATTACCGCCGCCACTTCTGCCGGTCGAAGCGTCGTAAAGGCTGGTTTGCAGTTTGACTTCCTGCAAAGTTTCCGGCGCGGGCGCGATGTTGTCTGACAAACTGCCTTCGTTGCTGGTAATATTCGTCGCGTCAACGCCGTTAAAATAAAGACTCGTCGAGGTTGTGCGCGTTCCGTTGACCGAAGGCGATTGGTTGCCGTTGCCGTTTGTTGCAACGGGCGACAAATCGGTGCTGACGCCCGCTTCGCTCGATAAAAGCCCTGTGAAACTTCTGGTCGAAGTCGGGATTTTTGTAATTTCTTCGCCGGTGATTTGACGGGAAGTTGCCGCCGTTTCCGTCTGCACAAGCGGTTGGTCGCTCGTTACGGTAACGATGTTTTCGATTCCGCCGACTTCCAAACTCACCTCGATTGTACGTGGCACTGAGGCTTCAACCGAAACATTTTCATTGATTGATTTTTTAAAACCTTCTTTTTCATAAGTAACGCTGTAAATTCCGACCGGCAGAATTGCAATCGTCCAGCGTCCTTCTTCATTTGTCACCACATTTCTGGTTGCATTTGTAGCTGTGTTTTTGATTGTTACATTTGCTCCCTGAACAATTGCGCCTGTCGTGTCGCTAACCGTTCCGCTCAAACTACCGGTTGCCTGTCCGAAAGAAACAGTCGCTGTAATTAAAACGAATACGGCGACAGTAAAGACGGACGAAATACTTTTGAGCCACTGGTTTCTAAATAAATTCATAAAGTCTCCTTCAAAAGAGTAAAAAATTTCATTGCTTGGTTGTTAAATACACTTCGGGCAAAAGTCCTCAAAGATTGCCGTTAATCGAACGGATTCTGACTTTTGCAAAAATAAAAATTTTTGGGAATGGTTATCAAATTAGAAAGATACAAGCGGCGGGTTAATTAGTTGTGAAGTTAGTATTAAATAAATG
>JAIVJJ010000358.1 GCA_020200095.1 Acidobacteriota bacterium | reverse complement strand
GGAACTTTGGTTGTTAATCTTGAAACTTCGAACGCCAAAACCCGAGCTTCTTTTTTGATCTCATGCTGTTCTTTTATTCTCATTTCAAAGTACCCCTTAATCAGTCACCAGTATCATACGATACAAGTGTACTTTAGTCAACTGTTGTTAGTTAACCAATCTAAAAAGGAGAAAGCTACATTGGGACATTGCATCGTAGAACGCATCACGTGCGGCTTCTTCCTTCAGCTGTTTTCTAAGCGCCATCAAACGTTCAAGCGTTTCAATCGGTACGTTCGATTCGACCGCGCGCATAAGAATCTGCCCGATATCGGTTGAGGATCCGGGCAGTTGCGGTTCGCGTACTGTTTGCAGAACGGTTTGTTTTTCTGTAGTATTGGTTTCGTTAGACAATTTATTTAACTCCTTGCCTCGGTTACAGCCGGGGCATTATTTTTTGTTAAAGGTTTCTTCTTCGGGTTCTTTCTTTCCTGATCGATTCACTTGACCCTCCGTAGCGGTGCGGATCCCGCTTCCAGTTCTTCCGGCGCATGCTTCAATACGACGACCAGGTGATTCTTTACTGACATACCGCCTCCATTTTTCCTTCAAGAAGCGCAGAGAGTTTTGCTTTGAGGGCTTTCAGCTGTTCTTCCTTCTGCGCGTTCTGTTTCGGAAACCATTGATCCCGGAGACTGATCTCCAGCACTCCGATCTCTTCATGCAGCCGCTGAATCTCTTTCTCTTTGCACTCGGCCGCGAGCTGTGTTGCCGATAAGGGCTGTGGGTTTCCGTAGATGCTCATAGTTTCTTTTTATGCGTCTTATGGGAAAGTGTACTTTCGAAGCTTAAAAGAGTTCCTTTATGGGAAAGTACACTATGGGTTGAATAAAAAAGATCATCCCACCGTTTCTTCTGTGCGGAAAGAAAGCAGTCACGATTGCAGATCTTTTTCCCGTCAATTTCTAACCATAGACGGGGCAATGGACGGAACTTTGGTTGTTAATCTTGAAACTTCGAACGCCAAAACCCGAGCTTCTTTTTTGATCTCATGCTGTTCTTTTATTCTCATTTCAAAGTACCCCTTAATCAGTCACCAGTATCATACGATATCAAATGATATCTGTCAACTCTTGTCACGCTTTTCTATCTCTTTTATTTTTTTGTGCGCCTTATCCTCGAGCTTTTTCGCCTTAGAGTCCGCGAGATATTTGATCTTCAAGAATGAGGAATAGTGGCGGTCCCACAATTCGATGAAGTATTGTGTTCGGTTTAATCCGCCACATGCTTTTCTTTCTTCGTCGTATTGCGCAACGACTGGTTCCGGTAGCTCCCGAAGAAGCATATCTATCAGCTTGACTTCAGTGGTGGCGATTACTTTTTTCTTTTCTTCTTTTTTCTTTGTCATACTATACACATAACAGACATTACAACTTATCCACAGCTTTAGCCTGTTTTTCAGTCGCCTCTTTTGCGGACTCAGAAATGTGTTGCTTGGTCGTAATGCTACCGAGGCCTTCGTTTACATTCCCGCCGTACCGACTCAAGGTGATAATGACTTCATCGCCAAACCAAGTGAGCGATTGGTTTTGATACTTAGCGCCCATTGCTGTTGTAACGACATCATCACTAATGCTTGTTGGCTCGCCGTATTTTTCGACAAACACAGCGCGGCCAGTTTCGTACGATCCGGATGGGTAGCCTAATAAAACGTTATTGAATCCCTTATTGCCGGTTGCACCGATGGGAAAACGTAGTCCTCACAGATTCTCCATCAGATTAACTCATGCACGTAAAAGGAAGTTGTTAGCGTATGAACAAGAAGTCCGGGCGCTGCGACTCCAGGTGTTGCCTTAAATATGCTTGTGGTTACCGTAAAATCCCCGCGTGTAGTACCAAGAGATTTGCGTATGAAGTACGCTACCAGCCGTGCCGCAGGCATCTGCTTTGGTTGGACGGTTTTAATAATCTTATTCAGTCCTTTAATTTCCCAAATCAGCGTGAATTTTTGAACTGTAGGCTCGGCGTTGGTTATAACGGCACCGAAATAAATCAGGGAATTTTTTTGATAGTAGTGATCGTAAGTTTGCCAGCAAGCTAACGTTGCGCTGTCAGGGGCGCTCAAGCTGGTGTATCCGTTGGAATTGACCCACAGTTTTGGCAACACCGAGGATCGATTCATCACGAATTCCGGAAGATAGGATCCGACATTTACGGGCCCGAGATCGACTTCGATTATTTCAAACTCCTGACTATCCTCTGCTGAAACTACGAGCGATAAAAGTGAGAACACAAACAGAACCAAAAACACCTTTTTCATGGAAACCTCCTTTGGATGAAAGTAGTTTACATCCAAGAGGTCGGGAATTAAAAAGGCTGTCACAGGCTCCTCTCCTCAGGCGGCACGTATTTGATCTTCAGGAAGTCAAACAGATCGTGCTCTTCCGGGAAGGTGAATCGCTGGCCGGCTTTGTTGAAGAGAATTCCGTCGCGGCTTTCGTATCCAAGTTTCGACCAGGTGGAGGCAAGGACCTTATGCGAGAAGTCCGCGCTGCCAGTTCTGATGGCAAATAAAATTCCCCAATTCTCAGGCGTGGCAAAGAACAGATCCAACTGCTGCGAACTGTGCGGAGTCATCTTGAACTGCATGTACTTTCCGCCTGCAGATCCCTTGTTGATGATCCAGCCGGACTGAGAAAACAGTCGCGCGAGATCGAAAAGTTTATCGGCCCGCCGGATACAAACGATCTCGATATCCTTTACCAGCGGCTTCTTTCTGCGGACAGACCCGGCGACTTCAACCCGCTTCGAATACGGTAGAAGGACTTCGCAAAGTTTGGCCGCCTGCCTTTCTGCAATTTCGAGGGGTGTCATACAGCAACGCTCCGCACCGTTGTGATTATGGTCCGCGCAACCGCTGCAGAGAATCTCACATCAGCCAGCGCATCATGCGCTTCCTCACAGGAAATCCCGCACCATGCGGCGCAGCTGGTCAACTTGAGGTCGACCGGACTATTTCCGGAGATGAACGAAAACCAGAACGCCAGATGGAGTGTATCCATTACATGAAAGGATGCCGGAAGCTTTTTTAGAAACTCGCAGAAAAGATACGTAACGTGTCCGCAGGTTTTCGCTTCCCTTTCCCAGACATCCCGCGAGTAATGATTGATCTTCAGGGCTTCCGGATCCGCTTTGCTTTCATCGAATTGGATTTTTGCTTCGAATGAATCCAACTCTTCAAAGGTGTCCGAATCGACAGCGATCGCGGCGAGCTGGATGTTCGGATGGTTATCAGTAAGCCCAGCCGTTTCGAAATCAAAATAAACAATTTTTTGATTCACGCCTGCACCACCTGGTGAAGAGTGGACGCGCTCTTTTCCAGTTCACCTTGATGGATGGCGCGGATTTCTGCAGCCGTCGTCTTTGGCTCACAATCAGAGCAAAGATGGATCACCGTTATCTGCCCGGTTTGAACCGTGATCGGTCCGTGAATAGTGTGAAGAGCGGTGAAATAAGCGGTGGCTTCATCACCGATTACGTTTTTGCATTTTGAACAGTGAAGTTTGATCATGTCAGAACTCCGGGTCATCATCATCGACGTCATCGCCGGCATCGACCGCTTCAACTGGAGGCATGAGCGCCGCGCGGGAGTTTGTGGAAAATGCGGGCGCGCTTCTCTTTGATGACCTCGTTATAGGCTTTCATCTCGGCGTCCTTTTATCCTGCAGCTGTTTCAGTTTGAGGATGCTTGAAACGAGCTCATCGTTAAGACGCTGAATTTCTGTTTCGGGAAGCGGCATACCCATCTGTTTTGCTTCACCGTTTACCCTTTTCTTTTTAGCCATGTGATAACTCCTTTAAGAATTGTGTAGATTTAATTTTTTGTATTTCTGTCTGTTGAAATAGCGCTCCGTGATGTCGCGCTTCTGTTGTTCGGAAAACGTCCGCTTCCCCTTGGCTGGAAATAGCGGACCAAAATCCGGCCTGGATTGCGTTGTAGGCGTTTGGTTGCCACAGGATTGGTGATCTTCTTTGTGTGACTCGCAAAGAAAAAGCCCGCACGGAATGCAGAAGGAAAACGGCGGCGAGCTGATGCATAGTGCGGCTTTGAATTCGCAGACAACATCAAAGTCAAACTTCAACGCGCTCACGCCTACGAGGGTTTTCACTTCCCGACTCCGAGTTGTTCTTTCTGTTTGCGTAGCTCTTCCTGGCGCGCCTTCAACTGTTCTTCGCTCAGGTGAATGGGCTTAACGATCCGCAGGTCCGGTTTCTGGATGAGCTGCTTTATTTCTGCCGGCATATCTTCGAACTTCGGCGCCGGTAATTGTTTCCGGTCGACTTGCGCCGGCAATTGCTTTCTTGAAGCGGGTGCCGGCTTTGCTCCAACCGGGAGCGGATGCGGGATCGCCATCTCGCGCTGTTCATTTGTCCAGTAGCGATCCGCGCCCGATGCGATCGCGCGGCGGTTTTCCGTTTCGGTAATGCCTGAAACGTAGCGGGGAAGAGTGCGGATATCGGAATGATTGGAATGATAGGTGTATCGCTTTATGAATTCCACGCGCAGAAAATCGCGCTGATCTTTCTTGATCTGGACCTGTAGGCCGCCTTCGCAGTCGTTTGAATGCATCGTGTATGAACCAAGTTCGTCGAGGGCTTTTTGCTGGCAGCGGCAATATCCGGCTTGAGTCCCCGTGATTCGTTGATCCGGATAGCCGTATTGATCGATGTCGGATCCCCAGAGATTCAGTTCGAGAATGACTTTGTGGGCGATGGGATCGCCCATATCAAGCGATGCATAGATCCCTGGAGCATCGAGCGCTTTGTAATATTCGTACCAGGCGTTTGAGGCTTTTTCTTGTGAGGTTCCGTTCAGTGCTTCTATGAATTCCGATACCGCGGGGAAAAACTTGGATGATTCGACAAGCTTGTCCGCGGCACGTTTAACATCAGGGAATGGATATTTTTCGAGATGTTTGAAGTACAACGCATGACGCTCTGCGCTGATTGGGCGGTCGTAATAATTTTCAAGAACGGTTATCAATGCGAAGAATTCTGTTCGATCCTCTTGATTCATTTTTTCTTCTCCGTCAACTTCATGAACTTTTCGTAGTTCGACTGAATACGGGTTGGATCGTTAGCTTCAGGTTTGCCTTTCACAGATCCGGAAATCGATGGAATTTGCCTCTTTGCAAACCATTCTGTAAGCCAGGCAAGATTTGTCGGTCGGAAATCCTTGGATCTCCAGGCGGTCCAGTAGGGACGAAGCTCCTCAACTGTCGCCTGTCCTATTGTTTTTACGACGAGATCCCAACATTCTTTTTGCGGATATCGCCCCGTTATCTCGCGGAAGATTGCAATCTGTGGCGGAATAACGGCCGGCGTCTTCGCCTTTTTTCCTGAACGCGTGCGCGTATTCTCTTTATTCGAAGAAAGGAGTTTTTCTTCTTTTAAGAAAGTAGGATTATCGGAAGTTTTTTTTTCGCGAGTCAAAACCGGAACTCTTTTGAAGGGCTCCGATTTGCTCTATCAACCGAATGGATCTTTGCACCGTACTATCGGCGCAACCGGATTTGAAAGCCAAGTCCCGAACTGAGGCAGTAAAAGAATCAGACCCGCGATCGCTTGCAGTCCTGGTCATGGCGAGGTAGACCGCAAGGACAAATGGTTTTGCCGGCTGAGCCGACGGATAAGTGCGGTAGTAATTGTCTATTCGTTGCAACATCTGTTTCTCTTGCCAGCAGTACGGCACACGACTCCCATCTGAGTTCGTGCGCTTCCGCATAGAGTCCCTCTCACATGGGAGGGAGCGACCCTCCCGTCTATATGCATATTTCTGCGTTCACCCAATTTCTCAATTCTCCAGGGTTGGAAATAAATCAGGCGGGTTTTTTCTTCAGATTCTTTATCTGCTTTAGGGGAACAAGAGCGGCAGCATCCATGTTGTGACGCTGAATGATGATGACCTCTCCGCTGTCGCGAACGCGGTCAACAATCTGTGAGAATTGGTATTTTGCCATCGAGGCACTCATTCGTTCCGGTCCTTTATTCAATGTAGCTTTCTCCTTTTTAGATTGGTTAACTAACAACAGTTGACTAAAGTACACTTTTATGGGAATGTTGTCAAGTATGGGAATTATGGGGTATGATTCATTGAGGACTATGCTTGATCACGGCGGATTTCTGATAAACTCTTTCCTTCCAACGGAGGGAATTAGTGAAAGACGATCAAGATGGTCGTGTCTCTTCAGAGAATCCGGATATCGATCCGGACATCCACATCACGCTTCACATGGACAAAAGCTATCAAAAACGATTATACGATTACGCCTACACAAGACGTCTTTCGGTGAAGGAAGCGACACATCGCGCAATCGAGTGCCTTACAAAGGGAGTAAAACTTCTCTCGCATCCTCCGGACTTTCCAAAAAAGAAGCCCAAAAAGAGAAAAAAAGTAGTCGAATAAATTATCCCGCCTTAATAAATTCTCTCGGAACGTCCCCGGCGCGCCCACACGCTATGCGCCGAGGGGCTGCCTTTGTACCTATCAATTCCTCGCGAAGTGACGGCGGCAGGCCTGCGCGGGTTTGCCGCTATGGATTTTTTTACCTCCCTAACATCCAGGAGATGCCGGAGCTCGGAAGGAATGGGACCGGGCTCCGGTCACGGAGGGTGGCGTGACGGTCCACCTCCGCGAAAGCGACCTCCTTCACTTGGGAGAAAAGATCACCGGGAAGAAGGGCTCCGGTAAAAAACTACTTGAAGAACAATTCTTCCGGCAGTTAAAGCATCGCGCGGATATCGCGGGCTTTAGCCGGCAGCTTCGTTTCTCTGAACAGCGCGATTTCAAATTTGATTTTTCATGGAGCAACCACAAACTAGCATGCGAAATCGACGGCGGCATCTGGAGCCGCGGCGGACACGTTCGCGGACTTCAATTCATTTCGGACTGCGAGAAAAGAAATCTAGCGCAAATGGAAGGATGGCGGGTCTTAACCTTCACCTCAAACGACGTTAAACAGCGCCCGGGACTCTGCATGCAGATGATCGATCGATTCTTGTTTGGATCGGCGATCCCCATTGTTAAGCCGCTTTACGTAGCCAAGAGTAAAAAGAAGCAGCAAGGAAATTTGCCATTATGATTCAGTTCAAGTGCAACGGCTGCAAAGAGGAAAACATTTGATTCTGCGATGGTGCAATTATGAAAATCATCAAAGTTTCCTATCACATTAAGTTTGAAAACGGTACACGGCTCGGTTGTCCAACAGACGAATTCGATTTACACAATCAATTCAAATCGGAATATTCGACCAACCAATCTGAGATACCCTGGCTCGATGAAGGAAAAACAAAAATAGGATCGGGCCCTGGAACGGAAGTGTGGTTTTACATGGTACCACCCGCTCGGGTGGAAGAAGTGAAAGAAGCCCTTTCGAAATTACCCGAAGTAAAAAGCTTTGAAGTGTTATGAATCAAGCAAAGAAAAAGAAAGAAAGGACCTGCATGGAATGCAGAGAATCCATGTGGGCAACGGCTGAAGAGATTTCGGAACATCAACGAAACCACAGCCGAATGGTGATACTTGCTGGTCCGCTGATTATGACTCCAAAGGAAAGGGAAACGACGGAAAGCGCGAAGCCGCAACCGGCGCGATACGGGAATATTTATCTGCCATGAGCGACGAAAGAGAAATTGATGGAGCTTTGATGATTTGCAATAGACCCGGGTGTCCGTTTACTTCTCCGCACAGTTTAAGTGCTCACGATTTGCCGTCTCAAATGGCGCGCAAATTGAACCAGGCCTATATCAAGCCGGAAGAAAATAGCGGGGCAATAGACCTCGCAGACTTACGGCCTCACAGAGATGATTTTAAGAGGGAAATTGAAAAGGAAAAAGGTTCAGGCTAAAAAGCCGGCGACTGCACACAAGGGCACTGCACAAAAAAAGAAAAGGACAAAGCGCGGCAACAAGACATCGCCGCGAATGGTGCATGCGGTTCTTCGTCAAGCGGATTCACTTAAGCTCCGGATCGAAGGCCTGACTTTTGATGAGATTGCCCACCGCCTTGGATATGCCGATGGAAGCTCAGCGCATTACGCTGTAACCGCCGCCCTAAATAAAACACTTCAAGAGCCTGCTGATCAGTTGCGAAAACTCGAAATGATTCGAACTGATGCTCTCCTTAAGGGTCTTTGGAAAAAGGTTTTGAAGGGAACCCTGGGCGCAATCGATAGAGTCATAAAAGTGATGGATCATCGGGCAAAACTCTCGGGACTTTATATCAATAAGCACGAAGTTCAATTGCCATACGGAATAGCGGTTAAACACAAATTCGATTCATCGGAAATCGTTGAGATCGGGAAAGAACTCGCAAAGCTTGGAGTGATCGGAAATGAATCCGAAGAACCTTAATCTGAAATTGAACCGGTACATTCCGCTGAAGCCCACAGCAAAGCAGGCGGCGTTTCTGTGTCTGGATCACATCTTAGAAGTTTTCTATGGCGGAGCTGCTGGCCCTGGC
>JAIVJJ010000357.1 GCA_020200095.1 Acidobacteriota bacterium | reverse complement strand
TACACAATATATTGTTGTCTGAAGTCCTCCTTACGGACGACATTAATAATTGTTTTTGCACTACAAGTTTTAGGCGAGAATTCCAAAAAAAAGCCTGTTCGGGACTAGCGAACAGGCATAAGAATCATGAAAAGTATAGTAGAGATTATATCGGGGTCATATTAACTATGTAATCCTCCAAAAGGAGGACATAGATAAAAATTTTTACTAAATACCAAAATTTTTATCAAAATAACAGTTCGCTTAATGATATTAGCGTTTTATGAAAGTAGAAGAAATAATTTTAGGAGGAAAATTTGTTAGTCTTGTGCCGCTGCATCTTGAACATCTGGACGCGCTCAACAAAGTAGGTTTGGACGAATCACTTTGGCTTTGGACGATAAATGTTATAAAAAATTCGGACGATATGCGGCGTTATGTTGAAACTGCGCTCGATGAGCAACGACGCGGTGTCGCGTTGCCTTTTGTAACAATTGAAAAATCTTCCGAGAAAATCGTTGGCTCAACTCGGTTTGGAAATATCGACGCGAAAAACCGAAAAATAGAAATCGGCTGGACGTGGATAAATCCGCAATGGCAGAAAACTTTTATCAACACGGAAGCCAAACTTTTAATGCTCACGCACGCTTTTGAAACTTGGAAATGCGTCAGAGTCGAGTTCAAAACAGATGCGCTGAACGAAAAATCCAGAAAAGCCATCTTGCGTCTTGGCGCAAAAGAAGAAGGCGTTTTGCGCCGGCATATGATTACCGATGCGGGTCGCCTGCGCGATACCGTTTATTTCAGTATAATTGATGCGGAATGGAAAAATGTTAAATCGAATCTCGAAAAAAAATTGAGGAGTTTTTAATGAAAGGATTCTCAAGTCTGCTTGTTATCTCGATGTTTATAGCAGGTTGTTCGTCTGCACCGACCGTTACGAATACAACAGCAAACAGAGCAAAGCCGGTAAATAATAGTCAGCTGGTTAACGCAAATGTTGAAACGGCAGGCAATTCTACAAACGTAAATGTTCCGACTAATGACCCGTTTAAAAACTTAAAGGGCGGTAAATTTCCAAACCCGAACCGAAAACCCGGCGGCATTGATATGAAAAACGTAAAAGTTGTTACGCCGACAAGTTCTGCTCCCGACAATTCGGTAGTTTCAGCTACGATGAATACTGAGGGTCTGCCCATTGAAACGCGAGCTTTCAAAAACCATCCGATTTTATTGAAGGTAGAAAAAATCTTCGTTGATATTAAAAATCCGAACACACGCGTCTTTTTGAAAAACGGAAAAGTCGTTGATTTGCCGCCCGGTAAAATCAGTGATGCTTCGATCGCTCCGGCAGATGAAATTTTGCGAGCCGCCGGAATTGCGCCGAAATCTGCGCCGCAGAAAGATGTTTCAGGTAAAAAAGAAAACGAAGCGCCGCAAAGGGAACAATAAGCAAAAGATTTCCACAAGTTTTATTCAAACATTTCCTTTTTAATATTGATTTAATATTGAATTTTTACTTAGCCAGTGCAGCAGAAAAGTTTTTAATCGTCTGCAAATAATTGTTTTTTGATTTTGCGAAAACATTATTGTGGTCGGCTTCATCTATCCAGAACGAAAACTTCGGTTCGTTAGCGTTTGCGAACAACATTTCAGCGTGCCAAAAAGGAATGATGCCGTCCTGCTTTCCGTGAATAAACAAAACCGGACATCTCACTTGTTTGATTTTGTTGAGATTCTGGAACTTATCAAAGGGGAAAATTTTGTATTTTGTCATCACGCGAAAAGCCGAGACAAAAGCACTTTCAGCAACCAAGCCGCCGCAAGTTTTGTGCGCAGCCAAATCTATCGAAACTGCCGCGCCGAGCGAGCGACCGTGAACGATTATTTTTTCGGGCGAGATTTTTAATTCTTGAGTTAGATAGTTATAAGCCGTTTCAACGTCTTGATAGGAATTTTCTTAGCTTGGTTTACCTTCGCTTGTTCCGTAACCGCGATAGTCATAAGCAAAAACCGAAAACCCCGCGTTTTGAAGTTCTTTCAGAAAAAGCGTCGCCGTGCCGATGTCTTCAGCGTTGCCGTAACTGAAAAGAATTGTATATTCGGCATTCAGATTTTGAAAATACTTAGCGGAAATTTTTTCGCCCGTTTCGGTTGTGAGTTTAATTATTGAATTGTCGTCGTGATAAAAACTTGGCTGCGGTTGAAAAATTATACTGTCGGCAAAAGAATAAGCGGAAATCATCACAATCAAATAAAACACCGTTGGAGTTATCAAAACCGAACGTAACAATCGTTTGAAATTAAATTCTCCAATAAAAGCATTTCTCAATCTGGAAATCATTTTACTCAAACAAATTCGGCGCAGCGTTATTAGTTTTCAGTAATCCGTCCAAGCCGAAATGTTCATACGCAAGCCGTGTTACAAGCCGTCCGCGCGGCGTGCGATTCAAAAACCCGGTTTGAATCAAGTACGGTTCGATAATTTCTTCAATCGAATCTTTTTCTTCGTGAATCGAAGCGGAAATTGTTCCCAAACCAACCGGACCGCCGTCAAATTTTTCGATAATTGTTAAAAGCAATTTACGGTCAATTTCGTCTAATCCGTAAGTATCAACTTCCATCCGATTGAGCGCGTCCATCGCAATCGCTTCGGTAATTTTCCCTTCGTAATCAACTTCAGCATAATCGCGGACACGGCGAAGCAGACGGTTGGCGATGCGCGGTGTGCCGCGTGCGCGCCGGGCGATTTCTTTCGCGCCGTTTTCGTCAATCTCAACTTTCAATATATCAGCAGAGCGTTTGATGATCGTCTGCAAATCTTCGACGTTGTAAAAATCTAGATGAAAAACAATGCCGAAACGTCCGCGCAACGGCGCTGTCAACAGCCCGGGACGGGTCGTTGCGGCGACTAATGTAAATTTCGGCAATTCTAATTTTATCGAACGCGCCGCAGTTCCTTGTCCAATCATCAAATCGAGATTGTAATCTTCCATCGCCGGATACAGAACTTCTTCAATTGCGGGATTTAAACGGTGAATTTCGTCTATGAAAAGGACGTCGCCTTCTTGCAAATTAGTTAAAAGCGCGGCAAGGTCGCCGCTCTTTTCGATAATTGGCGCGGCGGTTGATTTGAGTTCCGCGCCCATTTCGTTCGCGGTAATTCCCGCCAAAGTGGTTTTGCCCGTTCCGGGCGGACCGGTTAGTAGAATATGGTCGAGCGCTTCGCGGCGTTTGAGCGCGGCTTGCATATATATTTTCAGATTATCTTTAACTTTTTTCTGCCCGATGTATTCTTGCAGACGTGTCGGACGCAAAGAAAGCTCAAGTTGCCTTTCCGAATTGTCAGAAGCGTTTCCGTCGCGGTTGTCATTGTTTTCAAAATCTTCGGTCATTTCACCTTTTTTCGTAACCAATGAATCATGAAATTGGCAACTGATTTCCAATTGTGTTCGAGCATAAGGTCGTGCGCCATATCCGGGAAAATTTTATAATCGGCGTTGAAGGCGCGAACCGTTTTTTCAATTTCTTTCGGCGGAACGATAATGTCATTTTCCGCACCCAAAACCAGCAAAGGCGTTTTAACAAGTTTCGGCTTCGGCAAATTGTAAATCATTTCCCAGAAAGCACGATATGATTCTTTGCCAAGACGCTTTGTATATTCGGCGATTTTAGCGTCGTCTGCGTCAGGCGAAAATAAATTCTTTTTGACAAGTTGCGGCGTTCCGTAAATTATTTGAACATCTCTTTTCAAAAACACTTTGCCAAAAAGAAACGGGCTTTTGAAATAAAGCCGCATACCCGACCACAACATTCCTTTTGCAGGCGAAGGCGCAAGCAAAATCGCCGCCGGAGCAACATTTTTCTCAAGAAACTTTTGCACAACCAAACCGCCAAGCGAATGCCCGATAACAACAGGCTTTTTCGGCAAATTTGAAACAAATTGTAAAATATCTTCGACGTAATCGGAAACAGAAGTCCAATTTAATTTTTCGCCGCCTTCGCTTTTTCCG
>JAIVJJ010000112.1 GCA_020200095.1 Acidobacteriota bacterium | reverse complement strand
AAATCGCGCTTTGCGAATTTGTTCAGCGATTTGCTCAAACCAGACCGCACCCGCCGCAAACAATATCGGATAAACAGGCGCGAGATAATAATCTTTTGCCTTGAGAAAAATCATCAATGCGAGCAAAATCAAATAGCAAATACCGAGAAACCGAAATTTTCTGCCGTTGCGGTCAGCGAGAAAATACCAGATTCCGGCAATCCAAATCGGCGCGGTTGTCGGCAGCAGCATAAAAATCTGCGAAGAAATAAAATCGAGTGGTGACAGCACGACATTTTTGCCGCTTTTCTGCACGTTTTGCAAAAGTTCAATTGTCGCCCAATTGTTTTCGTATTGCCAAATTAAATTCGGCAAAAAAATCGAAAAAGCAATCGCGCCCGCAATCCAAATACATTTGTTCAGAAAAACTTTTCGCCCGTCGGTTAAAATCAAACCGACTATGATTGCCAAACCGAAAAACACCATCGAATGTTTGTTCAGCAAACTGAGTCCGGCGCAAACTCCAAACCATAACCAATAGCGCAGATTTTCTTTTTTAATCGCCAGTACCGCAAAATAAGCGCATCCTGTCCAGAAAAGAGGCTCGAAAGAATTCATTGACAAAAGATTATCAATAGCGAGATAAATTGGAGCGCACAAAACACACAGACACGCGAGAAAAACCGCAAATCTTTTTCCGCCCAATTCTCTGACTAATAAACCAGTGAGAAAAACTTTCGCGGCACCCGCGAGAGCTGAAAAAAGGCGAATAGCAAACAGCGAATCGCCAAATAAAATGCGGCTTAATTTTGTGGTAAAAGCAATGAGCGGCGCGTGATCCGGATAACCGAAAGCGAGATGTTCTGAGCAGGCGATAAAATAAAGCTCGTCGCGGAAATAACCGTAATTACTGTTGAAAGCGAAATGCAGAGCGAGTTTAACAAGCGCAAAAACGAACGCAATGGCAAGCGGGTTTTGCCAAAAATTTTCGCTTTCTTTTTCTATAATTGTTTCGCTCACGTCTCAAATACGCAGGTTGGAAAATAATTGTTCTGAAAGTTTTTAACGAATTGGCTCACGCAAAATAATTCGCGCCGTTTCGCGTGCGGTTGTCGCGGATTGCGCGTTTGATTCTTTTAAGTTTGCTATTTGCATTAACGCTTCGCCGGTACGTGATAACAATCTTATTAAATCGCCTTCTTCGGCTTTTGTGTTAAAAACCAAATCGTCCCAACTCGCTCCGTCCGCCCATGCTTCGGCAGTTGCGGCAGCCGAGAAATTCATCTCTGGCGCAGGCTCGATGCCATTTTTCCATTCAACATTGGAAACGTCAAAAACGATTTCTTCAAACTCGCTTAAAATGTCCAGCAGTTTGTCGGAAAGATAAAGCTCGCCGAAATTTCTATCTGAATCTGCTGCGAGCGCCGCCATCAAACCGGCAACCTGTTTCGGTTCGAGCTTTTCGAAAAACCCGTGTCTCAACGCTTCGCCGACTAAAAGCGGTCGGTCAACGCGCACGTCCGCCAACCATTTTCCGCGCGCCGTAACCTTTTGTGCTTGAAAATCCAGGTAGCCGAAATGTTGCAAAACCCGTGCGCGATGCTCAAACGGCAGCCAGATTTCGCTTTTTAAATAATCAACATCGCGCGTCGTTTTTTCTAAAAATTCAGCGTCGTCCCAAGCAGTCCACAAAAAGCTTGTCGCGCTTTTTTTCTCGTCTTCATTCTCGCTTTCGGGCAGAATTTTTTCGATTAGCGAATTGATAATTTCAGCCGCTTCGTCTGCGTCGTTTTTTCGCGCGGACGGTTTAGGCTCATCAAGCGGCGGGTTTTTGCCTTCGTGGATTTCGTAAAACGCTTCTTCGATTGACGCTTCCTTTAACGGGTATCTCTTTTCGAAGACTCGCCCGATGTGCGGAAGCGAGAGCGTCGCGCCTTGTCCGTCGTCGCGCATTGCCGTGATTTTTTCGCCGTGAACATTAATAATCAGAAAGAATCGTTTTCCGTTTCTGCTTTTAGTCACAACTCTGCCTGCCTCGACGTTTTCTTCAAGCCACCGGCGGCGAATGTCGTTGCGTGTAGCGGGAAGTTTTTCCTGCAGTCGAAGCCGCGCGTTAGTTAATCTTTCAAAAGCGCGCACGTCTTCAATCGTAAATTTAAATCCGCTTTTTTCGATTTTTTCGCGCAAAATTTGCAATCGTTTGTCGCGCTGTTTTTCTAATTTGGAAACCGTCTGCGCCATGTCACGAAATGCGAAACTTTTTTCGGCAATTTCTCGAACTTGCGCGAAACCGCCGAAAGCGTCGAGCAGATTTAAAAGGCTTGTGTAAGTGGCGCGAAACTTACTCTGCAAGTCGTCAGGCGGGGATTTCAATAATTGTGCAATTTGCGGCGGATTTTGAAAATTGCTCGGCGCAAGCACGACAAAACCGACGTTATCTTTTCCTCTGCGTCCGGCGCGTCCGGTCATTTGCTGTAACTCGCTGGCTTGCAATGGTCGCCAACCGTCGTTTCCGCGTGTGTCCGCATTTGAAATAACAACGGTTCGCGCCGGAAAATCAACACCTGCGGCAACAGTCGAAGTCGCAAAGATTGCACTAAGGAGACCTTGCTGCATCATCTTTTCGATAAAAAGTTTCCAAGCCGGAATGTGTCCGGCGTGATGCGCCGCAACTCCGGCGCGAAGCACGATTTTGCGATGTTTGTGCGTTCTGATTTCCGGGTATTGCGCGACGAATTCCTGATAAATTTCGTGACGTCTGTCTTGTTTTTCCGCATCTGTTTTTTGTGACTTATCGGTTGCGACTTCGAGCGCGGCTTCGTCGCATCGCCGCCGCGTCGGCAAAAAAACAATTGCCGGCAGAAGATTATATGAACGCAGCACCGATATTAGCTTTGGCGGCGGAATTTCGGGAAGCTTGAATTTCATAAAATTAGGCGTTAGAAATTTTTGAAAAGAAATTTACAGGGATAACAGGATAGACAGGGATAAATACAAAATAAATTTCTTAAATATCCTTGTTCATCCTGTTATCCCTGTAAATTATTCTTTCTTTGCTCCAGGCAATTAATCTTAATAACGTCGTCGCCTTTCAAAGCGATTTTCTTCCTGTGCGAACTGTTCGATTTCACGATTCATTCTTCCGCTTTCGTCAAACAGCGGAAAAAGCTGCGAATTCGGCGCGAGAAATGCAGCTCGAAGCTCGACCGGACGCGTTCCGGCGCGATTTATGACGCGAACGCGCGTTCCGCGAACTTCTTCAATCCAACGCGCAAATTCTTCGGCGTTTCCGATTGTTGCTGAAAGAAGCAAAAGACGAATGCGCGGTGGCGATAAAATTATCGCTTCTTCCCAGACGTGACCGCGGTCTTCGTCCGCCAAATAATGCGCTTCGTCCAAAATGACAAAATCCGTGTTGACCTGTTCGCCGCTTCGCAAAGCGTCAAAAAGCTGGTTGCGATAAATTTCGGTTGTGCCGACAATCAAAGGTGCGTCCCAATTTTCTTTACGGTCGCCGGTTAAAATCCCGACTCGCTCGGCGCCGAATTCCGCGGAAAATTCCGTGTATTTCGAATTCGTCAAGGCTTTCAAAGGCGTTGTGTACCAGGCACGTTTACCTTGTTCGAGCAGGCGACGAATTTCTTCGCGTGCAATCCATGTTTTTCCGCTTCCCGTCGGCGCGGTTACAAGAACGTCCTGCGTTTCAATTGCCGCCAGCGCTTCGATTTGAAAATCGTCAGGCACAAGCGGTTTCGGTTCGGGCGTTCCGATACCTTGCAGCAATCTTTCAAGTGATTTCATTTGCCCGTGCGTAAATCTCTGCGAGTTATCTTTTGCGGAACTTTCCAGTGCAAGTTCGCGTTTAAATCTTCGTTCTTTCTGACGAAAGATATTTGAACGAACATTTTTCGATTTTTTTGGGGAACTCCTTTGACGATTGTCTTCCCTGCGAGAGCGTGCCATAAGTGGGAATGTTAAAGGTTTTGGGCGGCAAAGTCTATTGCTTTCAATTAC
>JAIVJJ010000111.1 GCA_020200095.1 Acidobacteriota bacterium | reverse complement strand
CTCTAGCACTGCCCCGAAATCGCGTGGCTGAAAGTACCAAAAATTAACGCGAGCCGCGAAGAGCCGTGATTAGCGCATACCCGCGCATGTAGCCGAGCACCCTACTTCACCTCGGACTTTCTTACCGACTCTGCTTCTTTCGGAAATTTTCCGCGAAGAAACTGCTCTGCGCCTTGACGCGCATCATACCAGCTTAGGGAAACAAAGAAGATTCAAAACAAGTAGCTGTTTGGCCCTAACGTCCATTGTTAGACCTCAGTGTTGCCATTCGCTGCCGTAACGGGTATTTCTCTTCTGCTCCGAGTTAATAGTAAAAAGCTGATGCCGAGAATCAGCCCGAAGACGATATGTCCCATCAGGCTGCCCATAGCAACGGGGCGCATCATTTCCATCATCAGCGGCGCGAACACCGGCATTCCCAGCAGTAACGGCATCAAAATTAGACCGCCCAATATCCACCACGCTACGCCGTAAAGAACACCCCATAAAAAAGCGGAGCCATACCCGCCGATGCGGCTGCCTAACAGCCAGCCGAAGATGGCGCCGATGACCGCACTATTAAACAGATGATACAACCAGCCGACGACGAGGCTTTCGGAACGCACCACTTGAGCCACCATCGCCATCATCGGCTTTCCGTCCGGCGCAGCCATCATCTGCATCATCATACCAAAGACCACACCGCCGATAAGTCCGGCAACGATTCCCGCAACGAGTTTTGATCGCATTGTCCCTATCTCCTCTTGATTTAGACTAGGTTCCAATTTCACTCTAGAGTGAGCAGCAGATAACGAGAGTAAAAAAAGCTAACCAATTCCCGCTACCAGAGCATACCGGGCTAATGAAGGGCAATCTGGCGGGCCAGTCCGCTCAAATGACTGTGCCGACCCGCGTCAAGCAGCGGCACCTGCCGCGGCAAGGGGAGCGCGGGTCGCCCGGCTGATCTTCTCCAACACCTCAAACTGCTTGATGCTGAAATCGCTCAGGGCCGGATGGCTGAGTACTGAAGCGACAAGCGGACTGGCTTTGAATGTTTCCACCGCTGCTTCGTCGGCAAACAGGTATATCCCGCCCGCTTCGCTGTCCGCTTCGTTCATCAGCCAGATCTTCCAGAGACAGCCCGGAACATCAGCAAAGTCCTGCGCCAGTGGAGTGACGGTATTTTCGTATTGCTCGCGGGCAACATTGAATTTGAAATTGACTTGTAGAATTTGGTGTGACATTTGTGTTCTCCTTTTAATTGAAATTTGAGTTAATTGCCTAAACTGAAACGCGCCGAAAATCACGATCCTTTTACCGTCTAGATGGCGAAAAAACAAGGAAACCATCCGGCAGAGCCCTCGTCCCTCAAGCATCGTATCAAAAAGTTATCGGCCTAACGATTGAGATGGCGTGGGGCGAAACCAGCAACACGCAAGCTGAAAGAAACCACACAACGTGAGAACAAAGTCGCTGTTTCGCCCTCACGTCCATTGAATTGTTCGGCAGCGTTCATTGGGGCGATTTTTCGAGTGCCTGCATCATTTCTCCCATAATTTCACGGGGCGATTGATATTCCCAGTCGTGCCCTTTGCCTTGACCGTAGACAATTGAACCACCATACGACGGCTTGGCTTTTGACAAAAAGTCGTCCAGCAAATGAACCGCGTTGTTCAGAAAAAATTCATCTGCTTCGCCGACAGAGATGTACAGTTTACCTTTCAGCTTTGGTGCCAGAGTTTGCCAGTTTTGCTCAAGCACAAGGCGCAAATCATATTTTTTCATTTGTTCGGCGGCTTCTCGATTGATTTTGCCGGTCTTGGCGTCCCACAGCGGCACGGGACGGTTATCCGCTCCGCGCGGACCAAATACTGCGTTATATGCTCCCCACACTCCGCCCGACATTGTGTAACTGTCGCCGAGACCGAAAACATTTCCCTGTTGACATTCGTGGCGTATCGTATATTCCGTGTCTCCATTAAGAGTGCGGGAACTGGGGCGTTCAAAGCCGAATTTGTTGATATATGCGTTTTCATCTTTGTAAATATCAATCAGTTGATAGGCACGAAAATCAACTTGGTCGGGAGAACTTGACCACGCACCGTTGAAATAATCGGGATAAAAAACTTGCAGTGCCAGCGAAACCCAACCGCCCGTCGAATGCCCTGTCAGAAAACGTGCGTTAGAGTTTCCAAGAGCGCGAAATTTCTGCTCGATTTGAGGAATCAACTCTTGCGTTAAAGCGTCGCCGTAAGGTCCGTTGTTGGCAGAATTAATTTGATACGAATCACCATTTGGACCATCGCCGTCTAACTTAACCAAAATCATTCTCGGGGTGTCGTCTGAGAGCCACATTTTGCGGAAATCTGACTTTTCACCCAATATATTTTTGATAGTTGTAAATCTACTTCCATAGCCGCCAATCAAAATTATCAATGGATAGCGGCGAGTCGCTTCGCGTTCATAATCTCGCGGCAAGATGATTCCGGCTCGTAAGTAAATCGGTCTGCCGTGAAACTTGCTCAAAAGCGGCGATTGAAATCGCACGTATTTCAGATATTCGGTCTCGGTCGGCAATTGCTCCGGCGGGAAAATCTGGGTTAATTCGATTTTCACCGTCCCGCCGCGCTTAACGTCCAGGTTGACTTTTCGAACGGTGCTATACAAATTACCGGGCGAGCTCAGAGCGCGTAAATCAATGTTTGAGTCGAATAACGCCTGAACATAATAATCTCCGGTCGGCAGCTCAGCCAGATTTTTGATCGGATAAGAAATAGTGCTTGCGTCGATCACAGCCTTCGTTGTAACAGGCACAAAGAAATCAACGTCGCGTGCCAGCATCGGCGATGCATCAAAACCTATTTTGCTAATTGACAATCTAGGCTCCGGTTCAGCCTTTTGGCTGAGAAAAACGAATAGCCTTCCCTTTTGCGGAGCAGAAACCAACCCGCGAGCAATATTGACTTCAAACCGCAGCGAAGTCGGTTGGACGGCAACTTGCGCCTGTATAGAAGCGGCTAGAAGAATAAACAATCCAGATAAAACAATCAATTTTTTCATGATCTCTCCATAGCGATTCGAGTTATAGCTGCCGAACTTATGATTGAGCGAAATGATTCCGCGTAAGCAACAAATTTTGTGTATTATCAGGCATCGTTCCTGATAACACCCACATTTGGTCTATTATCTGGAAGCATTACAGATAACGCTTGATTAGACGACCTATGGAAGCAAAGTGCATAAGGTGTAACAGAAAATTATTCGATCGCGATCTTATCACCTCGCCGGATCGTCCCGCCCCGTAAGACTTTCGCGTAAACGCCTACGCTCGGGAGGGGTTTCTGCGCGAAAGGAACATAGGCGTTGTTATGTACGGCCGTTCGTAAGATCCCCGGATCTTTTGGCAAGTCGCCTTGCGGCAGTGTCGTCATCACGCAGCGGGGACAAGGGTCGGTCACGTGCAGCTTAACCTCGCTTCCGATAGATAAAACGTGTCCGACCCATTCATTTTCGACGAAATCCCTCGCGTCGGAACCGACTTTGACAATGATGTTCGGGCGAAACCGGCGAGGCTCGAACCTCCCTTGCGGGTAAAGCTCTCGAAGCCGCTCCAGCGTGGCGGTCGTCAAAAGATGGACCATGGCGTAATCGAAAAATGTTCCTTCCGGCGCATCGCCGGCGATGCGTTCTTCAGTAACGACGAAATCATTCGCATCGCCATCTGTTTCTGACGAATACTGCTCCAGGACAGCGTTCAGAGGCGCCTGCGTTTTTAGAGAGACGGGGCGTGGCAAAGCATTTGAGAGTTCCTGGTTGATGTCCGTTTGGTCGCTTCTGACGACTTTACCATTCGGCAGGCTGATCCAAACTGCAGGTAACTCCGCGTCGGATCCGATCGGTTCAACGTATGCAGCTCGAAAAGAAAAAAAATCAGGCCACTTCCTCGGATTTTTTGCGCTGACGACTTGCCCGCTTTCATCGTCCACAAGTGCGTACGCGCGGTCGCCGACAATGCC
>JAIVJJ010000356.1 GCA_020200095.1 Acidobacteriota bacterium | reverse complement strand
ATTCAAGCTCATTTAATTCGACTTTTGTTTCAATCGCCTGTAAAACGATTCGTCCGGCGATTTCGTGCGCGCTGCGAAAAGGAACGCCTTTTTTTGACAAATAATCGGCAAGCTCGGTGGCGTTGAGATAACCTTCGACAGCGGCTTTTTTCATTCTTTCTTCGCGGACACGCAAATTTTGCAAAACCGTCGCCGTAATCTGCAGGCAGTCGCGCGTCGTATCGCAAGCGTCGAAAACCGCTTCCTTGTCTTCCTGCATATCCTTGTTATAAGCCATCGGCAATCCTTTGAGCATCGTCAGCAAAGCCATCAAATGCCCGAAAACTCTGCCTGATTTTCCCCGAACAAGTTCCATCGAATCGGGATTTTTCTTTTGCGGCATCAAACTCGAACCTGTCGCAACCGCATCGCTCAACTCAAAAAAACCGAATTCGGTGGTTGTGTAAAGAATAATATCTTCGGCAAGCCGCGATAGATGCGTCATAATCAACGACGCGGCGTGAACGAATTCGGCGGCAAAATCGCGGTCGCTGACCGCATCGAGGCTGTTTTCCGCAATCGAATCAAAACCCAAATCACGCGCCACAGCTTCACGGTCAATCAGATAAGAAGTTCCAGCGAGCGCAGCCGCGCCGAGCGGTAAAACATTGACGCGCCCGCGAACCTCAAACAATCGCGCTGCATCGCGTTTGAGCATCTCGAAATAAGCCAGACACCAATGAGCCAGCAAAATCGGCTGCGCCCGCTGCAAATGCGTGTAACCGGGCAAAATTGCCGTCCGGTAATTTTCAGCCAAATCAATCAGAGATTTTTGCAGGTTTTGTAAATCAGTCGTCATTTCGTCAATTTCTTCACGCAGCCATATTCGTAAAGCAGTCGTTACTTGATCATTTCGGCTGCGTCCGGTATGTAGCTTTCGCCCGGCATCGCCGACGATTTTTACAAGCTGCGTTTCGATAAAAGAATGCACATCTTCGGCGTTTGAATCTGCGAAAAAGTTTTCTTCCCGTGCCGCTTGCTCAAGCAATTTATGCAATCCGTTTTGAATCTGCTCAGCTTCCTGTCCGGTCAAAACTTCAGCTTTCCGCAAACCTTCACAATGCGCCGCACTGCTGCGCACGTCCGCCGCAAACAACCGGTAATCAAAACCGAACGAGTGGTTAAATGCAACGAATTTTTCATCAGCTTTGCCCGTAAATCTTCCGCCCCACAAATTTTGTTCTTTTTTCATTTGACAAACGACAATCTAAATTCTAATTTTATTCATTTATGCAACAATTATGCAAATATCCTGCATAAACTTTATATAAAACAGTGTTGCATTACAAATATGCGGAAAGAAAAAAGACAGCAGACGATTCTCGATTTGATTCGCGCTCGAAATATAGAAACACAGGATGAGTTAACCGCAAGTCTCTCCAAAAAAGGGTTTTCGGCAACCCAGTCGAGCGTTTCGCGCGATTTGGACGAACTCGGAATGGTCAAAATCAACGGTTATTATTCGTTGCCGCAGGCGGAAACAAAACAGGATTTCGGTTTATTCGATTTGAAAGCTGCAGGCGAGAATTTGATTGTCGCCAAGTGCGGCAGCGGTTTGGCATCGGCGGTTTGCGTTCGCATTGACCGCGCAAAAATCGCCGAAATCGTCGGCACAATCGCCGGCGACGACACAATTTTTATCGCCGTTAAAGACAGAAAATCCCAAAAAGCGGCGGTGAAAATAATCTTAGAAATGTTTGAAAAGTAATGGAAAAGAAAATCAACAAAGTAGTTCTTGCATATTCCGGCGGGCTTGATACGTCGGCGATGCTGTTGTGGATTAAGGAAACATATGGCGCGGAAGTCGTCTGTTTCTGCGCCGATGTCGGGCAGGGCGAAGAGCTTTCCGGCTTGGAGGAAAAAGCCTTGAAAACTGGCGCGTCGAAACTTTACGTCGAAGATTTGCGCGAGGAATTTGTCAAAGATTACGTTTGGACGGCGGTGAAAGCCAACGCGCTTTACGAAGGCGTTTATCTTCTCGGCACGAGTTTGGCGCGTCCGGTGATTGCGAAAAAGCAGATTGAAATCGCTGTCAAAGAAGGCGCGGACGCGGTGGCGCACGGCGCGACGGGCAAAGGCAACGACCAGGTGCGTTTCGAGTTGACTTATTACGCTTTGAAACCGGACGTGAAAGTGATTGCGCCGTGGCGCGAATGGGATTTCAAAGGTCGCGCCGATTTGATTGCGTATTGCGCCAGACACAATATCAACGTAACGGCAACGGCGGAAAAACCATATTCGACCGACAGAAACTTGATGCACATTTCTTATGAAGGCGGAATTTTGGAAGACCCTTGGACTGCGCCGCCGGAAGATATTTTTCTGCTGACTAAATCGCTCGAAACGGCGAAAGACAAAGCCGAAGAAATTACGCTGACGTTTGAAAAAGGCGAGCCTATTGCCATCAACGGCGAAACTTACAGCGCGGTCGATTTGCTTTCGACTTTGAATTTTTTGGGCGGCGAACACGGCATCGGGCGCGTCGATTTGGTGGAAAATCGTTTTGTCGGAATGAAATCGCGCGGAGTTTATGAAACGCCCGGAGTAACGATTTTGCAGGCGGCGCACCGCGCTCTCGAATCAATCACGCTCGACCGCGAAGTCGGGCGGCTGCGCGATTCGCTTTCGACTAAATTCGCCGAATCGATTTATTACGGTTTCTGGTTCGCGCCGGAGTTTGAAATTCTGCGCTCGATGATTGACCGGACGCAAACGAATGTTTCCGGCGACGTGCGCCTTAAATTGTATAAAGGCAACGTCACGATTACGGGCAGACGCTCGCCGTATTCGCTCTACAAAGAGCGCGTCGTAACCTTTGAAGACGACGCGGGCGCGTATGACCAGCACGATGCGGAAGGATTTATTAAATTGCAGGCGTTGCGTTTGCGTCTGCGACAAATGGATTAACCGCAAAGGATGCCGAAAGAGGAAAAAATAATAAATTAAAAGAGTGTTGGAAACTATGAAACAAAGCATCGCGCACATCGCTCTAGTCGTCGCGGATTACGACGAAGCCATAAAATTTTATACGGAAAAGCTGGATTTTGTTCTCCTCGAAGACACGCCGCAGTCGGAAACGAAACGCTGGGTTTTGGTTGCGCCGCGCCGCGCGGAAGAATGTTCACTGCTGCTGGCAAAAGCCGTCGGCGACGAGCAATCGAGTCGCGTCGGCAATCAAACGGGCGGGCGCGTGCTTCTCTTTTTACGCACTGATGATTTTCAGCGCGATTACGAAAATTATAAAGCGAAAGGCGTGAATTTCGCCCGCGAACCGAAGACGGAAGATTACGGAACGGTTGCCGTTTTTGAAGATTTATACGGCAATCTTTGGGATTTGGTCGAGTTTAAGAATAAGTAATTTATGAACAGTTCAAAATTTACAGGATTACTCTATCTCGGAAAGGTAACGCCGCAAGATTGTGTAGATTGGGCAAATACTTGTTTGCAAGAAGGCAAGGACGGCGAATATCTAAGAGAACTTGCATCAATGAACAAGAATTATTTGGACAAAGAGGAAGTTTTCAAATTAGTTCGTTACTGTTTTTCAGATATTGGCTTTCGTTGTCATCCAAGCGAGATAAATACAAAATTTCAAGAAGCTAAAGAAATTGCCAAACAAATTCTTTCCGGTGAAATTGAACCTTACGAAGGAGTTGGCAAAATTTCTGCTATTTCAGGGCAAATTGCTTTTCCAAGTTCTATGGCACTTTCAGACTGGGATTATTTAGAAGAAGGAAATCATCCTGAATGTATAGAAAAAGTTTGGTTTTTTTACAAAACGAACCCGAAAAAGTGTCTTGAAATCGTGATGCGAGAAGCTAAAAAGTTAGCGGAAAGCAATTTGAAATTTGACCTTGAAAATTTATGGACGGAAATCTAACAAAAATAAAAATCGCAATCTTCGGCGGTTCGGGTTACGGCGGAAGCGAGCTTTTGCGGATTCTCCTGTTTCACCCC
>JAIVJJ010000110.1 GCA_020200095.1 Acidobacteriota bacterium | reverse complement strand
CGCTTGACCAGTTACGTGATGCCCGTCGGAGCGCACAAGCCACGCAGCGGCGCGGACTCTCCGGCGGTCGTGGTTCGAGAACCACATCCTATGGTTCACGGACGCCCGCTCACGCTGCCATAACTCTTGAACCTCGACTCGTTCTTCGTCGCACCGCTGCTACCTCATGGGAGACTTTGCTTGAAATACCTGATTTCACTCCGCTGCTCGACAAACGCCCGGCTTGGCGGCAGTTCCTAGAACAAACACGTGCAGCGATAAACGGCTCACGGACGATGCTTGCGCGTGGCAGACTGTTGTACGGCAAGAATACCGTTCAACTTCGCACCTGTCCGGAAGCAGCAAAACCGCTGCTCACATTTGAGGATGACGAATCGCCGGATGAACTGAAGCGGTTCTTGGAAATGAACTTCTCGCTAAATACAGGTGCAACGATGTTGTGCCGCATTGCAAGCGATGGGCGAGCATACCAATCTCACGGACTACTTGTTCGTCCCGGACGCAGCTATCTCGTGTTAAGTGTTGCCAGCCCCATAAGGAGCAGCCGCTTGACCTCAACTGTTCACATTGCATGTGAAAGTTTACATGCTGCTCAACTCTCAGTTCCAGAAACCATCACGCCGGATTGCAGAATCATAATTGAGAGTTTAGGTCTCAAAATCGCTAAACGGGTGAGTGTCTTTCCGGTTGGGACTGTTCCCGCCAAGTGGGACGATGAGGGTTATGGTGAGTGGCTGACATCCGATGAACCATGCATCGGGATTCATACTGACCATTGGGTTGATGCGCTGCTGCTTGAACTAGACGATGAAGAAGAGAGCAACCTTGAAGTGCGTCCAGATGAAGCCGGGCAAGTAGTGTTCGTGCAGATGCCTCCTCTTTCAAGAGGTGAGTATCAACTGCGTGTATCTTCGCGCGCCTCGTCAAATGACGAGCATGAAGAGATTGGTCAGCTACACATCACAATTCGTGAACCGCGCTCATGGAAGTCAGCTATCAATGAGCAAGGTGCGCTGATTACTATGGTCGAACCGCGCAAGCCGACGCTTGAACAGCTAATGCGAGGAGCAGTCAGTATAGAGATACACGGACCTACTGGGCATCAAGTGCAAGTTACGGCGACCTTTTATGGCAAACCCTCCGCCGCATCCCTTGAACTGCCGCACAAGCTTCCAAAACTACATTTGCCGATCAAATCCAACTCAGGCAGAGCTTACCTCGCGCAACTCTCACGCAAACCTGAGCTACAGTCTGCGTTTGATTTCGCTAATTCCTGCCGAGTTGATTTCAATGCTGGGGAGCTAGGCACCTTTTCACTTACATGCGAACGTGAGTTCACGCCGCTTAGATGGGTTGTTGAAAGCCACAACGGCTCTTACCTGCTAAGTCTCTCAGATGATTCCGGCGCAAGCGAACAAGCTTCCATTTCCCGCTATGATTTCATCTGCCCAGATTGTTCCATCTCTGTTCCCTACAAACAATCTTTTGAAGGTCACATAGTTCCATCGAGCGGTGGATTGTACGTTGCAAATGGAAGCGTAACGCAGTGCAGCATTATTTTCCCACACGAAGTTGCAGGAAGTTTGCGGACGTTAGCCGATATAAGTCGCACCGTGGTTGAGCCGCAGTTTCAGCCTCGACAGCCTAGCGTTGAAAGTTTACGAGATGCACTCTCTCTCTTCAGGCTTTGGGCAGAATCGCGGACGACAGGCAGCATGATGGCGATGCTCGCACAACAGCGAGTATTGCAAGCGTATATTGGGCACATATTCAGCATCATCGGTGGCTCGGCATGGGCTGCTTCCGAAAACGCTTACCGTTCCAACCCGTATCATCCAAACGCTGCCGTGAAATTGAGCAAAGCTGTTGCCGACGTACAAAGTATTGGCAAAAGCCTTTTGCATCAATACGAAACCATGAAAGATGCAGCGCCCAAAGAACACGCTATGCATTTAGCCGTTGTTCTCAAATCCTTCATTAGATCGATTAGCTCAACTAATAGAAGCAGCACCGCTCAAACCGGAGTTAGAATTCTACGAAGAGGACCTTGGCAAGCGGAGTTCGCGCTTCGCCTTGCTAGCGCACCTGAAACAGTTGAGTATTGGGCGCGCGATTGGTTCGCCGCTGGGCTAACAGGTGTATTTGAGAATCTACTACTTGCGCGCGCCGCGCGTTTCATCGTGCTGACCACCAGCCAACATCTGCAAAGCACAGATCGCAATCAACACTCTTCGCTGTACGCTGGATGGGATTGGATATGAATATCCTTACCCCAGAGGAACTACACGCTTGCGGAGTTCGAACGCTCGGACTCGACCCTGAAGCGTGCGACCTACTTTCGATTGAAGCGATTGCCGCCGCGCTTCGACGCGCTGCCGGTTTCCTGTGCCCGTGTCCGCAACGGACTCTCGTGCAAGCCATCGTTGAGCCATTGGAAAAGGTCGTAGGCGACAAAGAGCAATTCTGCGAAGCAGTCGAAAACACGCTGGAAGCCATGATTACATATGGCGACCTGCTTGAAGAGTCTGAAGTTACCGCTGCCGAGCATTCGCGCCCTAGCGCATTGCTCTATGCTGCGCCGCCGAGTTTTATATGGCGCGATAGCGGAGCGGTCTTTCTCATCGGCATCACTCCCGATCACGCTTCTGCCTTACCGGAAAGGTTGACCGCAAGGATTGATTACGGCAATCACGTTCGCCGCTTGTTTCCAGAAAGCAGTGAAAATTTGCGGGCGGATTTGAATCAGTTTGGATTAACTGAACTGTCAATGGATGCATGGCACAAGGAAACTCCGCCGCATGAGTCGAGCAGCGAGCATCTTCAGCGACTTAACAGTAAACTCAATCCCAGTAGAGGTTCAATAGATGGGCTAAAGATCCTTAACCCCGCTAAACCTGTCACCTACTACCGAGGTCGGTGGGAAGAGGCAAAGGTTCAGACAGGTCGCTTCATGGCCCGGCGTCCGCAAGCCTACGGCAACGATGTGTGGTGTTACGTTGAACTCGTGCAGGGTAAAGCTGTGAGATTGATTGACTTCCCAACGACTAACAGCCGACTGCGCGGCTGCGATGAAGCTTGGCGGCTGCAATTAGCGATTGATGCAGAACGCGGTGAATCACAACGCTTCAGAGTGCGGCATGAAACGCACAGCAGCGTCGTTGAATTTTACTCGCCGCTTCCTATGTGGGCTACACGCCGCTGGGACGACATGGGTGAACCGATCACGACTACGCGCGGACTATTCGCCTACAAGTTTTCGGCGGATGAAATTTCAGAAGAAATTAAATTTATGCAGCAAGAGCTGTGGATAGAACAAGTAATTTAAGCGAGAGGAGCGGCGAGTACCAGTGTCAGCAACAGCAGGAGAATCGGCAAGCACCGGACGCACCATTGAGCAACTCCACCGAGCGCTCAGCGACTACATCGAAGCAACATACCACATGGGCGATGAGCGACTCATTCGCCAACGTAAACGCTTGCTCAATAAAATTGGAGTTATTCATCAAGAGCCATATCTTGAAAGCACTCCGCGCTATAAAGCCAAAGAAAAGTTCGCTGAAATACTTGGACTTGACGCTGCCGCACTCGAAGTGTTCCGCGTTGGCTCAACCGCCACGCCCGCCCAGAAGCTGCTGATCCACGATCCGCCTTACGGACACCAAGCAGCATCCATCGAAGAATCGCTCGTCAACGGTCGCAGCCTCGTAGTCATGACCGGAACCGGTTCCGGTAAAACAGAGTGTTTCCTGCTCCCTATTCTCGGCAAACTGGCGATTGAAGCGCGACATAAGCCGCAGAGTTTCAAGAAGTACGCTGCCGTGCGTGCGCTTGTGCTCTACCCGATGAATGCGCTCGTCAACGACCAACTTGGTCGCCTGCGTCTGCTGTTTGGCAACAATCGCATCGTAAACTGGTTCATGGAATCAGCCGACAGACCCGCGCGGTTTGCTCGATATACGAGCCGCACCCTCTATCCCGGTGTGCGAGATACCAAGAAG
>JAIVJJ010000109.1 GCA_020200095.1 Acidobacteriota bacterium | reverse complement strand
GGATGCAGACGGCGCGACGACGACTCTGGGGGGCGGCGGTTCGGATTACACGGCGGCGATTTTGGCGGCAGCTCTGAACGCGGAAGTTTTGGAAATCTGGACGGACGTGAGCGGAATGATGACCGCCGACCCGCGTTTTGTCCGCAATGTGCGCGAGATTCCGCGCATTTCTTATCGTGAAGCGATGGAGCTTTCGCATTTCGGAGCGAAGGTTATTTACCCGCCGACGATTCAGCCGGTGATGGCGAAAGGCATTCCGGTTTGGATAAAAAATACGTTTGCGCCGATAGATTTCGGAACTTTGATTGAGGCTGAAACCGCGCCGGAAAAAGAAATTATTCGCGGAATTTCGAGCATTGATAAAATCTCGGTTTTAAATCTCGAAGGCAGTGGAATGGTCGGCATTCCCGGATTTTCTAAACGTCTTTTCGACGCGCTTTCACGCGCTTCTATCAACGTCATTTTAATTACGCAGAGTTCGTCGGAACATTCAATCTGCGTGGCGATTGATGAAAAATTCGGCAAGCTGGCGAAAGAATCGGTTGATAAAGAATTTGAATATGAAATCGCGGTTGGGAAAATCGAACCGCTGCGCGTCGAAAACGGATTCTCGATTCTCGCGCTCGTCGGCGACAAGATGAAAGAACATACCGGCGTGAGCGGTAAAATGTTTGCGACCTTGGGCGCGCAAGGCATCAATATTCACGCCATCGCGCAAGGTTCGAGCGAGCGCAATATCTCGGCGATTATCAATTCAAAAGACGTACGAAAAGCCGTCAACACGCTGCACGAAGAATTTTTCTCAGACGGCAACAAACAAGTCAATGTTTTCATCGTCGGAGTCGGCACGGTCGGGAAAAAACTAATCGAACAAATCCGCCTGCAACGCGAATTTCTGCGCTCAAATCTGCGCTTAAATCTGCGCGTTGTCGGACTGGCAAAAAGCAGAAACAAAATTTTTGATGAAGCGGGAATCGAATTGTCAAACGCCGAAAATTTATTGAAAAACGCGCCTGAAGTTTCCATTGGGGAATTTACCGATTTAATTCTCGAAAAGAATTTGCGTAATTCAATTTTTGTTGATGTAACGGCAAATGCGGAAGTCGTCGAAGTTTACCCGAAACTTCTCGAAAAATCGGTTTCGATTATTGCCTGCAACAAAATTGCTGCCTCAAGCGATTACGCAAATTATCAACGATTAAAAGATTTATCGCGCGAATTCGGAACGGCGTTTTTGTTTGAAACTAATGTCGGCGCGGGTTTGCCGATTATAAATACGCTCAACGATTTAATGCGAAGCGGCGATGAAATCAGAAGCATCGAAGCCGTTTTGTCGGGAACATTGAATTTTGTTTTTAATAATTACGACGGCTCGCGCTCATTTTCAACAATCGTTCGACAGGCGCAAACAGAAGGTTACACCGAACCCGACCCGCGACTCGATTTGAGCGGAACGGACGTGGCGCGAAAGATTTTGATTTTAGCGCGTGAAGCCGGTTTCCGGCTTGAAATGCCCGATATCGAAAACAAAGGCTTTTTGCCCGAATCCTGTCTGCAGGGAAGCGTCGAGGATTTTTACGTCGAAATGGAAAAGCACGAAGACTATTTCCGTGAATTGTTTGAAACTGCTAAAAGCCGCGATTTAGCGTTGAAATATATTGCTTCGTTTGACGACGGCAAGGCTTCGGTCGGCTTGCAAAGCATAGACAAAACACACAATTTCGCCAATCTTTCCGGCAAGGACAACGCTGTTTTATTTTATACAAATCGCTATGCCGATTTGCCTCTGGTGGTAAAAGGCGCGGGCGCGGGCGCAGACGTAACGGCGGCGGGTGTTTTCGCCGATATTATCCGCGCGGCGCGAATTTGAAATTAGTCATTCATAAATACATAAAAAAAATCCGCAGTTCATTGTAAAAACGAACTACAGATTTTTTTAATGAAACTGTCCAGTCGCAGTCTAAGATTCCGCTAAAATCGAATAAACGTCGCGTCTGGCTTTGTTGATGATTTCCGCGATGCGCTTAACGGTTTCCTCGTCGCCGTCGCGCACGCCGTCCATTGCCGCGCCGCCGAGCTTCATCAAAGATTTTCTGATTTCAAAAGCCCGCGCCATTTTCGGATGCGCTTCAAAAGGCATTCCGCCACGCTCTTTGAGAAGTTTTCGACCTTTGTCTGTAATCGTGTAGACTTTTTTGCCTTCAACCTGCTCGCCCGTTAAATAACCGCCTTCTTCGAGCATCTGCAAAGTCGGATAAACCGAACCCGGACTCGGGCGATAACCACCGCTTCTTGTTTCGAGTTCACTGATAATTTCGTAGCCGTGACGCGGAGCGTCTTTCAAAATTTCCAACAAATGAAATTTTATATCACCGCGTCGCATTCGCATAAATTCGCTTCTAAAACCTTCTCCGCATCCTCTGCTAAATTTGAATCGTTGTTTTCCAAACATATCTTTACCTCGTTTTAGATTATTTTTCAATGAAACCAAAGTTTCATTATAATAGAATATGTTTTATCACGATATATCGGAATACGTCAATTAAAAAAATATGGAATTGAAAATCAGACGTTTTTAAAAGCCGAAATTAGCTTTGCAAAGCATAAAGAAGCGAATCAGTTTCTTCCTTTTTCACGCACAAAGGCGGCAATAAACGCAGCACGTTCGGATTGCTGGAAGTTCCCGTGATGATTTTGTTTTCAAGCAATTTAGCGTGAATCGGTTTGCAATCGTCATTAAATTCGATTCCAAGAAGTCCACCTTTGCCGCGCAGTGCGACGACATTCGGAATCGCTTTTAATTGTTCGCGCAGATAGCTTTCGATTTCAGAGATATTTTCACGCATCTTATCTTTTTCGACGGCTTCAAGCGTTGCCAAAACCGCTGCCATCGCCAACATTCCGCCGCCGAAAGTCGTGCCTAAATCGTTTGTTTTGATTATCTGCGAAACTTTTTCATTAACCAGACACGCGCCGACCGGAACGCCGCTTCCCAAAGATTTCGCCAGCGTAATAATGTCGGCTTCAACTGAATCGGCAAACTCCGAACCGCTGAAAAACCAATTTCCCGTGCGCCCGATTCCGGTCTGCACTTCGTCAAAAATCAAAACAATTCCGAATCGGTCGCAAACTTCGCGCAACCCGCGAAAAAATTCGGACTTTGCTTCGACCACACCAGCCATTGACTGAATCGGTTCGAGCATAATCGCCGCCGTAGCGTCGTCGGCTAATTCTCTGACGCTTTCGATGTTGCCGAATTCGGCGCAAACGTGATGCGGCACGTTCGGTTTTCCTAACTCACGATATTTTCCCAAAAACGTCGCCGAAATCGCGTCCGCTGTCCTTCCGTGAAAACCGCCCGAAAACGTAATAATTTTTTCGCGCTTCGTTGCCATTCTAGCCATCCGCATCGCGTTTTCGTTAGCTTCCGTCCCAGAGTTGCAGAAAAACGCCTTCCTGATGCCTTCAGGCGCGATTAAAGCTAATTTCTCGGCGGCGCGGGCGCGAATTTCCGAATAAACCAGATTTGAATAAAACAAAACCTTTTCGGCTTGCTCTTTCAGCGCCTTGATTACGTGCGGATGCGCGTGTCCGGTCGCACAAACCGCGTGTCCGCCGTATAAATCAAGATATTTCTCTCCGTCGCTCGCCCGTATCCACGCGCCTTTGCCGCTCTCGACCGCGATGTTCATTTTCGCGTAGGTAGCGAGCTGAAATGTTTCTTCAAGTTTTTCTATCTCGAAAAAATTCATAGTTGTTATGGATTACTTCCCGAAAAAACCAACCCGGTTTTTTCGTCCAAACCGAACATCAAATTCATATTCTGCACGGCTTGCCCCGCCGCACCTTTTACCAGATTATCAATAGCCGAAAAGACCGCGATTTGCCTGCCGCTTGCGTGCGCGGCGATGTCGCAGAAATTCGTGGTTTTCACCCAATTAATATCCGGCGAACCTTCGACAAGACGGACGAAAAACGAATCAACTTGATTTTGGATTTGCTCGAATTCAGTC
>JAIVJJ010000108.1 GCA_020200095.1 Acidobacteriota bacterium | reverse complement strand
TTTCAAATAGCTTTGGCTATCGTAGATGCGACAGATTAGACAATATAGTTCAATAAGTTTGTGTTCCACAAACCAATCTTACGACTTCTTGTCAATCTGTCATTTCTACTATTGATTCGTATACATTATAAAAAATTCGGTATAAGAAAATTGTAATTCAGTAGAATACAAAGTTGGGCGGCTTCACATTGTCACAAGGTTCAAAAATGATTAGAAATTTTTTATTTTTCTTATTGCTAATTTTTGCCGTAATGACTTAACTCAACGCGCAAGAAAAATTAAAGTTAGAAGACTGCCGAAACATTGTAGTTCAGGATTCTGATAGACACGGGTTTGACGAACGTGAGTCTTTTACGTTGGATGTGGACGGCGACGGCAAACTTGATACAATCACGCCGCGAGCTTACAAGGTAAAAGTTAATCGCAAGACTTCTAGCAAAACTAAATCGAAGGTGCGCGAGAATTATTGGATTGCTTTCAATATTAAGACTAGCAACGGGCGCGTTCTTAACTCGTTTTTCAGATACAACTACGGCATAAATGAAGCAGTTTATTGGGTGTATGCTTTTGTCCCGTGTAGAATTAACAGAGACGGAAGAACAGACCTTTTGTTTTACTCTGGCGATGATACCTCGCAAGAAAGCGTCGTTCTTGTGAACAGAGGAAACAGTTTCAAAGTTTTTTCGCGTAAAGTCGAAGACCTCAGTGAATTATAACGCGCCGCCCAACAATTCAATGGACGTGAGGGCAAAACACGGACGTTGTTTGGTTTGTCAGCTTGCGCGGTGTTTTGCCCTACGTCATCTCAAGCGTTCGGCTGCTTCGTGTAATCAAACGCGGTGCATTCACGGTGAGGAAAATTATGATGTTGATAATTTGTAGAAAATTGATGTCGTCATTCGTCGCATTAGCATTTTTACTGCTGTTATCTTTTCCCGCGTCGGCACAAAAATCTAAACAATGTAAAGCTCAAAGATTTATGTTTGAGCGTGGTAAATCTTCAATCATTTTGCGCGGACAACTCGAACCTTGCGAAAACCGCATTTATAAGTTTCGCGCTCGTCAAAGACAAAAAATGTCGTTGCGTTTGTATCCAGAAGAAAATGATGTTGTCGTTTATGCACAAAGCACAAAATATATTCCTGAGTTAGGCTCGAACGTTCTTGAAGGTATCAGCAGAGGCGGAACAACTGAATGGGATGGTGAGTTACCATTTTCCGGTGAATACGAACTTTATATTACCCACCCGCCCGTAAGTAACAGCACACAACAGCGCACGTTACCATATAAACTTGAAGTAAAGATTGAATAGGCGTGGTGAAAACAAAGGGCAGCCGAACAAGTCAATGGACGTGAGCGCAAAACAGCGACTCTTTTATCAAGTTGTCTTTTGAACTCAAACTCGTCCGTAGCGGTTTTGCGCCACGCCAACTCCGCCGTTACAAAAACCAAAACAAATTTTTGTGAATAAAGTTCTTATCTTTTATCTCTAACGGCGCAACCGCAATCAGAACTACACGAAGATTTCAGCGAAAAGGCTTTTACTTTTCCGAGAATAATTTTGCCAGCATAAAGAAGGGCAAGCAAAATTATAATTGCGACAATAATTGTTTGAAAATTCATATTTTCATTTATCATTTATCATTTATCATCGAGCAATTTGATAAATGTTAAATGTTGAATGTTAAATGTCAAAATCCCAAAAGCCTTCCGCCTTGATACGTCAAAAATGCCGCGAAATAAGCCAGCGCGGTCATATAACCGACCATAAAAAGCGTCCATGCCCAAGAATTAGTTTCGCGCCGGACGACTGCGACTGTTGACATACATTGCATTGCCAGCACAAAAAAGACCATTAGGGTTAAAGCTGTAAGCGGCGTCCACGCGGGCGTTCCGTCATCTTTTTTCGCATCGCGCACGGCTTGAATCAATGACTCGTTTTCCGCATCAGCATCTTTTCCAACGCTGTAGATAATGCTCAATGTCGAAACCAAAACTTCTCTCGCGGCGAAACTTGCGATTAAAGCGACGCCAATTTTCCAATCGAATCCAAGCGGCTGAATAACCGGCTCGATAAAATGTCCGAGTTTTCCGGCGTAACTGTTTTTTAATTGCGCGCTGGCTTCATCGTCCAAGCGGTCTTCGGTTTTCGGGCTTTGGTTTTCGTTTGCTATTTGTTGTTTGCTGTCACTTGCAATTTCGCTTTGCTGATTATTGATTGCTGATTGCTGATTGCTTCTCGGAAAATACGTCAACGCCCACAAAATTATCGAAATTGCTAGAATAACCGTTCCCGCGCGTTTGACGAACATTCCGGCGCGTTGAAAAACATTGAAAAAAACGGCTTTGAAATTCGGCATTCGATACGGCGGAAGTTCCATCACAAACGGCGGCGGCGGCGATTTCAAAAGCGTTCGTTTCAAAACCCAACCGACAATGATAGCAACGACGATGCCGAGCGCGTACATTGCTAAAATCAAAACCGCGCCGAGCGAGAGAAATCCGAAAATTGTCTTTCCGGCAAAAAACGTCGCAATCATCAGTGTATAAACCGGAAGACGCGCCGAACAACTCATAAACGGCGCAATCATAATCGTCGCCAGACGGTCCTTCGGACTTTCAATTGTGCGAGTTGCCATAATGCCGGGAATAGCGCACGCAAAACTCGAAAGAAGTGGCAGAAAAGCTTTGCCGTGCAAGCCGACGCCGCGCATTAATCTATCGAGCAAAAAAGCTGCCCGCGACATATAACCCGTGTCTTCGAGAATCGAAAGAAAAAGGAAAAGCAACAAAATCTGTGGGAGAAATACTAAAACTCCGCCGACACCGGCAATCACGCCATCAACCATCAAATCCGTCAGAATGCCTTCAGGCATACTCGTTCTGACAAAATCACCTAACGCGCCAAAACCCTGTTCGAGCAAATCCATCGGCAGGTTTGCCCATGAGAAAATTGTTTGAAAAACAAGAAGCAAAATCGCAATCAAAATTATCAAACCGAAAAATTTGTGTGTTAAAACGCGGTCAATCTTCTCGGATGAACCTCGCTCGTCAGACTGTTTGGGCTTGACCGATTCCTGATAAACGTCGGAGATGAAATTGTAACGTGCGAAAATTTTTTTGTTTATTTCGGTATTGTCCTGCAAGCTGAGATGGATAAAAGATTCGTCCAAATTGGTACTTGTATCTGATTCGGAAAACCAGTTGTTCTCTTTGTTCTTTGGGTCTTCGATGGCTCGCAAGACTTTTTCGGCAAGCTCGTCAATTCCCTTTTTCTGCGCAGCTCTAACTTCGACAACCGGAATCTGCAAAAGTTCGGAGAGTTTTTTCGTATTAATGGCAAGGCTTTGCTTTTCAGCGACATCCACCATTGTTAAAGCAATCACGATCGGAATTTTGTATTCGAGAAGCTGCGTTACAAGATAAAGGTTTCTTTCTAGATTGGTCGCGTCAACAACCGCGATAATCGCGTCGGGTTTATGAAGATTTTGCAGTTTTCCGGTTAAAACATCGCGGGCAATCTGCTCATCCAATGAAGTTGCGTCCAAACTGTAAAGCCCCGGAAGGTCAATCAAACGAGCGGCATTTTCGCTTCCATCTAATCTCCAAAATCCTTCCTTTCGCTCAACCGTTACACCCGGATAATTGGCGACTTTTTGGCGCAATCCGGTTAAAGCGTTAAAAAGCGTGGTTTTTCCCGCATTCGGATTTCCTGCTAAAGCAACGTTGATTGTTGCTTGCGGATTACGATTTGCGGTTTTGTTATCCGTCGTCCGTTTCTTTTCCGCTACATCTGTTGAGTTTTGAATCATTTCTAATTTTGGACTTGGGAATTTGGACTTTGAACTTCGATGGTGTCGGCTTCGCTTTTCCGCATTGCCAAATGATAACCGCGCACCCAAATTTCCAACGGATCACCGAACGGCGCCGATTTTATAACTCTTACGGAAACGCCCGGTACAACGCCCATTTCCATTAAACGCTTTGCTACGGCATTATTCCCGTTAACCGAAACAACTGTTGCTTTTTCACCGATTGTCAGAT
>JAIVJJ010000355.1:9339-12470 GCA_020200095.1 Acidobacteriota bacterium | reverse complement strand
GCGCTGGTCTGTGAACGGAACGACTTGAAGGTCAAAGTCGAATGGCAGTTCTCCATCACGAAGGCGAGAGAAAAGTTGAGCCGCCATTACGAGAAGGTGAAATCTAAAGACTAACCTTACGAGGTACTAGTACGATCAGGGAGGCTTAAAGGAATTATACGAAGAACCAAAAAGAGTGCGTTGTTTTTGGTGGAAGAAGATAGTGTAAAGCAGTATCGAAAGGACTCCGAGTATTTTAAACTCAGTGAGACAAGACGAATATTAAATGTTGGACGCACAACTATACTAGACCTTGTTCGTCAGGGGCTCCTAGAACCATTAAGGGGGCCGACATTCCGTAGATATTCTAACTGGAGATTCAGCAGGCAGCAGGTTAGTGGGATCCTTCTTAACTTACACGCAAAGGTACGGGCGGGGATTCCAAGCCAAAATCAAGAAACTATCAGCTTCCACCAGGCGGCACGTTTGTCATGCTGTAAGGTAAGTTACGCGCGCCTATCTGTTGCTAAGCTTGTGAAAGCAGTGATCGATAATGAAATTAGGCTGTGCGACATTGGAAACGAGGTTGGCCTTAAAAAGTTCAGGCTTTCTACCGAAGAGGTTGTAGCGTTCTTTGATAGGATGCTTCGCTCTCAGAAAGAGAATGACGCATTTTATATTGATGAGGCGGTAAGACTTTTAAGGGTTGAACCCCAAACTGTTTATAATTTAGTGAAGAGGGGGATCATAAACGCAGTAAAAACTGCTAACGGATCTTCTGAGTTAATGATCAGTAGAACTGGAATTCAGGCATTTAAAGCGACCTATATACGGTCATCAAAAGTTTCCTGGCGATTCAAAATTTCACCGGCAGAATTCGCCAACACACTTATGTCTCACGGCATTCAACCTATTACAGGCCCCACAATTGATGGTAGCCGCCAATATGTGTTTGATCGATCCGATCTTAGACGGCTGAATCTAAGAGAATTATTCAAAGCTCCAGACTAAATTTAATAGCAGAAAGACTCTAAATTATAGTGATTATGAGTATCTGATGTAGATATGTTGAGCCTCTAATGCGCTCGGCCTTATAACTCACTTCACCTGCCACCCGCTTTACCGGAAGCGACATTTAGCATTTACGCTCTATGCAGGTATGACAGAATGCCTACAGACTACAGTAAGATCGCAGAAGAGCACAGCCATGATTATGGCGCGCGCCGCAAGCATCTAGGAATCTACCGTAGTCTCTACGCTGATAAGACACACTTCATCTATGAATTGATTCAGAATGCGAACGACGCGCAGGCGCGTCATCTCACATTCCTGCTCCGCTCAGACGAGCTAATAATATGTAATGACGGCAGGGAGTTTGTTGAAAAAGATGTGCGAGGCATTTGTTCAATCGGGCGTAGTACGAAAGATCTAACTCAGGCAGGCGCGTTCGGGATCGGCTTCAAGGCAGTCTACGCTTACACAAATTTGCCTGAAATCTACTCTGGTGGGGAGAATTTTCGGATCCGCGAGTTCGTCATACCAGAGGGAATTAATGCTATCCCCATACAAGTCGCGAATGTAATTAAAAGCGGCGAAACTGTTATACGCCTTCCCTTCAGTAACAGGGTGCGGCCTGTAGACGTTGAGCAGCTTCAAAGAGGATTACGTAACCTCCACCCCCTAACGCTTCTATTCCTACAAAATCTGGTATCGATACGGTGGATAGATAAAATTACTGGCGACTCTGGAGAATACAATCAAGATAGCGTCCCCCACTCTTCGATTTCCAATGGTCTGATCTTAACGTTAAAGCGCACTACAAATGAAGTTAAGCAGGATGAAATGTGCTTCATGGTTTTCTCTCATTCGTTAAAACCACCGCAGCACGTGATAGATGAATTATTACGTCAAGTTGAAGTAGATGATGAGGAAGAGACTGAAGAGGAGCGTGACCGCATCCGCGATTCAGCCAAAGAGAATCAATCAATTGAGGTGGCATTTTCTTTAGTTGACGATTCTATTTCTCCGCTCGACGCTTGCGTCTTCTTTTCTTACCTTCCGACAGAGAAAGAGACTCACCTCCGTTTTCTGCTCCAGGCCCGCTATCAGACAACCCCCGCGCGAGATAACATTCCAGATGGCACTAACAGCGCTTGGAATGGCTGGCTAATCGAGGAGACAGCTTCTTTTGTGCCAGCGGTTCTTAAACAACTGAAAGAAGCTAACTACTTGACTCCTTCATTTTTTGACGTGCTCCCGGTTGAGAGCGACGGAGTTCCGCAAATCCTTCAGACGGTAGTTGACTCGCTGCGCCATGTGATGCGCGAGAACAAATACATTCCCGTCGAAGAGGCGCAGTATGAACTCTTAGATCGGGTCTTTTATCCGCACTCGCAAGACCTAAGAAAACTTCTCGATAGGGAAGACCTCGCTGCTTTGACCAAAACGCCAAATGCGTCTTGGCTTCACCCTGACATTCGGGAAATTAAGGAGCATGCACGCCGTTTTGAATTTATGCAGTCTATAGGCATTCGAAGGGTCGATGCAGCCCGATTTATTGCCTGGCTGGGTGAGAAAGGTGAGGGGTGGCTAAAAGCGAAAAGCGACGAATGGCTGCGGGATCTATACCTTTACATGAGTCGCCAGAAGGCCGAATGGAAAGGTCTTAAAGGGCAAACTTTAATACGTTTAGAAAGCGGGGCGCATGTCTCGACCCAAGCGCAATCGGTTTTCTTTCAAGCAAAGGAAGGAGAGGAGCTTGCAGAACTTACTCAACTGTCCGATGAGGTGCCGCTCCTGCGCGCTAACCTGTTGAGTGGTGATGGTCACAGAGATATTGAATTGTTCCTTAGGGAGTTAGGGGTCAAGCCACTCAATTCAGTAGAGATTATTCGAGACTGGCTTCTTCCGCATTACGAGAGCCAACGTAACATATCCACAGCCACCGCTCAGTTACATCTACGATTTTTGCTCGGTACGCTGGACAAAGTGCCAGCCGTGGAGAAGCGTAAACTACTAGAAGAGCTGAATGGGAAGCCAATTCTCCTTGCAAGAAACAATCAGGGCGGAAAGCACTCGTTTGTGTCACCTAAAGATGTGTACCTGCCTAGTGCTTATATAGGAACAAGCGAACTTGAGGCTTACTTTACGGA
>JAIVJJ010000355.1:0-9272 GCA_020200095.1 Acidobacteriota bacterium | reverse complement strand
AAGAGCGGTGGCGCAGGTTTCTACTGGAACTCGGTTGCGCGCCGAGCCCACGTTTGATACCCAAACCCCTAAGCGCAAACCGAAAGCAAGGGATCCGGGGCTCGCCTCTGCATGGGGATGAGAAGGAGGAAGGTAATACCATAATGGAGGGGTTGGAATCCTTCCTTTCTGTATCACTAGACCACGACCAGGTAATGCTCTTATGGCGAATTCTTGAGAAAGTTGATGCCAAGTCATTTCAGGGGAAGTATCAGTGGGATAACGACTACAGGAAGAGAACGTACTGGCAGAATGAAAAATCATTTGACACTGATACGCTGATTTTATTGAAGAGTACGCCGTGGCTCCTAGATGATCAGAACAAGCCTCGGAAACCGGGGGAACTCTTTGCTCCGACCCCGGAGAACCGCCGGCTGCTTGGCAGCAGCGTACCCTACCTCCACCCCAGCATTGACTTAGCGGATAAGCCGGAAAACGCGAAGTCCCGCACCCTTGCCTCAACACTTGGATTGCATTTGCGTGCTGATACTGCAAGTGTTCTCAATTATATACGCTCCCTTAGCGGCACAGACATTGATCTAAAGGTGGTGCGGGCGCTCTACCGTTTCTTGGATGATAACCATGCAAGGCCAGTTGAGGACTTCGCTCGCGGTAGTCTACTGCTCACTCTGACCCCGCTGCACCGGTGGTGGAAGTCGCACGAGGTTTTTTGGCAGGACGAGAGCGTAGTCTTCGGTGAAGAACGGGGATATCTTGAGCATCATTATCCAGAAAGCCTGAAGCTGTTTTTTCTCGGCGTTGGGGTCGCGGCGAATGCACAGCCTTTGGACTACTTAAAAGCAATTCAGACACTTTCCTCAAGGCAGGAGGTGACACCAGACATATACGTTCGCACCCGTAATCTCTACCGTCGCCTCTGGAACGCAATCCAAGAGGATAAAAAACTCCGCGATAATGATGAGCAAAAATTAATCGGAAGTGCTGATTGGGACGAAGTTCGAACGTCTGAGAGCTGGCTCGGGCGTCGAGGCGAGCAATACAATTTTTGTAGGCTGGAACAGTTGGTCTGGAATGATCATTCATATATCGCCAATCTGTTTGCAGAGTCACTGCCGTTCTGGGATTTAGAAGATTTGAGAGAGTTTAGGGACTATTTAAAAGTGCAACCCTGCTCACAGGCGTCCGTTAGCTTTCACCCTCACGGAGCTAGAGAGCAATCCATAACGTGGTCAGAAAAAGTTAGAGAACAACTGCATTGGCTTCGCGCCTTCCTCAACTCCGCGAGGTGGAAAGAGCAACATGTCAATGCCTCAATTGAAGAGTTAAACGGATTGCAGGTGTGGTTAGTAGAACAGGCGACAATAAGTTATACGCTGAAAGGAGTTTCAGTACGTGACCCGGAGCCATGTCTCACTTACTTTGATGATGACGGTGTACTGTGGATCACTTCTGAGGCGGCAGAGGAAGAGTACCCCGACCAAATTGGGGACGCCCTGCAATCGTACTTCAGAGTTAGCGAACTGCGGGAATTCGTAAAGGATCTTCTAACGCGAAGACTGGAAGATGTATTGCGAATCTGGCAAAAGCGAGGACTGGAAGTACTACAGCCTTCACTTGATTTAGAACAGGCAGACAGCGATCCGGCTAACGCGGATCGGGAAAGTGAGGGAGTGCAGACAACTGATGGGGCGTCAGAGCAAAATATGGAGGATTATGTAGATTCTTCATCACCGGGTATACATACAAATACTGGCTCTGTTAGTCCTACTGCCAGCACATCGCTTAATAGAAGTACAGATAGCTCCAGGCCAGCAAGTTCGGGGTGGCAAGTCAATTGGGGGGGCAGTGGTGGAGAGAGTGAATCACATCGCACTCTGAAAGAACGGGTCGCCACGAGTCCAAATTTAATATCGGCAGGGCTTAAATTAGTTAGCACGGAGTATGAATTCCCGTCACTTGATCGTGTTGATATTCTTTTGGTGACGGAACAAGGGAGGCCAGTACCGGTTGAGATAAAAACCTATATTGTGCCGGGCGACTATAAGGGCGTCTGGCAGGCAGTAAAGTATAAGCATCTGGCGGCAACGCTTCACAGACTTAGATGCGAAGACGTTCGCAGTATTCTTGTCGCCTATGAGATACCTGATGACGTAAAAGCAAAGTGTGTTGAGATGGGAATTGAGATGGTGATAATACCTCCTATGACAAAGTAAGTAAGCCAGCATGGAACCTAGAAATACCTTGACAATATTCAAAACCTGCAATACTTTGCCTTCCGCCAGAAGCCTATGATGCTTGTTAGCTACTAAGGCTGTTGCTTCTCAATTCTCATAATTGAATCAATACTATCCCGGCTTTTACTGGTGCGTGCGCTACACGGCCAAGGCCCGGCACCTCAACAAATAGGATTGGTTTACCAGATTCAAATCGGGGGCACTACTAATGCAAAACAAGGATTTCTCAAGAGAACTTCACAAGTCACTTACTTATGTCGAGAATTCAATAATCACTTCAATAAATTTCGAAGGCAAAACTCCGAACCTGCTGATAGATGAATTACAGTTCCTATTAAATAGCGGATGTGTAGTCCTCGATTCTCCATTGGGAAGCTTCGCTAATATTTTGCCTGAAGAGCGCAGAGCACTTCTAGATTGCACTGAACCTATTACGTGGGAAGAAATAACTACGAAGAAGAGCGCTATTAGCGTTAGATATAAAAGTTTCAAGCCTATTAACGAATTATACAAAAACGCAGATCAAGTGCCATTGCGTTTAGCCCTTCAAAATGTCACGACAGCACATGAATTCAAATTACAGGCTCTCAATAATGATTCTGATACATGGAAATTAACCATTTACTATAATCCAACTGAAATAACATTCCAGTTCTGGACTGTAGAGGAATTTGGGGACTACATTACTGATGCATTAATACTTACAGCAAAAGAATTCAATCCGACCCAGCCAACATCAAATGATCAGCTAAAACGGCTATACTCTCAATTTGCTGAGTCTAGATACTTAGAGTCTATTCTTCACGCTCTACGCCAGCGCATAGTTGATCACTTATTCAAAGCTAATAGGCATTTCGCCGAATTTGCTAAGAATCCTTTCTTCCTTCAATTCTTCTTAGTAGCTGAAAATCACAATTCAGAAAATCAAAAACACTGGCTACGATATTTCCCTCTTCTGGATCAAAGAGAGGAACATCTTAACCTTCTTGAGAAGGTTCAAAAGGAACTTGAACTTAAAAACCTGCCGCTGCCTACTGATATTATCAAATTTATAACGGAGGATTACCTATGGGATTCCGACAGGTCTTTTGTCGGATATTCGTTCGACACTGAAACCTCCCTGTACTTAGCTAATTGGGAAAAAGAGCCAAGAGCAGTTGGCTCTCACTTGGCTAATGGCGAACAGCAACGACGCAATATCGCTACAGCAATAATGCAGGCTTTCCGAAGAGAGACTCCTCACCTATTCATCTTTCCCCTATTTGCGAATAGACAAGCTGTAGGAGCAGCGGTAATAAACTGCCCAGAAGATATTGAATTATCAGCCAGAGTAACGCCAATCCGTTCTGCGCGAGATTTGGGATTTTTAATATCTCTCGCGCTACAGACAGACGATATAGTAAATCACTTGCAGGAGGAGAAACGGAAAGTTACGCAGGTTCGAACATATAAGCATGCCACCCAATCTATTCTGCATGTAGAAGGAACATATTGCATGGAGTTGCAAGCATTCCTAAAAATTCTTGAAACAACTGATTCGGTTAAAGCCAACCCATCCCTTGAACCCTATGTGGATCGTCTCTCCTACATCGTCAGAGAAAAGATAGGAATGATTAAAGAGTTCAGCGGAGCCAGCGATCCAATCCGCGATGTTCCTAAATCGTTCCTATATCCAAGGCTGCAAAAAGATCCGCCAGATCCGACCGATATTTCAGTGGAATTCCTATTGAAAATTTTAGGTATTCTGCGGGGACTATTTTGCCGGCGCGGGTTGATGTTAGAAACAAGTTTGGGGGTACATCTTAAATCCGTCGGAAAGATTTCAGATCGGATAGGGGGCGAGAGAAGGAGCGAACGGCCTTTGCTCCGGCTACAATTGGAAATTCTTGAACAAGACGATCAGAGGTTTTTACAAATCGTAGCGGAAGACAATTGCGGAGGTTTCAATGATGAAATATTGCTACGGACTCAAGGAGTTGTAACGTTCGATAGTTGGTCTGCTTACTTGAACGAAACAGAACATCCCCGCGGAATGGGCTTCCTTATGCTAGCAAGGTATGCTGCCGCAAGCGACGGGCATTGTCGTATTAGTAACATTTCTGACCCTGAAGAAGGGGCACGAGTAGAGATTCTGCTCCCTCTACAAGTGCAGTAGTTGAGGAGTGAGAACATGATGCCCATTTATATGCTTTTAGTTGATGATACTCCAGAGGAGTTAGATTTTATTTTACAGGAGATTTGTAAAAGGTTTGCCCATAGGGATATCGACTTTAAATACGAGATTAGAAGGAGTCGTTCAGAGGCTATAGAACATCTCAAAGGCACGAATCCTTATGACATCGTACTTATAGATATCGTAGGCGTGCAGTATGAAGAGCTTATTAAAGATGTTCGTGCTCTTTATCCTTACTTACCTATATCAATGTTTTCAAGGCAAGCAATACCTGCCGAAATAATTAAGTGCGTTGATTTAGGCGCACAAAGCTTTATTTTCAAACTCGACCTTATGTTAGGTGCGCGACCAATAGCACCTTCTGACAAATGGAGGGATGAGAAGGGCTAGAATGATGTTATTGATAAGATTCAAAGGCTGGTTGAAGATTATAGGCCGATTAAACGTATTATAGAGGCATCATCGGTTGTCGGCTGGATCCGAAAAAAGGGAGGGAAGGATTCCGTAATTGAAGATCAAATATCATTTCTCCAGTACGTTAAAAGCAAACCTATGCTTACCAAGCTATTCCCCGATGTGCTGAGGACGTGGAAATCAGGGGAAGACACTTTTTATGAAATGCCGCTCTTTAGAATGAACTCATTACGACACCTTATATTTGAAGAGAGTGATCAAGAGAGATGCTTAGCTATCTCGAAAGATGTGGTGGAACATGTTTTAGAGACTACTTTCAATCATTTATACACGGAAGATAGGCGTTCAGATATTTACGACGGATTTGTTCAATTGAATTACTTCAAGAAGTATGAATCTAGGTTGAGACAGACTAAGGAACTCCTGGCCCAACTAAAAGAAACTGAGTCCGGCTCCGGTATCGAAGCATACGAAAAATTGCTCGACGCAAAATCTATCAAAGTTGGTGATATTGAACTACAGAACCCAACTACCATACTAAATCAGTTAAAAGCCGACCAGTCTTTTATGAAGTATTTACAACCGCCGTTCCTATGCATGATCCATGGGGATCTTCATTTTGACAACATTTTAGTTGATGATCGTTTGCCAAAGAGGCTGAATGTTATATTGATTGACCCACGTGGCTTTTCTCATCCAGGGTATTGCTCTGGCGTAGGAGACATCGCATACGACATCGGGAAGCTGTTACATTCAGCAAACGGTTATTACGATTTTATACATTCAGGATATTTGAGCCCTGATATTTGGTCGTTCAGGCACAAGGATAAAGATAGGGTAGAAGTTTCTCCTCTCAAGCAAGAGGAGTGGGCCACTGTCCCAGAGAAGAGAGGAGGGTCTGGGGCAATCATAATTTCACATAAACAAATAGTGCAGGCGTGGACATGGTCCGTGTTTGATTACCTCGCTGATTATATAAAAATGTGGGTAAGCAATCACGGATATGTGCAAGAAGATCCTAACTGGTGGCTAAGAGCTAAGTTCAATGAGGCGATGCACTTTTGTACTATGGGCAAATTTCATCTTCAAGAAGATGTCGGAAGAGCCTTTGCGATTCAAGTCCGAGGCATTGAGCTTATGAATGATTTTTATCACCAATATAAAACCCAGACGCTTTAGTTTATAATGTGGGAAATCTCTTGGGAGGCTCTCAGTGACTATGGCATCAAAAGACAAAGTAGCATCTGCTCATAAAATATATTTCAGGCGATATCTTGCATTATTCATTTTACTGCTCATTACATCAACGCTGGTTGTATCTTGCTTAAGGACAGACAACACAACTCCTAAAATAACTTATGCTATGCCTATTACAGTAGCGGCAATTCCTTCTTATGTGGCACTGGAGAAGGGCTTTTGGAAAGAAGAAGGGCTAGATGTGCAGGCTCAAATGTTTTCGTCAGGCCGACAGGCCCTCGATGCTCTTCTAGCAAAAAATGCCGAAGTGATGTCTGTCTCAGAAACCCCCTTAATGCATGCTATTCTTCAAGGCAACCAAATCTATATCGTTACCACTGTCACCCAACATCAAGAGGTGAAGCTGATAGCGCGGCGCGATAAGGGGATTCAATCTGCAAAAGATCTGAAGGCTAAACGTATCGCTACTCTTCCAGGGACAAATTCAGACTATTTTATGTATGAGTTTCTAAGAAAGAACAACATCTCTATTGAAGATGTTGATATTACTAATATGAACCCGCCAGATATGGTTACGGCATTAGTGCAAGGAAATATTGATGCTTATTTTGCATGGGAACCCCACATCTATTATGCCCAGAAACAACTTTCTCAGAATGCAATTATCTTTCCGCCTGGCGACCTTTATCATGGCCGTCATTGTGTTGCCATGAACCAAGAGTTTGTTCGTGCTAATCCCGATGTTGTTGAGAAACTAATTCGCGGCTTTCGGCGTGCTGAGACGTTTGTCAATGAGAAACCAGATGAATCGATGGCAATCGTTTCCAAGATTACAGCTTCAAATACTCGATCAGGAAGGACGTTGGGCTCGCACCGTTGCGAAGTCTAGTGATCCTATACCCAATTTCAGTAATTATATTTATCCGCAGGCAAGGGCGGTGGGCCAATAGCTCGATCCTCTTGGGTGAACATAGAGTAACGTACATGACTTAGACATTGCTTTATATAGGTCGCACGCAACGGATGTGAGTCCGTGGATGCAGAGCAGAGACATAAATATTCCCAGTCGAGCTTGGTCTAGTCTTATTGTAGGACTCTTTACTGTTGTGGGAGTCCTCACCTTGTGGGAGCTAGTCTCCCGCGTAGGTTTATATAACCCTCAGCTATTCCCGCCACCCAGTCAAATCGCCCTTACTTTCTTTCAGATGGTTAAATCTGGTGAATGGGCCAGAGACCTTGGGGCGAGCCTATCCCGTTACGGGATAGGCTTTCTTTTAGGGGCTTTCTTAGGAATTCTCTTGGGGCTATTAACAGGACGAGTGCAGCTCCTGCGCGATAGTTTCAGTCCATTACTGAACTTCTTGAGGAGCACTCCATCTGTTGCTCTCATCCCGCTGGCTATTGTCTGGTTTGGAATTGGTGAATCACAGAAGATCTTCGTCGTGGCCTGGGGCGTCACATTCCCTTTGTGGTTGAACACTCATGCGGGAGTTGCTGAGGTTGAAAGAGAGTACGTTTGGGCTGCACAAAGCCTAGGAGCGAGAGGGTGGCGAATCTACTCAGAGGTTTATGTGCCACGGGCGTTGCCATTCATCATAGCCGGAACTCGTATGGGAATTGCGACCGGTTTCTTCGCCTTGGCAGCGGCTGAAATGGCAGGGGCTTTTAGTGGGATCGCATTCCGCATCTTTTATTCGTATCAGTTATTTCGAACAGACAAAATGATGGTTGCCATTTTGACAATTGGCCTTTTAGGAATTGTGGGCGACCGACTATTTGTTCGGGTCATGCGATTGCTTTTGCCTTGGTGGAAAGGGGAAGAGCGTGTCGGCAACTGATCAAAATTCCCCAAAGATATTCTTGGATAACGTCACAGTAGTTTACGCGAGTGGGAGTGAACAAATTCTAGCTGTAGAAAATGTCACTTTTTCAGTCGGTGATAAAGAATTCTTGAGCATTATAGGGCCTTCTGGTTGTGGGAAGTCCACAATCCTTCATGTTATCGCCGGTTTTATTCAGCCTACTTCTGGAGAAGTGAAAGTTAGTGGTTCTTTAGTTCGGCAGCCGGATCAAGATCGAGGTGTTGTTTTCCAAAAATATAACCTTTTCCCATGGAAGAAAGTGCGACAAAACATTGAATTCGGTCTACGGATGAAGGGGGTTCCTAAAGAGGAACGTGGTGAAGTAGTCGCGGACTATCTCAAGTTAATGGGCTTAACTGAATTTGCTGACAGTTATCCCCACAGTCTTAGCGTAGGTATGCAGCAACGGGTAGGTCTAGCCCGTGCCTACGCTAACGACCCTGATGTTTTACTGATGGACGAGCCTTTTTCTTCCTTGGATTCTCAAACGGGTGAGCGAATGCGAGAGTTGTTGCTCCGAGTCTGGAGCCAGAATTTGAAGACGGTGGTTTTCATTACACATGATATAGAAGAAGCCATTCAGTTGTCCGACCGCGTATTATTGCTTTCCCCGCGCCCTGGGAGAGTGCATGAGGAGTTTCAAGTTAATTTGCCTCGCCCGAGATCGCGTGAGATTTTCGCGGATTCAAGATTCGTAGAGTTAAGGAAAAGAATTATGGCCGCGATGTTCACACACACATCTTCAGAATAGCCTTATTTTCAAAGACTACGGGCTCGGGGATTTTTGCGCGAAACCTCTTTCTTTGTGTGAGCAAATCCCGCTAGTAATCTGTCTCAGATTTTCTGAATATATGGTTCAGTAATGGCGCGTCTTCATACTTCATGATTCAGCATTTTCACCTTTTATAGTTCTATAATTGCTGTAAGTTGTTGGAAGTAGGGTCGGGAATTCAGCCTTTATGCTGCACCCGATAAGCTGTAGGTTCGGTCACAAATTTAAAATTGTCGATCATTAAGTTAAAAAGTTTCGGTCGTAAACTTAAAACGTGTGATCGGCGAGGTGTTATCGTGTTGTCGTCATTAATATGCCTATAGAAGAGCCAAGTGGCGTGCTGAATTTACAAGCATAGATGTCCACCTGACTTCAAGGATCAGTGATACATCTCTACTAGAGCGGTTTTCGGTTGGCTGTAAGTCAGCAAGATAGTAGATTCATGCCATGAAAGCCTACTCTCCTGATTTATGCGCCAAGATCGCGCGAGCTTACGACGAGGGCGCGGGCTCGCAACGTCAACTCGCCCGCCAGTTCCGCGTCAGCCTCGCCTTCATCCAGAAGATGCGCAGGCGTCAGCGCGCGACGGGCGAACTGGCAGCCACGCGTCACACTGGCGG
>JAIVJJ010000249.1 GCA_020200095.1 Acidobacteriota bacterium | reverse complement strand
GGAAATTAAACCCAGCGTCGGTTTTATTCCGACAATTCCGCAAAACGCAGCCGGACAAACAATCGAGCCGTCAGTTTCGGTGCCGATGCTGACAGCAGTGAGATTTGCGGCGACGGCAACGGCTGAACCGGTTGAAGAACCGCAGGCATTGCGGTTTAAAATGTATGGATTATTAGTTTGCCCGCCGCGTCCGCTCCAACCGCTTGAAGAATTTGTCGAGCGGAAATTTGCCCACTCGGACAAATTTGTTTTACCGAGAATTACAGCACCGGCTTTGCGTAGCTGCTCGACCAAAAAAGCGTCGCGTTTCGGCGTCGGCGCGTCTATTAACGCAAAACTTCCGGCAGTTGTTTTCATCCGGTCAGCCGTGTCAATGTTGTCCTTTAAAAGAACGGGAATGCCGTGAAGCGCGCCGCGCACTTGTTTGTTTTTGCGCTGCTTGTCCATTTCTTCGGCAATCTTTAAAGCATCGGGATTTGTTTCAATAACCGAGTTCAGACGTTTATCAACATTTTCGATGCGCTCCAGATATTTTTTGGCAATCTCTTTTGCCGACATTTTACCTGCTTTCATCGCAGCTTGAAGCTCGCTGACAGTGATTTCATTGAGTTCCGTATTCGGCTCAAATGAATTTAAATTTTCGGCTTCGCTGTTTTTCATAAATGTAAAGGCTAACGGTGCAGCCATGCCTGCCTGTAAAAATTCACGACGGGTTTGTTTTTCGGTTTTCATATTTTTGATGTTTCAAATTTAACAGCCCTGCAAATGTGTTGGACTTAGATAAAAATTTTATCCATAATTAACCTCAAATAAAAGCAGAGGGCGCACAAGATGTTAAATAAATTTTCGGTATTGATGTTAATCGGATTTTTTTTTATTGCAAAACGCGACGGTTTTTTCATTGAATAAAGATACGGCAGACAAGCAATTTGAGGCGCTGGCGAACAAATATATTGCCGAGCTTTTAGAAATGAATCCCGAATGGGCGACCAATCTCGGCGAACATCGCTATGATAATCGTTTAAATGATTATAGTTTGGCGGGAATTAAAAAAGCGCGTGATTTCAACGAATCATATCTGACACAATTGAAAAAAATTCAGTTCGATAAATTGAGCAAGGTTAATAACATTGATGCTCGCATTATGCGCGACAATCTCGAATACAATCTTTTCCAGATTGACATTTTGCGCGAATACGAATGGAATCCGATGTATTACAACATCGGCACGGCAATTAACAATTTGATTGCGCGTGATTTCGCACCGCTTAAAGAACGTCTTACAAACACGAAGGCGCGGCTTGAACAAATTCCTGAAGTTGTTGCCGCCGCGAAAACGAATCTAAAAAATCCGCCGCGCATCCACACCGAAACGGCAATAGCGCAAAACAAAGGCGTCATCGGTTTGATCAAAGGCGATTTACAGATGTTTGCCGACCAAGCCGGAATGAAAGCCGACTTAGCGCCGTCACAGACGAAGGCAATTGCCGCGCTCGAAGATTACGGTAATTGGCTCGAAAAGGATTTGCTGCCACGCTCAAACGGTGATTTTCGCATCGGCGATGCGAAATATCGTCAGAAATTACGCTTTGCTTTAGAGTCTGATTTACCGAAAGAAGAATTATTAAAACGCGCCGAAGCCGACTTGCGGGCGGCGCAAAATACGATGTTTGAAATCGCTCTGCCGCTTTATAAAAAGTATTTTCCAAATGAAAAAGACGCGACAAAACTTTCAAACAAAAAAACGGTCATCAAAGCAGTTTTAGACAAACTCGCCGCAACGCGCCCGACAAATGAAACAATCGTCGGAAGAGCTACGGAAAATTTAAAGGAAACAACGGATTTTGTCCGCGCCAATCGTCTCGTTACCGTTCCGAACGAACCCGTTAAAGTTATCGTAATGCCCGAATTCGCCCGCGGCGCGTCGGTTGCTTACTTCGATTCAGCCGGACCGTTCGAGAAAAAGAACGAAACTTTTTACGCAATTTCGCCGACCCCGAAGGATTGGACGCCAACCCGAAGCGAATCGTTTTTCCGTGAATACAACGATTATATGCTGCAGGATTTGACCGTTCACGAAGCGATGCCCGGACATTATCTGCAAATTATGCACTCGAACAAATTTAAAGCGCCGACAATGATTCGCGCCATTTTCGGAAGCGGCTCATTTGTCGAAGGTTGGGCGGTTTACGCCGAACAATTGATGGCGGAAAAAGGTTACGGCGGCGCGGAAGTACAGATGCAGCAACTAAAAATGAAACTGCGCGTAATCATCAATTCAATTATTGACCAGAAAATTCACACCGCCGGAATGACCGAAAAAGAAGCCGTTGATTTTATGATGAACGAAGGCTTTCAGGAAGAAGGCGAAGCGGTCGGCAAGTGGAAACGCGCTCAATTAAGCTCAACGCAGCTTTCGACTTATTACGTCGGCTCGGTTGAAGTCAACGACATTCGTAAAGCATACGAAGCGAAAAACAAAGGCAAAGTTGATTTGCAAAAACTGCACGACGAAATGTTGTCGTTTGGCTCGCCCGCCGCGAAATATGTGAAGGAAATGATGAACTTATGATTAGGCAAGAATTGAGAACCGATAGATTAATAATATGGAGTTTTCATTTCCTCTTCTCAGTTCTCATTTTATTTAATTTTTTAAACTTCCTTTGCCGTTAATTTTTTTCGGAAATTAGCAGAAGCAAACAATACAGTTACTATCGCCATTATTGAGGGCAAAATAGAGAGAATCGCTATCCAGTTTGGAATATACCAAGATGCTCCGATGATAAATATGATAGAGAGAAATGCAAGAGTAAGGAATAAACTTCCTATAGATAACATTACAAATCCCCAAAATCTTTGTTTTATTGTATGAATATAACTACCGACAACAACCAGTAAGGGAAAAACTATCCAAATAAAGAGAATAAATAGATAATCCCAAATTACAAGCCTTGCTCTGTTACTTTCTTCAAAAGAATGAAAGCAATTAAAACTCGCAAATAAAGCTATTCCTATGCCGCTAATCAACTCAAGTTTTCCTGTTAAACTCATTACCATTTACTTAATCTTCTTCAAACTTCCTTCACCGCTGATTTTACGTGATTCGATTCGCGCAACTTTTTCGGCTTGAGTAAAGGCACGCAGAAAGTTTTCGCCCAAAACTTTGCGAATATCTGCCTCGGAATAACCGCGCCGTAGCATTTCGTAAGTTATGAGCGGCAAATCTTCCGCGCCGTTCATTCCGGCGGGTAGAAACGGAACGCCGTCGAAATCAGAACCGATGCCGACATAATCAATTCCGGCGACCTTTTTAATGTGGTCAATGTGGTCAACGATTCTTGCATAAGTCGGAACGTAAATCGGATTTTCGGCGAGAAGTTTACGCTCGGCTGCGTTGTAGGCTTGCTGGTCGTTTTTATATTGGTCACGAAGCGCGTCGAGTTGCGGTTTTAATTTTTTCGAGCGTTCATTTTCTTCCGCGTTTGTTCGTTCGTCGAGAAAAGACGGGTAAAAATTTATCATTATCACGCCGCCGTTGGTTGCGACGCGCTTTAAGATTGCGTCCGGCACGTTGCGTGTGTGATTAGCAACGCCGCGAGCCGACGAATGTGACGCGATAATCGGCGCGGTTGAAACCTCTAAAACGTCCGACATTGTTTTTTCCGAAACATGCGAAATATCAACGAGCATTCCGAGACGATTCATTTCCCGCACGACTTCTTTGCCGAAATCCGATAAGCCGTTATTTTTCGCCTCGTCGCGGTGAGCGTCCGCCCAATCGTGCGTCACGTTGTGCGTTAAAGTCATATAACGAATGCCGAGACGATAAAAATTTCGTAAAGCGTAGAGCGAATTTTCAATCACGTAACCGCCTTCAATGCCCATCAAAACGCAAACTTTATTTTGTTTTTTCGCACGGCGAATTTCCGCAGCAGTTGTGCAAGACACAAGCGCGTTCGGGTGTTTTTCGACTTCGCGGTTTGTCGCGTCAATTAAATCCATCGCCCGCCGCATCGCGCCGCCAGTTTTCAATGTGCTGCCCGAAACGTAGATCGAGAAAAATTCGCCCGTTATTCCGCTTTGCTTAAGCCTTTGCAAATCAGTGTGAAACGGGTCGCCGTCGCGATGAAATTTGCCGACTGAATTGGTCGCCAAATCAAAATCTTCGTCAACCATCGGCGACGGAATATCATTGTGTCCGTCAATGACGACGGCTTTTTGATGAATTTTCAGCGCTTGTTGCCAGAGCTTTTGGTCGGCGTTCGGCGGCGCGGTTTGCGCGCCCGTTTGCAATATAAAAATAAAAATCAGTGCGAATGGTAAAATAGACAAAATCAATTTGTTTTTCATGTTTTTGTTATCGAAAAAAATCCGGAAGTTTTTAATGGAAAAAGTTTAACCGTTTTCTGAAAAAATGGCGAGAAAAAGGAACAGCCGAAACTGTTCCCATTTAAATTTTTGGAGGAGAATTTTGTAAAAAATTAATTTCTGACGGCTCTGCGATAACGACGATTGTAAGTGCCGTATTGTCTGTTCAAACGGCGTTGTTCACGATTGTTGATTCCGCGCCCGCTGTTTTCGTAACGGTCGGCGCGGCGGTCGAGACGTTCGCGGCGGCGCTCCAAACGCTGGTATTCAGCAGCTGAAAGTCTGCCGCGGCTGTAACTGCGGTCGTTACGATTGTCGTACCGACTGTTGCGTCTTTCAAAACGGTCGTCGCGTCGTTCAATTCTACGGTATGAACGATTACGCTGTTTTTCCCAACCTCTGTGTCGTCCGTTGTTGCCTTCATATCTGGCTCTGCCCGGCTGCGCGTAGCTGGCTGAAACAGCAAGCGTCAGACAAAAAGCGATAGCCGTAAAAATTAAACCGAATTTCTTCAGTGTTTTCATAACTTCCTCCATAAAATAAAATAGTCATAGCTTTTGCTATGACTAGGTGATGTCCGTTTGTATAGACACAGTTGCCAAAAAGTTTTTAACGCGAAGTTTGCGCCGCCGTTTTATTTTCGCGGGGTTTGGCGTTTTTCACGTATTTATCAAACCAATTTATCATCTCAAACAAAGTATGCTCGACTGATTCTTTCGCCGCGTAACCGTGCGATTCGTGCGGCAGCATCACGAGTCGTGCCGTACCGCCCGTGCCTTGCAGCGCGGCGAATAATCTTTCCGATTGAATCGGAAAAGTGCCTGTATTATTGTCGGCTTCACCGTGAATCAAAAGAATCGGCTCGTTGATTTTATTGGCAAAAAAGAACGGCGAAATTTTCGTGTATAGTTCGGTCGCTTCCCAAAAATTGCGACGTTCGCCTTGAAAACCGAACGGCGTAAGCGTCCGGTTATACGCGCCGCTCCGAGCGATTCCGGCACGGAACAAATCCGAATGCGCCAGCAGATTTGCCGTCATAAACGCGCCGTACGAATGACCGCCGACTCCGACTCGCTGCGGGTCAACTACGCCCATTTCCACACCTTTATCAATCGCCGCTTTCGCGCTGTCGTTGATTTGTTTGATAAAAGTGTCATTAACAGTTTCCGGATCGCCGACGACCGGCATCGTCGCGTTATCTAAAACAGCATAGCCGTTAAGCAAAAAGAAAAGATGCGAAATTCCGCCGATTGAAGTAAAGCGATTGGTCGAACCGGAAACTTGTCCGGCGACAGAAGCGTCGGTGAATTCGAGCGGGTAAGCCCAAACCAATGTCGGAAGTCGCGTGCCTTCCTTGTAATTCGGCGGCAGGTAAAGCGTAAACGACAAATCAACGCCGTCAGCGCGTTTGTATTTTACAAGCTGCTTTTTGATGCCGCGTAAACTCGGTGCCGGGTCGGGAAAATTTGTTATCCTTTGCGCTGTTTGATTTTGCGCTGTCGAACGCAGATAGAGATTTGGCGGGTCAAGCGGCGATTCTTTGCGCGTCAAAAACCTGGTGCCGCCATCGTCCAACAAAGCGACAAAACCTTCAAACTCCGTGTTGCCCGAACGCCAAACTTCTTCCGTTTTCAAAGTCTGCAAATTCATTCGGCGCAAAAACGGTCGGTCGCCCTCAACCGATGCGCCTAACCCGGTTAAGAAAATTTCTTCGCCCATTTGCTGAATCACGCTGAAACCGTTCGGCAAGCGTCTTGTAACCGGCTGCCCGATATCGTTGTAACGGTCGGCGACATTCAAATCGGAAATCAATTTCGGCGCGGATGCGGAGGAACTATAATCCATCATAAAAAGGCGGCGTTTGCGCGTGTCGCGGTTGTAATCGCTGTAAAGCATTAAACCGTTGCGTTCGCCGAAAGTTCTGCCTGCAAAGCGATGTTGGGTTTTAACGATTTCAGTCGGCGCGGACGAAAACGGCGCTGCGATTTTCATCAATTTATCGCGGAATTCGACCTTTTCTTTCGGATTGCCGCCGTCGAGCGCTTCCGCCCAAACCAGCGTCGCCGATTCGGTTGGAACCCAGCCGTAATTGCGCGGCGCGGTCGTTACGCCGTCAACGGGAATGTTGTCCTGTAACGGAACGCTCGCCACTTTATAAACCGATTTGCCGTTTAAATCCCATATTTCGACTTCCTGCGGAAAATCACTCGCGGGTAAAAGATACGAAAACGGACGCTGCACACTCGACGTTAAAACATAATTTCCGTCCGGCGAAACGCTTGTCGTATCAAATATGGCAGGTTGCCCGATTTCCTTGATTTTTCCGTCAACGGCAACGACTGCAAGCTGCGAAGTCGCGTAATATTCAAACAACGCTTCGTCGTTCGGACTTCTCAATAAGTCCTGATACGTCCGAATCGCTCCGGTTTTTCCGGTCGTTTCTTGAATGTTTGGCGCGGTCGGCGTAGTGTTTTGATATTGCGGCGCAACGCCGCGTTTCGACGGCACAAGATTAACAAGCAAAGATTTCTGGTCGGGCATCCACGAAAAACTGCCGAAAGCCGTATTAACTTTAGCGTTTTTAACCATTTTTGCCTTTCCGTTTGCCGTTTCGATAATCCACATCTCGATCCCATTCGGTGTAATGTTTCCCGCCGCGATATATTTGCCGTCCGCGCTCCACTGCGGCGAAATTATCTGCGCTTTAGCTGGCAAATCAATCGGCGTTTCCTTACCGTCGGCGATGTTTTTCAAAGTCAGTTTGACAGCATACGGTTGGCGATGCGCGCCATTCGTGTTCGGATTGATTCGTAAACCCGCGAGGCGCAGCATCGGTTGTGAAAGCTCGGCAATCGAGGGATAACCGACTGGTTCGAGCAGCAAAATTTTGTCTTTCGCCGGGCTGATTGAAGTTTGCGGAGTAACCGCCGCATCCAAAACGTCCATCACATCTTTCGGCGGCTTTTGATACGAACTTTGCGCGAAAAGATTTGCGGAAGACAAAAGAAGAAAAGCAACAAATAAAACAAAAATTTTAGATTTCATAAAAATTTCTCCAGACAAATTGTTAATACATCTACAAAAAATGAAATTTTCGGGCGTGTTAAAACGCCTTTAAATAATTATTCATCTTCGTCGTGCGTTCTGATTCTACCTTCGGCACGAGCTTGTTCCACAATTTTTGACGAAAGATTTCCCGGCAGCGGGTCGTAATGCGAAAACTGCATATGATACGAGCCGCGAGCCTGCGTTACGGAGTTTAATTTCGATTGGTAATCAAGCATTTCCGATAAGGGAACTTGCGCTTTGATAACTTGCTGGTTACCGCGCATATCCATTCCCTGCACACGCCCGCGCCGCGAATTTAAATCACCCATAATGTCACCCGAAACTTCCTGCGGACAGAAAACTTCAACGTCCATAATCGGTTCAAGCAATGTCGGTTTGGCTTTCTCCATCGCATTGCGAAACGCTTTACGTCCGGCGGCGCGAAAACTGTGTTCATCCGAGTCAACCGTGTGATAGCTTCCGTCAACGAGCGTAACCCTGAAATCAACTAACGGATAACCGGCAACCGCTCCGCTTTGCGCGGCTTCGATGATTCCTTTTTCAATTGCCGGACGAAAATTTTGCGGAATCGCGCCGCCGAAAATTTTGTCAACAAATTCAAATCCGCCGCTTCGCTCGAGCGGTTCAAAAACGCATTTGCAATCGCCGAATTGCCCGCGCCCGCCCGATTGTTTTTTGTGCCGACCTTGCACCTCGACTTGTTCGGTAATTGTTTCTTTGTAAGGAACCTTCGGCGGATGCAGCGCGACTTCAACGTGATAGCGATTTTTCAATTTATCAACAACGGTTTCAATATGAAGCTGACCTGAACCCGATAAAATAAATTCTTTGGTTTGCGCGTCGCGGTCAAAATGCAGGCTCGGGTCTTCTTCGAGAATCTTGTGTAAAGCTGACGAGATTTTGTCTTCGTCAGCGCGGGATTTCGGCTCAATCGCAAAAGCAATCGCGGATTCCGGGTAATTGACGGGCGGATACACAATCGGACTGTTTTTATCGCACAGCGTATCGCCTGTTTGCGTTTCTCTTAATTTTACAACGGCAATAATATCTCCGGTTTGCGCTTCGTTAACTTTATCCAGATTTTTTCCTTGAAGCACGTGTAGCGCGCCCAGACGTTCCTGAGTTCCGCGCGCGGAATTAAATACTGTTGCGTCTGATGAAATTTTGCCGGAAACAACTTTCATCACATTGATTCTGCCTGCAAACGGGTCAGCAATCGTGCGAAAAACAAAAGCGGAAAATGGTTCGTCGTTTGAGTATTTACGCAGCATTCGCTCATCGGTTTTATCAGCTTCGGCGTAGCCGTATTCGGCTTCGTGCGCCGCCGGATTCGGCGCAAACTCGACAATATGGTCTAGCAAAATTGAAAGACCGACAAGTGTATTTGCAGAAACCGCGTAAACCGGACAAAGTTTGCTTTTCGCAATCGCTTTTGCCAGATTCGGATAAATATCTTCTTCTTCCAAAGTTCCATTTTCAAAATATTTTTCCAGTAATTCGTCGTCTGATTCAGCAACGATTTCAATCAATCTTTCTCTGGTCGAATCAACCAATCCGCGCCCTTCTTCGGGAATCGGAATTTCTTTTGCTTTGCCATTTTCGTCAAATTCATATGCCTTTTGATGAACAACGTCAACCACGCCGCGAAAATCAGCTTCCTCTCCGATTGGCAAGGTAAAAGGCACAATTGAACGCGCAAAAGTTTGCGTTGCCGTATCGAGCGCGTGTCCGAAATCGGCGCGTTCTTTGTCGAGTTTATTGATAATCATAAAGCGCGGAAGAAGAAATTCATTGGCATAGCTCCAGGTCTTTTCCGTCTGAACTTCGATGCCATTCACACCGTCAACCACGACCAGAGCGCAGTCAGAAACGCGCAAAGCCGGACGAGCGTGCGAAACAAACGCCGCATAACCGGGCGTGTCAATCAAGTTTATCTTCGTGTCTTTGTATTCGAGATTGGCAAAATTGTTATTGAGCGAAACTTTTCTTTCAATCGAATCTTCGTCGTAATCGGTAACGGTCGTTCCTTCTTCGACTCGCCCCCAGCGCGTAGTTGCGCCCGCTACATGCAGCAAGGATGCGACAAACTGCGTTTTACCCGCGTCGCCGTGTCCAATGACAGCCAGATTGCGTATGTTTTCTGTGGTAAATGCTTTCATTTTCGGCAAAATCTCCTTTTTGATTAGATTTAAGATTTCAGATTCGAGATTCCAGATTAAATTTGTAATTTGGAATCTGGAATCTCGAATCTGAAATTTTGGTTGTTGGTAAGAATGTAATTTATCCGAGTCTGTTAAAGATAGCAAGAAGAGCGCGGGTTTTGCTCGCCCGCGCCATATAAAATATATTTACAAAGGAAAACATCGAATGTATAATGCCTTTAAAGCATCGAAGATTAGAATTACCTTCAACTCCCTAAATCTAAAACTTTTAACTCAGCTTCAAACTCAGGACAATTAAAATGAATTCGTACCAAACAATTTGCAGACGATTTTTTGTTGCAGCGCAACTGTTTTTATTAACGTTTGTTTCAATCAACGCCGCTCAAGCTCAATCGAGCGGCGTTGATTTATCATTTAATGCCGTGATTTCAAAGGACGCTGGCGGTGGAGGTTTTACGCTTCAGCCGGACGGTAAAATACTGGTCTTCGGCGGTTTTCAAGTTGTTAACGGTGTAGTAAAAAATTACATCGCCCGTCTCAACGCGGACGGAAGTCTGGACAATTCGTTTGATTGCACAGCGTGCGATTTTAGTATCGGAAGCGTAGTCGTGCAGCCGGACGAAAAAATCGTTGTCGCCGGTTCATTCTATTCTGCCGTGACCAACACTTCGGTTGCGAGAATAAAAAGATTAAACGCGGACGGCAGTCTCGACGGCTCTTTCGCCTCGCCATTCGGCGAACCCTCCGCTCAAGTAAATTCTTTTGTGCGCGTCTGGGCGGTTCAGCCGGACGGCAAAGTTTTGATTGAAACCACATCGCGTTCAGCAGGCAGCGCTGCCAGCTCAAAGGGAATTTACCGCCTCAACGCGAACGGAAGTTTCGACAATACGTTCACGACCATCAACATCTTCCAAGGGATACTTTCAAGGGATTCTGTTTCTAAAGTCGCGGTAACGACGGACGGAAAAATTCTTATCAGCCGTAACAACTCAAACGGCAGAGGCTTTCTTAGTCGTTATAATTCCGACGGCACAAGCGACATGACATTTGAATCGCCAATTTTAACGGGCGACTATGATGTCATCAATAATTTCAGCGCTATTAATGACTTTGACATTCAACCGGACGGCAAAATCGTCATTGGCGGTCTGTTCACCGCCGTTAACAGCGTCAGCCGGAGAAACGTCGCACGGCTGATGCCAGCCGGCAATGTTGATTTGTCGTTCGTTCCGGCGAATGTTTTTATGCGCGGAGAGCCGGTCGATCAGACCAAAGTTTTGTCGAACGGGCAAATTTTGTTCAGCACCGGCACGGGATTCACCACCCCTTTTCCTCCGCCCTCACCCGGCAATAGATTTTTGCGTTTTAATGCCGACGGCAGCCTTGATAATACTTCAGCCGGGTAAATGACGTTCCGCGCAGAGACCTCGTGCGCGTGAACGCCGACGGCACTCTGGACGCGAGCTTTAATCCGACAGTCAAAATTGACAGCCCCGTTACAAAAATAGTCGTTCAGGCGGACGGGAAAATTCTGCTCGGCGGAAGTTTTACCGTCAATAATAATTCCGGCATAGGTCTTGTGCGACTTAACTTCGACGGAAGTTTAGACGCCGCATTCACTTCCGTTTTAAGCAGTTCTTCGATTGCCTTACAGCCTGACGGGAAAATTTTAGTCGGTGGAAGTTTTATTGTTAACGGGCAACTACAAATCGGTCTGTTGCGGTTCAATTCAGACGGCACTACTGATACGAGTTTCAATCCGGCGTTTGGAACGAATACCGTCATTCGGAACATCGCCGTTCAAGCAGACGGTAAAATTATGGTCGGCGGCACATTTAACGCCGTGAACGGATTTGCCCGTCAGAATTTAGTTCGCTTAAATGCGGATGGCAGTCTCGACGCCGCCTTTAACGCCGGAAGCATCTCGCAGGTTAATCAAATTGAAATTTTACCGGACGGAAAATATCTGGTTTTAACAACAAACACGCTCGCCAGATTAAACAATAACGGAACGACGGACGCCGCCTTCCGATCTCCGAACACAAACGCGGCGATCAACGTATTTCTCGTTCAACCCGACGGAACAATTATAATCGGCGGAAACTTTACATCCGTTAATAACATTACCCGCTCAAGACTGGCGCGTTTGCGCGCCGACGGCAGCTTAGACGGCAGTTTCTTTCCAAGCGGCGCGGACAATCAAATTCGAGCTATGGTCAGACAAGCAGACGGTAAAATCATTATCAGCGGCGATTTCACGAGAATTGAAAATGTAACGCGCCTCGGCATTGCCCGATTGAATGTCAGCCCGGTACGCGCTCCTTTCACATTGTTTGACTTTGACGGCGACGGACGGGCGGACATCTCAGTATTTCGACCTTCAAACGGCGTTTGGTATCGAGTAAACAGTTCTAATAATGTATGGAACGGACTTCAATTCGGATTGAATACGGATAAACTCGCGCCCGCCGATTATGACGGTGACGGGCGAACCGATATTGCCGTTTTCCGCGACAACATTCCGGGCGCGGGCAATTTCGCTTATTTCTACATTACAAATAGTTCGGACAATTCATTCCGCCCTGTGCAGTTTGGAGCGACGGGCGATGTGCCGGTTTCCGGCGATTGGGACGGCGACGAAAAAGCTGATTTGGCTGTTTACAGAGACGGCTCGCTGACGGATGGACAAAGCTACTTTTATTACCGTCCGAGTTCGCAACCCGGAGTTGATTTTCGGGCAATTCCGTGGGGCGGCGCCGGAGACAAACCCGTTGTCGGAGATTTTGACGGTGACGGTAAATTGGATGCGGCTATCTTTCGACCCTCAAATGCATACTGGTATGTGTTAAGAAGTTCGGACAATCAAACCATCTCTTTGCAGTTCGGAATTTCAACAGACATTCCGACGCCGATGGATTTTGACGGAGACGGAAAAACAAACATTGTTGTATTCCGCCCGTCAAATGGAACCTGGTACACCTCAACTAATCCAGCGACAAATTACGGAGCTGTACAGTTTGGGGCGCCGGGCGATTTACCCGTTCCGGCAGATTACGACGGCGACGGCAAATCAGATTTTGCCGTCTACCGACCTTCAAGCGGCGCGTGGTATATACTTCGCTCGTCGCAAGGCTTTACCGGCGTTCAGTTCGGCATCAGCGAAGACAAGCCGATTCCAAATGTGTATATTCGTTAAGATTTTTTGTTTGGTAAAATAAACTTTAAGTTTCAAGTCTGATTTTTATAAGAGAAAATATGAATATTTCACTAAAAACTTTCAAACGTATCTTTACCTTTGCGCAATTGATTTTAATTGCATTTGCTGCAGCTTCAGCGATTAAAGCTCAAACGAGCGGCGTTGATTTATCTTTTAACGCGATACCTGATAGGAATTTGAATACGACGACTAATTTTATACTACAGCCCGACAACAAAATAATCGTTTTCGGTGATTTTCAAGTTGTCAATGGCGTTATCAACAATCGTATCGCTCGCCTTAACACAGATGGCAGCGTGGATAATACATTCAATTGCACAAGCTGTGATTTCACAATTACAAGTGCCGTCGTGCAGCCTGACGGTAAAATCATCATTGCCGGCAACGCTAACACTGGCAATGCTCTTGTTCTACAACCCCGAATTTACCGTTTAAACGCGGACGGCAGCCGTGACACAAGTTTTACTTCTCCTTTTCCTGTGGTTGTTTTTCCTGAGAGCGATAATGTGGATGTTCGGGCAGTTCAACCCGATGGAAAAATTTTGGTTGTCCTTAACCGTAGATTTAGCAATTCCTACAATTATACTCTTTACCGGCTCAATCCGAACGGAACTATTGACAACACATTTACTCCAATTCTTGTTGCTAGCGGCAGCGGCGGAATATTCGGTCAAAGTCCGGGTAAAATATCGTTGTTGCCCGACGGAAAGATTCTCGCTGTTACTAACTCATTCGCTAACTGTCCGGGCTGTACACCGGGCAACGCTACGCTGAAACGCTACAACGCCGACGGCACGGTTGACGCAACATTCGAGCCGCCTAGCGCAACTGTCGCCAGCAATGTAAATGGTAGTGCTTTAATTAACGACTTCGACGTTCAATCCGACGGCAGTGTGATAATTGTCGGTAGATTTACTGCAGTCAATGGAGTTAGCCGCCTAAACGTCGCAAAAATTCTTCCCGCTGGCAACGTAGATTTGTCATTCAGTAGCTCTAATATCGGTGAAGCCACCAAAGTTAAGATTTTACCGAACGACAAAATTTTGATTAGCACCAGCAACCGATTCTATCGTTTGAATACTGACGGAAGCTTAGACAATTCATTTACCTCGCCAACCAATCTAACGCTAATCAACAATTGGATGCTTGATTCGGCTGGAAGAATTTTCCTAAGCGGCATATTTCTCGAAAGCGGCGTGAGCGTCAACAAATTTGCGCGACTCAATCAAGACGGAAGCATTGAGAGTTCTCTCACGGCAACTTTCGGAGTTGCCGGCGGGGTATCGGCAATCGCAGTACAACCTAACGGCAAGGTAGTTTTTGCCGGAGGTTTCATTCGCGTCAATGGCATACCGAGCATTTCAATTGCGCGAGTCAATGCTGACGGCAGTCTGGATTCGACATTCAATACGGGAAGTGGTTTTAACAACCCTCCGACGATAATACTCGTTCAACTCGATGGAAAAATTCTATGCGCCGGAGGTTTTATTTACTTTAATGGAATATGGCGCCCGCGTCTGGTTCGTCTTAATGCGGATGGTAGTTTAGACAATACGTTTGCTCCGAACCTTGATGCCGCGGGTGAAGTTAATACGATGGTTTTGCAATCTGACGGTAAGATTCTCATCGGCGGACGTTTGCAAACAGTCGGCGGGCAAGGACGTGATGGATTTTTTCGTCTTAATGCAGATGGCAGCTTTGACACGAGTTTTAATCCGGTATTTGGAAGTGCTACGATTAGAAGTATCGTCGTGCAATCGGACGGTAAAATTATGGTCGGCGGCTCATTCGACGGCGTGAATGGATTCAACCGCACCAATCTAGTTCGCCTCAACTCAGACGGAAGCCTCGACAATTCTTTCAACGCGGGAAGCATTTCCCCAATTAAACAAATCGAAGTTCAAACCGATGGAAGATATTTAATTTTAACTAACACAATCATCCGGTTGAACAACAACGGTACGACCGATGCGACTTTCCTGTCGCCGACTTTTAACGGTTTGGTTAATCAATTCCTCACGCAGCCAGATGGAAGCATTCTGGTTGGCGGGAATTTTTCGTTGATCAATAATTCTTCGCGCTTAAACTTTGCGCGTCTTAAACCAAACGGAACTTTAGACAGCGGTTTCTTTCCAGGCGGCGCAAACGGCGAGGTCAGAACGATTGTCAGACAAGCCGACGGACGGATTTTAGTCGGCGGTGATTTTTCAATCATCGGAGATGTTATGCGATTGAGCATCGCACGTTTAAACGTCAGTCCGTTTCGCACGATTACGCCGTTTGATTTTGACGGTGACGGCAAGGCGGATTTATCTGTTTTCCGTCTGAGTAACGGAGTGTGGTACCGGTTAAATAGTTCAAGCAATCAACAGTCGGGTCAACAATTCGGAGCTAACGGCGACCAAATTGTTCCGGCAGATTACGACGGCGACGGCAAAACCGATTTAGCCGTTTTCAGAAACGGAACTTGGTATATTCAAAGAAGCAGCCAAGGCTTTACCGGTGTTGCATTCGGAACAAACGGCGATTTGCCTGTTCCGACAGATTACGATGGTGACGGAAAAGCCGACATCGCGGTTTATCGTCCGTCAAACGGTGTTTGGTATATCCAGAGGAGTTTGCTCGGTTATATCGGCTTTCAATTCGGCATCGTCGAAGACAAACCGACTCTCGGCGATTTCGACGGCGACGGTAAATCGGACATTGCCGTCTTTCGTCCCTCAACCGGATATTGGTATCGGATAAACAGTTCAACCGGTCAATGGAGTTCGATTCAGTTCGGCGCGGCGGGCGATTTGGTTGTTCCGGCTGATTATGACGGTGATGGCAAAACGGATATAGCAGTATTCAGACCAAGCAGCGGAGTTTGGTATATTCAGAGAAGCGCGCTTGGTTTTATCGGAGTTCAACTTGGTGACGCAAACGATAAACCAGCGCCCGCCGATTATGACGGCGATGGCAAAGCGGATATTGCCGTTTACCGTCCGAGCAACGGAGTTTGGTATGTGCTTCGTTCAACGCAGGAATTTACCGGAGTTCAGTTCGGCGTCCCGGAAGATAAACCGATTCCGAATGCGTTTGTTCGATAGAGTTCAAAAAGAATAGAACGCAAATTTGAACAATTAAAAGTGCAAAATTAAAAATTAAAAATTGAAGCAGTAAATTTCGCATTTTACATTTTTAATTTTGCATTGGATTTGTCCTGATTTTATTTATTAAAAATATCACTGAACTTAGGTGAACTTTAACGTTATTATCATCGGAGGCGGCGCGGCAGGAATTTCCGCAGCCCTTTGGTGCGATGAACTCAATTTAACTTCTTTGCTTTTGGAAGCGCAGAACGAACTCGGCGGACAGCTTCTTCGGGTTTACAACGCTATAAAAAACCATCTCGGTATCGAAGCTGAAAGCGGTCGCGAGTTGCGCGACCGCTTTCTCAAACAAACTGAGAATTATAATTTTACAATTCGTCTTGAAGCGAAAGTCAGCGAAGTTGATTCTGAAAATAAAACGGTTTCGCTAATAAACGGTGAAAAAATTTCAGCTACCGCAATAATTATCGCAACCGGCGTCAGACGAAGAAAATTAAACGTCGAGGGTGAGGAAATATTTAAAGATAAAGGCATTCTCGAATCTGGCAAGCGTGACCAACATCTTGTAAAAAACAAAAATGTTTTGGTTGTTGGCGGCGGCGACGCGGCTTTTGAAAACGCTTTGATTTTGGCGGAAACGGCGCGGAAAGTTACGCTCGTTCATCGCCGTAAAGATTTTCGAGCGCGAAAAGAATTTATCGAAAAAGTTCAAGGCAATCCGAAAATAGATGTTTTAAGCGAAACGATTCTCACAAAAATAATCGGCGCAAATCGGGTTGAAGCCGCCGCATTAAAAAGCTTAAAAACAAGTAGAATAAACGTTCTGCCGATTGATGCGATTTTAATCCGCATCGGAGTCGAGCCGAACACGGAAATTCTGCGCGGCAAATTAGATTTAGACGAAAACGGCTATGTGAAAATTAACAGCCGTTGCGAAACAAGCGTAAAAGGTGTTTTTGCTGTTGGCGACGTGGCTAATCCAATTTCGCCAACCGTCAGCAGCGCCGTCGGAATGGGCGCAACCGCCGCCAAAGCAATTTTCGCCGAGCTAAATCCGCAACAAAGTTTATAATCTAGGACGTTCTCAAAAGTCGTTTCACATGAATGGCGAAAGAACGCAAAGGAAATTTAAACAACCGATATTACACGAATTCCATAGATTAAGAAAATATAAAAAATCCGTGTAAGTTTATGTAATTCGGTTCTTGCCTTCTTTGCTCCTCTCGCGTGAAAAATTTCCGAAAATGAGAAAGCCATATAATCAAAAGAGATTTTTCCGAAAATTTGAATTTATCCAAAGTTTTTAATCTTTTTATAATTAAACCGAAATAGTCTTGACGGTATCTCTTAGTGTTTATAAGCTTTTTATTTTCATTGCGCCAATGGAACGTAAAATGCCTTATAAAAAGTTACTGACCTTACTCTGTCAAGCGATTTTTCCATATAATTTTCTATCTAATAAGGAGGAGTTATGAAACTCAGCGTTCTAAAAGCAGAAGTTTTTCCGATTTTGGTAATGATGTTTATTTCAGCTTTTTTAGCTGGAAGCGTTTATGCACAGTCGGGAACAACCGGAATTAGCGGAACAGTAACCGACCAAAACGGCGCGGGTGTTCCTGGAGCAACTGTTAGAGTGATTAATCCCGAAACCGGATTTAATCGCTCTGTAACCACTAACGATGAAGGGCAATATAATTTTCCTTCGATATCGCCGGCAACATATCGAATCGAAGTTGAAGCCAGTAACTTTAAGAAAACTATTAAATCAGATATTCGAGCGCTGGTTGATTCACCGATTAACGTTGATATTCCGCTTCAAGCCGGAGATGTTTCAGCAGTAGTTGATGTAACTGCCGATAATATTGAGTCGGTAATTAACACGCAGGACGCGAGTCTCGGAAATAACTTTGTTCCCCAGCAAATAACTGAACTCCCATCAAACTTGAGAAGAGTTACAGATTTGATGACCTTGCAGCCCGGTGTGACAAGAGAAGGATACGTCGCTGGCGGCAGAAGCGACCAGGCTAACGTTACTTTGGACGGCGTTGACATAAACGACCAGCAAACCGGTGGACGAACCAGTCAGTTTCAGACTACTCAAAACACTGTTTTGAGAGTAACAACCGAAGCGGTCGAAGAGTTTCGCATTACGACAACGAACCCGAATGCGAACCAAGGACGCTCGTCAGGAGCACAGATTTCGCTGGTTACTAAAAGCGGAACCAATAATTTGCGCGGTTCAGCATTTTATTTCTATCGCCCAACTGCTTTTTCCGCCAACGATTTTTTTAACAATCTGGCGGGAATTGAGCGTCCGAGTTTAGCACGGAAAGTTTTTGGCGGTTCGATTGGTGGTCCAATCGTAAAAGATAAATTCTTTTTCTTCTATGCATATGAGGGGCAAAGAGAAAGACAAGATGCTTCAGTGGTGCGGCTTGTCCCTTTAGCGCATGTCGGGCAAGGACAATTAAGGTTTTTTGGTGCCGCCCCTGGTGATCCGGCTGGAACGAACCGTTTAATAACATTAAGTACCGCCCAGCTTAACACTATTTTCCCGCAAGCAGGAATCAATCCGGCGGCAGTCGCCGTGCTTGCAGATGCGGCGAGACGTTATCCGGCGAATGACACCAGTATCGGCGACGGGGTTAATACAGGCGGATTCCGCTTTAACGCTCCGACAACTGACAATGAAAACACCCATATCGCCCGCTTTGACTACAACATAAATGAAAGGCAATCTCTTTTCTTTCGCGGTAATTATCAAGAGGATCTTGAACAACAAACTTCTTATTTCCCCGATACGCCGTCCCCGACGTTGTGGGAACACCCTTACGGATTTGTAGCTGGTCATAACTGGACGATCAGCAACAATATGATCAATAACTTCCGTTACGGTTTCACCCGGCAAGCTTTTACGCAAGGCGGCGATACAAACGGCAATGAGATTAGTTTCCGTTTTGTTTTTCAACCGTTGTTCTTTCAAAATACACTGAGCCGAATAACTCCGACTCATAATATTACCGATGACTTTACCTGGATAAAGGGAAATCACACAATTCAAATGGGCGGAAACGTGCGGATTATCCGCAACCAGCGCCAGGATTACGTTAACGCATTTGACAATGCTGTTACTAACCCTTCGTTTTACGAACAATCGGGTGCGGTTATTAATACAGCATTCGCAGGTGCCGGATATAGGATCGGCGCGGGGCAAAGTTCAATTGTTCAATCGACGACGACAGCTTTAATCGGTCGGTTCTCGCAATACAGCGGAAACTTTACTTTTGACCTTGACGGCAGCGTTCTTCCGGCGGGAACTCCGACCGATAGAAATTTTGCCACCGAAGAATATGACATTTACGGGCAAGACATCTGGAAACCTTATCGTAACCTGACTTTAACTCTCGGTTTGCGATACGGACTCAGCCGTCCGGTTTACGAAAAGAACGGTTATCAAATAGTTCCTGACCAAAGATTAGGGGATGTCTTTGACCGACGCGTCGCTAGCGCTCTGACAGGGGTTCCGAACAATGAAATTATCAATTTCACATATGGCGGACCTTTTCACAAAAAACCAGGTTTTTACAGTATGGATTGGAATAATCTTCAGCCTAGTATTGCTTTTGCCTGGTCGCCGAGCTTTAAAGATGGATTTTTGAGAACTCTCTTCGGCGGCGAAGATAGATCAACCATTCGTGGCGGATTCAGAATTGTAAATGATTATTTCGGGCAACAGCTAGCTGTTTCCTTTAGTAATTTATCGTCAATCGGCTTTACCTCTTCAAATACCATCGCGGCTAATACATATAATGTAACCACTAACCTGGCACCGCGTTTTACGGGGTTTGGACAGGATGTCCGCAGCCTGCCGGGTATTCCCGCGCCGACACAGCGGTTTTCGACTCCGGCGGATCAAGCGCAGCGCATAGAAACTTCGCTGGATGCCACGATTAAATCACCCACGCATTACACCTGGAATGTTTCGTATGGTCGTCAGCTTCCGAAAGGAATGTATTTTGAAGCCTCATATGTCGGTCGCGCGGCACGCAATCTTTTTGCGACACGCGACGTTATGGCTCTCAATAATCTGGTTGACCCCGCATCAGGCATGGACTGGTACACCGCTGCGGGAATTTTGCACGATTTGCGGGCGGCGAATACTCCTATCAATCAAGTTCCAGTAATTCCTTATTTCCAAAATCTATTTCCCAATTACACTTCTACTGTTGGGGGAGTTGCATTGAACTCCACGCAGCGTATCTATCGTTTAGTGGCAAGGGAAAATCTACCCGGTCCTGTCGGTGGTGGACTTAACATTCTCGACTGGACATTCGTTCAGTTGTTAATTGACGACCGCGGTATCTACCCGAATATGTTCTTCCATCCGCAGTATGCCGCATTTTCCGCTTACGGCACAGTTGCCAAGTCGAACTACAACGGCGCCGTATTTTCTCTGCGGCAAAGACTGGGGGAAACATTGTCGTATGATATTAACTACACTTTTTCAAAATCAATGGATGATGCTTCCGGTTTGCAGACAGGTACTTCTTACGGATCGCAGTTTATTTTGAATCCGCTTCGACAGGAAGATAACTATGCGCCGTCTGATTTTGATGCTAGGCACGTTGTCAACGCGAACTTTATTTTGCAGATTCCGTTTGGCAGAAATCGCGCCTTCTTTAGCGGTATGAATAAGGTTGTTGATGCTCTCCTGGGCGGCTGGCAGCTTTCAGGCGTTTACCGGTTTAATACGGGACTGCCTATCTCATCGCCTTTTGATGCGGAACAATGGGCAACCAACTGGAATGCTCAGTCAAATGGAACACAAATTGCGCCGATTGAGGTTGGCGCGGTTCGCTCCACCCAAAATTTATTTGCGGATCCGCAGGCGGCTTTTAATGCTTTCCGCAATGCACGTCCGGGCGAAACTGGTGAACGTAACAATTTCCGGCTGCCGGGTTATCAAACACTAGATTTGGGGCTTTCCAAGTCTTTCCAAATGCCGTGGAGTGAAAACCATAAACTTCAGGTCCGCTGGGAAGTATTCAATGTTCAAAACTTTCAATACTTCAATGGTGATAATGCAACCCGTTCATCCTATGGTTTGCCAATAGACCCTGAACTTGGTACAGCATCTCCCGATTTTGGTAAAATCTTTACCAGTATTCAAGGTTCACCGCGTTCAATGCAGTTTGGTTTGCGTTACTCGTTCTAAACTAATTGTTTAGAAGAGGAATATATGGCTAGAGTTATTTTTCTCTAGCCTTTTTTATTGATAAAATTCAGCGAGCGGCAAAAGCATCGTTACCCGTAACTTGCACTAAATGCCGCGTATCATTAAACCCCAAAACGCGAATGTTGCTCCGTCCGCGAATTTCAAAGCGATTGATGCCGCAGTTTGAAGTAACAAGCCAGGGCGTGGTTTTTGTCTTCGGGTGGATGGCGCCGATTAAATAAAGAGTTAAAAAACAAATCGCGCCTGTATGTGAAAAGATTACGACGTTTTCGCCCCTATGCGAGTAAAGGATTTCGTGCAAGGCTTGGGTTGCGCGTCTGAGCAGATGGCGGTAGCTTTCGCCGCCCGTTATTACGTGATGAACGCTGCGATTGACCAAAGCGTAATAATCCTTCGGAAATTCGGCTTTCGATTCATCAAACGTCTTGCCCTCCAGAACGCCGACTTTTCTTTCCCGAAAAGCGGAAGTTTTAATTATCGGTAAATTCAACAATTCGGCAAGCGGTTCGGCAGTTTGGACGGCGCGATGCAAATCGCTCGAATAAATAACGTCAATTTTTTCTTTGGCTAAGGCTCGAGCGGTAATTTTTGCCTGGTGAAGACCTAATTCGGAAAGCGGAGTCGCGCTGTGTCCGCCGAAACGCCCTTCGGCATTTCCGGCAGATTGTCCGTGTCGAACCAGGTTAAGTCGTGTAACAGGCATCTCAAAAATTCAAAATGTAAAATTCAAAATGCAAAATCAATATAAAGTTTTAATTCTTAATTTTTAATTTTGAATTCTTTACGCCGCTACTGTTTCGGCATTTAATTTCTCGGTTTGATAATGCGTTGTCAGAGCGTTTATAAACTCGTCTAATGCGCCTTCCATTACCAATTCGAGTTGATGAACGGTCAGACCGATGCGGTGGTCAGTGACGCGGTTTTCCTTGAAATTATACGTGCGGATTTTTTCCGAACGGTCACCGCTTCCAACCATTGATTTTCTTTCTGAAGCAAGTGCGTCATGCTGTTTTTGCTCTTCGATTTCCTGCAATCTGGCACGCAAAACGCGCATCGCCTTTTCGCGATTTTTGATTTGCGATTTTTCATCCTGCATCGAAACGACTGTGTTAGTCGGCAGATGCGTAATCCGCACCGCCGAATATGTCGTATTCACCGATTGTCCGCCCGGACCTGACGAACAAAACGTATCAATCCGCAAATCATTTTGATTTATCTGCACGTCAACTTCTTCGGCTTCAGGCAAAACGGCAACCGTAATCGCCGAAGTATGAATGCGCCCGGCGGTTTCGGTCTGCGGAACGCGCTGAACGCGATGAACGCCCGACTCATACCGCATTTTTGAATAAACGTTATCGCCTTCAATAATAGCGACGGCATCTTTAATGCCGCCGACGCCCGTGTCGGAAGTTTCCAAAATGTCCATTTTCCAGCCTTGTTGCTCGGCGTAACGCGCATACATCCGCAAAATTTCCGCCGCGAAAAGCGTCGCTTCGTCGCCGCCCGTTCCGGCGCGAATTTCCAGAATGACGTTTTTTTCATCGTTCGGGTCTTTCGGAATCAGCAAAAATTTTAGCTTTTCATCGGCTTTGGCAAGATTTTCTTCTAATTCGGCAACTTCGAGTTCGGCAAACTCGCGCATTTCCGCGTCGTCGGAAATTTCAACAATTTCCTTCGCGCCCTTTAATTCTTCCTGCATCCGTTTGACTTCACGGTAAGTTTCGACAACTTCACCTAAACTGCGATGCTGTTTCATCGCTTTTGTGTAAGCGGCAATATCGGACATTACGTCAGGCGATGAAAGTTGCGTGGTCAGTTCTTCGTAATTTTTTTCGATTTGTTCGAGTTTTTCTAACATAAAATAGTTGTCAATAGTCGGTGGTCAGTTGTCAGTATTTTGCAAATTCGTTGCTGAAAACAACTTAAACGACAACTTCTAATTCTCTATGAACCATCGGATCACTTTCTGCTTCCGTCGGCTCTAGTTTCAGCGATTCTTTCAAGGCTTCGATAGCAACTTCTAATTGCGAATCATCCGGTTCTTGCGTCGTAATATTTTGCAGCCAGAGTCCGGGAATCGTCATCAATTTAAAAACCGCGCTCGATTCTTTTTTCGCCGCGTAACGAATGATTTCATAAGAAAGTCCCGCAACTAAAGGCATCAGAGCGATTCGCACCAGCAAATTCAACCACATCGCGTCAAATTTAATAACCGAAAATAAAACAATCGCTACAAGCATTACAACCATTAAAAACGATGTTCCGCAGCGCGGATGTTGACGCCTTTGTCGTTGCGCGTTTTCGGGTGTTAAATCCAAATCTTTTTCCCATGTGAAAACCGTTTTGTGTTCCGCGCCGTGATATTCAAAAATGCGGCGAATGTCGCGCAAATACGACATCGTAAAAATCATCACGACGAAAAACAACATTCGAATTAAACCGTCAATCAAGTTAAACGCAATCCACGAGGCGGGTTTGATTTCCCAGACGTATGCTTTTACCATTTCCAATAAGCCAGAATTTGCAATAATTGCAGGAACTTCCGCCCAACCTAAAGCCATAAACAAAACATTCGTCAATACAAGCGGCGCGACGACAAAAAGCAGGACGTTAAAAAACAGCGCGAAAATTATCGAACCAACCGCGCCTGCGGCTTGTGTCGCGTTTTTCTTGGTTTCTTTGTTTTCGGGCATTGTAACTTTGAAAGGAGCTTTCCTGAAATTTTCATCCGTCGTGCCTTCAGCTAAAACAGTTTCGGTCTCAAATGCGACCGATTTTTCCTTTGCCGCTTGCGCTTCCATATCGTCTTGCGCGACTTGAGCGGAAAAATTCAACGCTTTGATTCCCAACGCCATTGATTGAATCAAAGTCGCGCCGCCACGCAAAACGGGCAGATCAAGCCATTTATATATCTCGCTCCATTTCGGCAGAAATTCAGCCGTATGCACAATCGAGCCGTCTTTTTTGCGGCACGCAATTGCATAAGCGTTTGGCGTGCGCATCATCACGCCTTCCATTACCGCTTGACCGCCGACGATTAAATCCTTTTGCAGGCTTAGGAAAAGGTTTAAAAAAGTGATTTTTCGCTGCTTGTTTTTCATAAATTTAAATTGAAGAAAGCCTTAAAAGAAATCATTTCATTGTCCCTATTGCGCCGGAAAAGTTTACCGACATTTATTAAAAGCAATTCCTTTGGCTCAAAAAACCGATTGCCAGTCAACTTGAAAAAATCTGTTCGCGCTAATTTCGGATTTCTTTATAAACAATTAACGCCGACCTTTTTCTGCCGTTTCGTAGCAGCGTAAAAATTTTACACCTCAAGCGAACGGCGCTGGAAAAGCGTCGGCGTTAAATTTTAGTAGGCTAATGTAATGTCGAAAATGAAGCCACTTTCTTTTGAGAATCTATTTCGCCTCTTGCGCTGCTCCGCGTGTGTAACGTCTGTTAAAGCGGTCAACGCGCCCGGCGGTGTCAACCAATTTTTGTTTTCCGGTAAAAAACGGATGACATTCCGAACAAATTTCGATGTGTAATTTTTCGCCTTGCGTCGAGCGAGTTTTAAAGGAATTTCCGCACGCGCACGCGACCGTAATTTCGTTGTAATCTGGATGAATTTCTGGTTTCATTGTTTTATATTTTCCTACTGTTAAAAAATTGCTCTGCAATCACAAACTATAATAATAAGTGTGTTTTTGATGTTCGGTCAAGTTAAAAGGTTTTCCGGTAGTTCTTACTCACACGCAGGCTTCTGACCCGGACAATAGATTTTCCAATCTTTGTCCTTTAATGCCGTAAAAATCTTTGATTGTTTGAATTTGTCCATCAATTTTTTCAACGTCAACTTTTCTTTCGTGCCGCGTGCCGACAATCATATTGTTTTTTGGCGTGTGTTCGGTGGCAATGAATTCAAAAAGTTTTGTCGAATAACCGCTTTTTTGAAGCAGCAAAGCGCGAAGTCCGTCAGTTAAAGTTTCGGCTTCGCGTTCAAGCATAACGCCGTGCCGCAAAATTCCGCGTAAAAACTCCGGCGATTTTATCTGCGGGCGAATTTCCTGATGACAGCACGGCGCGACGACGATTAAATCCGCCTTTGCCGTGATACCTTTGAAAATCGCGTCGTCAGTTGCCGTGTTGCAAGCGTGCAGCGCAATCAAAACGTCTGCGTTTTGCAAATCAAAATCACCGATAAACCCGTGAACAAACTGTAAACCATCAAACTCGCTCGCCTTTGCAATATCATTTCCAACCGCGACAAGTTGTTCTTTCGTGTCAACGCCCGTAATTTTTACATCAATTTTTCTGGTGTTCTTGAAATAATCGTAAGCCGCAAATGTCAGATAACCTTTGCCTGAACCCATATCAACAATTTTTAATTCTTTACGGTCTTTTAACTCTGATTTATCAAAAAGGCTACCTAAAATTTCGACAAATTTATTGATTTGTTTCCATTTATCCTGCTGTTTGTCACGGACTTCGCCGCGGTCAGTCGTGATTCCCAAAGCCTTTAGATAAAAACTCTTCGGATTAACAAGAATCTGTTTTTCGCGGTTGTGTTCGAGCGTCGGTTTTTCCTTAAAAGTTGGCTTTGCGGCATTCAAGCGCGATTTTCCTTTCTTGCCGATGTCGAGTTGAAAATCATTCTCAATCGTAAAAAGATGTCCGCTAAAAAAATCTTTTCCCAGTAATTCGCCGATAATTTTAACGCTTTCGGCAAAATCAAAATTCTTTGCCGTATCGCGCGTGTTGTAGCGGTAAAGAAAAAACAATCGCATCCCTTTTTTTGTTTCGACAAAGCGAACGAGTAATTTTTGCAAATGCTCATCAGTTCCGCGATAATTACCTAAAGTCATTTTAACGAAAGTCTCTTTGTTCAAACTTTGTGTAAATTCATTGATGAATTCTTTGATATTTTCGAGAGCCATAATTTGAATGACAGATTGAAACAAACAAAAATTAAAAACAAATGAAAACAATAAATCAAGAAGATTTTACCAGAGCCGCTTTTGATTTGCTGAAGGAAACTTTCGAAGGCTCTCCGCCCGAAGGAAGCGCGTATCTTGACCGCGGCGTCGGCGTTTTAAATACGGTAGAAAAACTCTCAGCGGAAACCGCTTCGCGCTCGATTGAAGAAAACGGCGCGACAATCGCCGCGCATCTCGAACACGCCAGATTTTACCTTGTTGCGCTCGTTGAATTTATAAACGGTAGAACCGAAAAGGTAAATTGGGACGAAAGCTGGCTGGTTAAAAAGGTCAACGAAACCGAATGGAAACTTTTGATAGAAAACACGCGGCGCGATTATGAATTGGTGGCGGAAACCTTTCAAACGGTTGAGGATTGGGACGAACACAAACTTGCTGAAGCGATAGCGATAATTGCGCACACGGCGTATCATCTAGGCGCGATACGGCAGATGATGAAAGCAATTTAGCCACTAACAAACACAAAAAGCACGAAAATTTATATTTCAATTTCGTGAAATTTCGTGTTTGTTCGCGGCTAATTCAAAAATTATGAATAACTTATTTCACTTAGCTTTTCCGGTTAAAGATTTGGAAGAAGCAAGAACATTTTACGGCGAAGTTTTGGGTTGCGAAGAAGGCAGAAGCTCTGACGCTTGGATTGATTTTAATCTTTTCGGTCATCAGATAGTTGCGCACCTTGCGCCGGAAAGCGTCGGCGTGCAACATCGCAATGAAGTTGACGCCGACCACGTTCCCGTTCCGCACTTCGGAATCGTCTTGCCGATGGAAGATTGGAAAAATCTTGCCGAAAAATTAAAAGCCGGCGGCAGGTTTTCGCTAAATAATTTTGCACCACAGAGACACGGAGACACAGAGTTTTTTAAATAATTTTTTCTCTGTGTCTCCGTGTCTCTGTGGTAAATTTCTTCTATGAAAAATAGTGAAATTACCATTATCGGCGGCGGAGTTATCGGCGCTAGTGTCGCGTATCACTTAACCGAAATGGGCGCAAACGACGTTCTGATTTTAGAGCGCGAAGCGGAACAGGGAAAAGGCTCAACCGGAAAAGCGACAGGCGGAGTAAGAGCGCAGTTTGAAACCGAAATCAATATCAAAATGTCGCTTTATTCGATTGGTTTTTTTACAAAGTTTAATGAATTAATCGGCGTTGATTGCGGTTACGAACCGCGCGGTTATTTGTTTTTTGCAACCGAGGAAAATCAATTCGATTATTTGAAAAAAAATGTCGAAAAGCAAAAATCGCTCGGCGTAAAAGGAGTGAAAATTGTAGATACAAAAACAATTTCCGAAATCGCCAAAGGCTTAAATTGTGAAGACATAATCGGCGGAAGTTTCGGCGCGAACGACGGTTTTATCAATTCGCTGGGTGTTATGGAAGGCTTCACCGAAAAATCGAAGGAAAACGGCGCGAAAATTTTGATGGAAACCGAAGTTTTTTCAATCGAAACGGCAAACAGTAAAGTTAAATTTGTCGAAACAAATCGTGGAAAGATTGAAACAAAAACAGTCGTGATTTGCGCGGGCGCGTGGGCGCGGGATTTGGTGAAAACGACAGGAATTGATTTGCCGGTCGAGCCTTTGAAACGCCAAATCGTTTGGGCGAAAAGCGAAAAGAATTTACCCGAAAATTTGCCGATGGTGATTGATTTGGGAAGCGGTTTCCATTTTCGCCCCGTGAGAGATTCAAAAACGGAAGTGCTTTTCGCTTATCCTGAAGCTGACGAAAAACCGAGTTTTAATACGGATTTTGACGAATCTTTTATCGAAAAAATTTATAAAAGGGCAAAATACCGCGCACCATTTTTAGCCGAAACAAATGTTGTCAGAGAAAAATGCCGCGCAGGACTTTATGAAAACACGCCCGACCATCACGCGATTTTGGGTGGCTGCGCGATTGAAGGTTTGTATTTCGCAAGCGGTTTTAGCGGACACGGCGTAATGCATTCGCCTGCGACTGGACGCGCATTAGCAGAAATTATTTTAGAAGGGAAAGCGAATTTTTTAGATGTTTCGTGTTTGAGTTTGGAAAGATTTACCAAAGGTAAACTTCTTCACGAAACAGCATTTATTTGAGTATCTAGTAGCCAGAAATCAGAACGCAGCGTAAAATTATTTTTCTTCTGGTTTCTATATTCTGGCTTCTAATTTCTGATTTTATGAAAACTGCACTAATTCATCATCCGATTTATCAAAAACACGACACGGGAATCGGACATCCCGAAACACCGCGTCGTTACGAGGTTGTGATGAACGCTCTGAAAAGCGATAAAGATTTTTGGGAAAGTTTAACAGAAATCACACCCGAAAAAGTTTCTAAAGGAATCATCCAAGCGGCGCATACGCCAGAGCATTTCAAGCGAGTCGAAGGCGCATTTGAAAACGGCGTGGAACATCTTGATGCCGATACGATAATTTCGATGCAGTCGTTCGATGCTTCGCTTTACGCGGCGGGTGGCGCGTGTCGGGCAGTTGACGCGGTGATGAATAAAGAAACCGATAACGCTTTTGTCGCCGTGCGCCCGCCTGGTCATCACGCAACAGCGGAACACGCGATGGGTTTTTGTCTTTTCAACAACGTCGCGGTTGCGGCGCGTTACGCGCAAAATAAATATAAAGAAATCGAGCGCGTCGCAATTGTTGATTGGGACGTGCATCACGGCAACGGCACGCAGGGAATTTTTTATGACGACCCGACAATTTTCTTTTTTTCAATGCACCAATATCCCTGGTATCCGGGAACGGGTTCACGCGGCGAAACGGGTTTCGGGCGCGGCAAAAATTTTACGCTGAACGTTCCGGTCAAAGCCAGAACTTCAGCGCGGGAACAAAAACGAATGTTTGAAAATGCTTTGAGCGATATTCACAAAAATTTCACGCCCGATTTGATTTTCATTTCAGCTGGTTTTGACGCGCACAAAGCCGACCCGCTCGGACAGCTTTTGCTCGAAGATGATGATTTTGTGCAGATGACGAAAACGGTCAAGCAATGGGCGGACGAAGTTTGTGCAGGCAGAATTGTCTCGTGTTTGGAGGGCGGATATAATTTGGATACTTTAGGCGTGACAGTTAAAAATCACGTGGCGGAATTAAGTAAATAATGGTAAGTGATAAATGGTAAATACGAGAATTAGCCATTTATCACTTACCATCTACCACTATTTCCGTGTTAAACTTTCGTGAAAATTCAAAAAGGAGAAAAAGCAATGCCGGACATAGAAATCCCGTGCGTTCAGTGTAAGGAAGTTTTTCTTTTCACGGAAAAAGAGCAGGAAGTTTTTTATCAGCGCAATATGATGCCGCCGCAAAGATGCGCAAAATGTCGCTCGAAAAAAGCAGCGATGCGCGCCGATGCACCGACGCGCTTTGAAATTGTTTGCGACAATTGCGGCAAGCACGACACCGTTCCATTTCAGCCGAAAGTCGGGCGTTCGATAATGTGCAAAGAATGTCATCAGGCAAATCGTTCAAAAGTCAGATTCGCTTAAATAACGGTGAAGTATGAATTGTAAACGGTGAGAGGAAAGAAATAAAATCAGCAAGTTTCTCAATTCACCATTCACAACTCACAATTCACCACTGAAATTTATGTCGTTTGAAACCGTCAATTACAAATTACAAGACCGCGCGGCGATTATTACAATGAATCGTCCTGACGCGCTGAACGCTTTGTCTTTGCAGTTGACGAAGGACTTAGGCGAATCGATTCGTAAGGCAATTTCCGACGAAGCGCGAGCGGTTGTTTTAACCGGCGCGGGCAGAGCATTTTGTTCAGGCGGTGATTTGCGCGAGATGCAAACGATGTGGAAACGAGAAGGCAGAATCGAAGCGTTTTTAGAAGAGCCTTTGAAGGTTTTGCACGACGTGATTTTGCTCATTAGAGAAATGCCTATTCCTTTCGTCGCGGCGGTAAATGGAGTTTGCGCAGGCGCGGGAACAAATTTTGCGCTGGCTTGCGATATTGTTTTTGCGGCGGAAAATGCGACTTTCAACGAAGCGTTTGTCCGCATCGGCTTGTCGCCCGATTGCGGCGGAAGTTTCTTTCTGTCACGTGCCATCGGCGAAAAACTCGCGGCGGAAATTTTTATGACGGGCGAAACTTTAACGGCGGAAAAAGCGTTACAGATTGGTATGATAAATCGCATCGTGTCAACCGAAAGTTTAATGGAAGAAGCAACACAAATGGCGAAAAAACTCGCGCTCGCGCCGACCGGCTCTATTGGAAGAATTAAGAAAATGCTCAATGCGAGTTTTTCAAACGATTTGCAGACGCAGCTTGATCTGGAACACCAATGCCAAATCGAATCCGGCAAATCAAATGACTTTAAAGAAGGCGTGCAGGCATTTTTTGAAAAACGTCAACCGAATTTTACGGGAACTTGAAAATTTATTTTATCGCAAGGCAAGAAGCTGTTAGGTTCTCAAGCCTAACGGCTTTTTTAATGCAAAATTAAAAATGGAGAATGCAAAATTAAAGAGCAATTCATAAATTTTCCGTTTTCCATTTTCCATTGTTATGAATTTAACTTACGCACAGTTAATAAAGGGCAATCGAAACTTCCGCAATCTTTTGTGGGGACAATTTATCAGTGAACTTGGCAACTGGTTTAATTTTATCGCGGGTTTAGGTCTTGTGCGTCTTGTTTCAGACGCTTCACCAACGGCGGCAGGCATTTTATTTGTTTGCCGCGTGTTGCCGTTCGCGCTTTTTTCGCCGATTGCCGGAACGTTTGTTGACCGATTTTCGCGTCGGCAGGTGATGATATTTTCAGATTTAGCCCGTGTCGGCGTGGCTTTGATGTTTTTGCTTGTAACAAGCGCGGAAAATCTTTGGATTGCATATCTGGCGATGGCTTTGCTTTCGACTTTCGGTGCGTTTTTCGACGGCGCGAAAAATGCTGCAACTCCGAATTTAACCGGAAAAGAAGGTTTGCTAGCGGGAACGGCATTGATGTTTTCGACGCGCTTTTTGCTGATGGCAATCGGCTCGGCATTAGGCGGTTGGGCAGCGGCTGTTTTTGGTTACGAAGTTGCTTTTTTAATTAACGCGGCTTCATTTGCATTTTCGGCGTTTTCGATTTGGCTGATTCCAGAGGAAGCAACCAGGGAAGAAATTTTGCCATATAGCCACAGAGACACAGAGGAAAATTACGTCAAGCGCGAATCTTTTTTAACCGAATTAAAAGAAGGTTTTCACTACACGGTTAAAAATCATTTTGCCCTGACAATTCTTTTGATGAATATAATCTGGGCAACAGGTGGCGGCGCGATAAACGTTATTTTTGAAAGAATGGGCGGAATTGTTTTTGCCGAAAGAGAAAATTGGAATCCCGATTTAGCGGTCGCGCTACTCTGGACGGCGAGCGGTTTCGGTTTATTTTTAGGAATGATAATAGCGCATCGCGTTTCAGTTTATCTTGACCGGAAAAATTCGCACAGTTCGTTTATCGTCTGGACTTTAATCATTCACGGCGTTTTGTTTGCGGCTGCGGGATTTGCGCCCACATTATGGCTTTTTATGTTTTTTTGCTTCGTGTCTCGAGCAATTGTCGGCGTCGAATATGCCGTGCAGGAAACGATGTTTCAGCAGAGTTTACCCGATTACATTCGCGGGCGAATTTCAACCCTGGACAGAGGTGCGGAAATGACCATTTTTGGATTGTCGAGCTATTTTTCGAGCGAACTGATGTATTACATTTCTCCGCAAATATTGACTGTTATCTCCGGCATTTTGTCGGCAAGCGCAGGCATTTTGTGGTTCTTTAGAATGCGGAGCGCAAAGACGATTGCTTATGCTGGAGAAGAAGTTTTGAACGATGCGTGAAGCAATAAAAGTGTAGAGGCGAAAGGATAAAGGAGAAAAGCTATGGAATTTTTTACTTTCGCCCTTTGCCTTTTGCCTTACCACTTTCTACATCGTGCCTTCGTCCGCCGATGGACCATAGAGCGCAGGAACGGGAATATCGTTCAAACGCAGATAAACCGAAAGCTGTCCGCGATGATTGATGATGTGATTAAAAACCATTCCGCGCAAAACCTGAGTGCGCGGCATATCAAAATAAATTTCCTCACCGTTTCGCAGCTTCCAATTTTCCATCAGCACTTCATCCGAAGCGTTTTTTAACGCTTCGGTCGCATCAGCAAGATTTTTATCGAAAAACTCGACCAATTCGGCAGTCGTTTTCGGTTCAAAAGGTTTATAATCGCCGCCAGCCGCAAAATCCATTTCAGGCTTTTCAATCGTTTCCTTTGCCCAGCCAATCATTTCCGCAATGTGCGTGGCTAGTCTCGACATAGTGAAAGATTTTTCGTGCGGCTTCCAATCAAATTTGTTTTCGGGAATACGCTCTAAACATTTACGGGTGGCTGCTGATTCCTGTTGTAATTCAGCAATAAAAGCATCGCTTAAACTCATAAATTTTCTCCTTTTTGGAATGTTTTTTTGAACTGCGCGAAGAATATATCACGAGCGTTTCATCTATGCAACGTGAAACAACAAATTGTTTCACGAATTTGAAACGAAAAAGACGAGCGTTAAAAACTCGTCTTTTGTTGGTCATATTTATTATGTTTTTATGCTTTCAAAAGCTGTTTGGCGATAACCATTCTTTGAATTTCGCTCGTGCCTTCACCAATAGTGCAGAGTTTTGAATCGCGCCAGTATTTTTCCGCTGGGTAATCTTTCGTGTAACCGTAACCGCCGTGAATTTGGATAGATTCTTCGGAAACTCGGACGGCAACTTCCGATGCATAAAGTTTTGCCATCGCCGATTGTTTCGTCAGTTTTTTGCCTGCGTCCTTCATCAAAGCGGCTTGCTGCGTCAAAAGGCGCGCGGCTTCGATTTGTGTTGCCATATCCGCAAGTTTGAATTGAATTGCCTGAAACTCCGCAATCGGATGACCGAACTGCACGCGCTCTTTCGCGTACCTGACTGCGGCTTCATACGCGCCCTGCGCGATGCCGACGGACAAAGCCGCAATTGAAATGCGCCCGCCGTCTAAAATTTTCATCGCCTGCAAAAAACCTTCGCCTTCGTTTCCCAAAAGATTTTCGTCAGGAACATAGCAATCTTCAAAAACAACCGAAGCTGTTTCCGAAGCGCGCATTCCGAGTTTGTTTTCTTTTTTGTCCGAGCGAAAACCTTCCATTGATTTGTCAAAGATAAACGCCGAAATTCCTTTGTTGCCCTTTTCCTTATCGGTAACGGCGACGGCGACGCAGGTATTGCAGGCAATGGC
>JAIVJJ010000354.1 GCA_020200095.1 Acidobacteriota bacterium | reverse complement strand
GGCGATGAAATATTTAGGCGAAACTGTTGACATTCACGCGGGCGGCGTTGATTTGAAATTTCCGCATCACGAAAACGAGATTGCGCAAAGCGAAGGCGCGACCGACAAAACTTTTGCAAAAGTTTGGCTGCACTCAGAGCATTTGAAAGTTGAAGGCGAAACAATGTCTAAATCGCTCGGAAATTATTATACTTTCCGCGATTTGGTTGAGAAAGGTTATTCGGCTGTTGCGATTCGCTATTTGCTTTTGTCTGTGCCGTATCACAAACAATTGAATTTTACATTTGAAACTCTGGACGGCGCGGAAAACACGATTGAGCGTCTGCGGGATTTTCGCAAACGATTAAACGAAGCGAAGCTTTCGGGAGGTGCGAACGAAGCAAGCCAAAAAATTGCATCTGACGCCTTGAATGATTTTGAAGCGGCGATGGACGATAACTTAAATACGTCGGTCGCGCTCGCGGCTCTGCACAATTTGGTCAGAGAAATAAATACGGCTTTAGCCGGAGAAACTTTGCGCGAAGATGATAGAAAGGTAATTCTTGAAACAATCGAGAAAATTGATTTAATTTTGAACGTTTTTGGCGAAGAAAAAGCGGAAATGCTAGATGCGGAAATCGAAAATTTAATCGAAGAGCGTCAAACCGCGCGACACAACCGAAACTTTGCGCGCTCAGATGAAATCCGCGATTTGCTTGCCGGAAAAGGAGTTTTTCTGGAAGACACAAAAGACGGTGTGCGCTGGAAAAGGAAATAATTTACCTGCAGATGGACGCGCGTCAAATCAGATAAATACAACAGGATCGACAAAATCGAATCGCAACAAAATCTGTGTGTATCTGTGTCCATCTGCGGTTTCATTTATCCGCCGCAACCAAAAACGCTTTCAAACCCTGCGCCTCAAAAATTTGAATTTTGTCGCTGTCGCGCTGTAAGGCAAACCAGAAGTGATAAGCCGTTAAATCTTCAAACACATAAATTTTCGACGGCTCGTTTCGGCTAATGGTTTGCGCCAGATTTTCCCACGCGCACCAGATAAATTTTGGCGGCGGCGTTACTGTTTGAATGGCAAAAGCGACGGTTGAAAGCAGAAAAATAAAAGACGTCAAACCGATTTTCAATAATTTGTTTTTAATTTTACTCAAGAAAAAAGTTAGCAAACCGGCGGTTGGCGCGAAAACGATAATCAAATGCCGCGTTCCCCAAACCGAATAAGGCAAAATCCAGCTTGCCGCGAAAGTCAGCAAAACCGGCGTTAGAGTAAAAATTGTTAAAAGATACAAGACGCGCTTTTCTGTTTCATTTTCATTTCTCCAACCTGAAAAATACAAAATTATTGTCACCGCGAAAATTAAAAAAAGCGGAACGGAAACGAAAAAAATCGAACTCGCTTCAACGGTGCTCGCCGGAAAATAAAACGGCTCAATTAAAGCGAGAACGAATTCGGAAACAATTTTTGGATTTGGCTTCGACATCCAACCGATGTTTTGTCCGAAATCAGAGTTTATCTGCGCGGCTCGCCAAACAGCGTAAATCCAGGGCGTGAAACTTACCAATGTTACGCCGAACATCATTAAAATCCGCCCGATTTTTATGCGCTGCAAAATCAAAATCACCGTGATTTCCGACAGAATGACAAGCCAGCCGAAATAATGCGTGTAGACAAGCAAAATATTGACGACGGTTAAAGCCCAGAAACCCTTTCCGAGATTAAAAAATCTGGCGAAAAACCACAGCGAAAAAAGCGCGAGACACAGCACGAGCGAATACATTCTGACTTCCTGCGCGTATTTTATTAACGCCCCGTTCGCGGCGAGAAAAGCAAAAGCAAGCGAGATTGTCGAATAATTTAATTTTAGTTGGCGGCAAAGAAAATAAAACGGAACGAGCGCGATTATCGAAAATAAAACGGGGAAAAACCTCAGCCAAAAAAGACTTTCGCCGCCGAGCGTAATCCAGAGTTTTAATAAAACATAAAAAAGCGGCGGGTGAATTAGATCTTGCGCGACAAACCAAACCAAATCTCGCCAGGCGTGTTCGGCGGCGTGAACGCTGAAAATCTCGTCAAACCAGAGACACGATTCGGTTAAATTCCAAAAGCGAAGCAGAATGTAGACGAGACAGATGGCGGCGAGAAAGGCGAGCCAGATTTTTTCGTTCGATTTAATTTGCATCAATAACACGTAATTCTACCGCTTATATTCTTAATTGTTAATAAAGCGGCAGAAAATAAAAATTTATTGGTGCTGATGAATGAAAATTTTAAAGTGTAGAATTTACAATTTTACGCCGTCGCAAAGTTTGCCGTCTATACTGGTGTAAAAAAGCGGAACTTCTGAAAATTTATCGGTTTCGCGGCAGTAGGAAAGGCATCGGTCGAAAGGTTTTGAATAAATATGCAGGCTGACGGCGCGACTCTGAAATTCCGGCAGGTTTAAGATTTGATGTATCGGTTCTTCTAATTCGACTTTCGCGGCGAGACAATCGGAGAGGTCGAAGTTATCGGTTTCTTTTAATTTACAGAAGCCTTTTGCTTCATCAATTTCTTCGACGGAAAAATTTTGACCGCGAAGTTTGCCGATTGGAACGCTCATCCAACAATTTTGGTCAGCGTGGTTGTGAACGCGCGAAACTTGTCCTCGCTCCCAACACAAAGCCATCAATTCAAAACGCTCGTCTTTGTAGATTAAATTTCTGGTGTAAAATTTCTCGCTCCAAAATAAAAACGGCGCAATCGAATCAACGTCAACCGGATTTTCGGCGAGGAATTTGTAAACGTTATCGCAGGTAAAATCTTCATCTGAGATTTGCCGTAGACCTTTGATTAAATTTTCGATTTTGACCGTTTTCATAAGAATTTTTAACCACAGATGCACACAGATTAACACAGATGAAATCTTAATAAAAATCTGTGTCCATGTATGTACATCTGTGGTTAATTCGTTTTTGCTTTCTGCAAAAAGTCAACAAATTCCTGCGCGTTTCTAGTCAATCCGGAAAATGTCGCAACGGTTTTTCCGTCCGCGTCCATAATTGCATAAAATGGCAGCGCGACGGTTTGAAAAGTCTTCTCTTGAAACTGCTGATGCTTTTCATTGTTTGGACTTCCGTCGTCGGTGTAAAGTTTTGCCAAAACGAATTTGCTTAGTTCCACTTCGACTTCGCTTTTCGGAAAAACATTCGCTTCCATCCAGCGACAATTCGTGCAAGTATAACCTGTGAAGTCTACGAAAACTCGTTTGTTTTCCGCGTTTGCCTGTGCCAATGCCTTTTCGTAATCGTTTTCAATCCAAACGAGTTTTTCCGTTTTATTTTGATTGAAAAAGTTTTTTGACGTTTCGGTCTCTGGCGGCAAGAATGATTCAAGTTCGCCGAGCCGAGCGCCGAAAAGCCCGGTCAATAAATAAAAGCTAATCGCTAAACTTAAAATTGCCGAAAGAACGCGAAACGCGCCGATTCTTTCCGGCTTTGTATCGTGCGGCAATTGAAATTTCCCTAAAAGATAAACTGCTAAAATCGCGCCGATTGAAATCCAAATCGCCAGCACAAAATTGCGTGTGAAAATTCCCCACTTCCAGATTAAATCCACGTTTGAAAGAAATTTCATCGCCGCCGCGATTTCCAGAAAACCCATAGCGACTTTGATTGAATTCATCCATCCGCCCGCCCGCGGCAATTGCGAAACGTATTGCGGCAGCAAGGCAAGAACAAAAAACGGCAAGGCGAAAACGGCGGAAAATGCGAGCATTCCGACAAGCGGTTTTTGCCAATTGCCGTTTGCCGCGGAAACTAAAATTGTTCCGACAAACGGCGACGTGCAGGTAAATGAAGTTAATGTAAACGTCAAACCCATAAGAAGCGCGCCGACGATTCCGCTTCCTTCGCCTTCTTTACTGCGCGTTAAATTGTCTAATTTGGTTAAAACGCCGGTTGGTATTTGAATTTCATACGCGCCGAAAAGATTAAAGGCGAAAAAGAGAAAAATTCCCGCGATTAAAAGATTGACCCACGGATTTGCGGCAAAGAGGTTTATTCCCGCCGCCCCGACGAAAATAGCTAAAAGCATCCCGAGCAAAGTGAAAGTTAAAACAATGCCAAGTGAATAAACGGTTGCCAGTTTAACAGCTTTCGCGCGATGACCAGCCGCGTTATTGGTAAAATAGGAAACCGTAATAGGAATCATCGGAAAAACGCAAGGCGTTAAAAGCGACAACGCGCCTAAGGACACGGCAAGCCACAGAAAAGACCATAAATCAGTGGTCGGTTGTCGGTTGTCAGTTGTCAGTTGTTGATTATTAATAGATGGGTTTGGAGTTGCCGAATTTTCGTTTTGCTGACCACCGACTACTGACCACAAATTACCTTTCTTCACTTCTTCAAATCCGTCAAACGTAACCCGAACGGTTTTCGGCGGTAGGCAAAGCGTGTCGTTGCAAAGTTGAAAGCGAACGCTGACGGCTAATTCATCAGCTCTTGTTTCGCTTGTCGCCTGCACAGGTAAATCGAAATCAACTTGTTTTTCATAAAATTTCGTATCTATATTAAAGTTTGGATCGAACTTTGTAACCGGCTCAGGCGATGCCACTTTGCCGTTTATTTTGAAAGGTTTTTCTTCGGAAATTTTTATCGTCGTCGCAATTGGTCCGCCTTCGGGTTGTTCGAGCGCGTAAAGATGCCATTCGCCTTCGATTTCAGCTTTTAATTTGGCTTTGAAAGTTTCGTTTTGTTTGAGCGATTTTCCTTTCGCTTCGGATTCGAGCCTCCACGAAGCGGGATTTTGCGCTGAAACTACAACCGGAAAGCAAGTGAAAACCAACAATAGAGAAAATTTTATAATAAATAAAGTTTGCAGCGTTCGCTTTGCCATACAATTTGATTTTATCATTACTACCAGAAACTTTTGCACAAACGGCTTCACGTCGCTTATAATTTTCCTGAAGTTCACAATTATTTCACACAGCCATTTTTCGAAATTTATGGCGCGGAGGTTTTAATTTTGCCAAAGACAGCAACACGCCAAAAATCATCAACGACAACAAACCGCGATTCTAACAACGGTTCAAGCAAAACTGCTTCGCCGAAACCTGATGACGGTTCGCCGCAAGCGACGGATAAAGTTGACCGCAAAGAAGCCCAAGCCGAATACAAAGAGCGCAAAAAATCGCAAAAGGATTCGATAAAAAACACCGACCCCAAACTTTTGAAAGAGATGCTTTACCAAATGGTTTTGGGCAGAGTTTTCGAGCAGAAATGCGCGGAAGTTTACCGCATTGGAAAAATCGGCGGTTTTTGCCACTTGTATATCGGACAGGAAGCCGTCGGCGTCGGCGCGATAATGGCGACCGACCGCGACCGCGATTTTGTAATTACGGCTTACCGCGACCATGTGCAGGCGATGGTCGTCGGCATCACGCCGGAAGCTGTAATGGCGGAGCTTTACGGCAAAGCGGGCGGTAACGTTGGCGGCAAAGGCGGCTCGATGCATATGTTCTCGAAAGAATTTAATTTCTTCGGCGGACACGGCATCGTCGGCGGTCAAATCGGCGTCGGAACGGGAATGGCTTACGCACAAAAATACAAAGAATCGGATGGTGTAACGCTCTGCTTTTTCGGCGAAGCGGCAGTTAATCAAGGAATATTTCACGAATCTCTGAATATGGCGCAGCTTTGGAAATTGCCGATAATTTACATTTGCGAAAACAACCAATACGGAATGGGAACGTCGCAAAAACGCGCAATGAGCATTTCGAGCATTGCCAGCAAAGCCGAAGGTTTCGGAATGGCGAACGAATTTGTTGACGGGATGGACGTGATGGCTGTACGCGAAGCGACCGAACGCGCGGTCAAAAGAGCCAGAAAAAATAGCTTGCCGACGCTTCTTGAAATTCGCTGTTACCGCTATATGGGACATTCGATGTCCGACCCAGGCAAATATCGAACTACCGAAGAGATTAAAAAATATCAGGAGCGCGACCCGATTGTTTTGTTTAAGGAAAGTTTGACGGAAGCTAAAGTTATTTCAGACAAAGATTATACGGAAATTGAAATTCGAGCGAAAGAATCAACTGAAAAGGCGATGAAATTTGCCGACGAAAGTCCATTGCCGGATGCAAAAGAATTGTTTACGGACGTTTATGCGTAAGGTTGTTTTTCGATGAAATACAAAATCGAATTTAAGCCACGCGCGACAAAAGATTTGCGAACAATTAACGCAGACGATGCACGAAGAATTTTGGCAAAAGTTCGAGCAATGGAAAATGATATAGCAGGCGATATAAAACGCTTGACGAATTTTGAACCGCAGTATCGTTTGCGCGTCGGAAATTACCGAGTGTTATTTAACATCGAAAACAATTCGATAATTATTTACTGCGTCAAACATCGTCGGGAGGCTTATTAGAAAAATGACGGCTATCGAATTACACCCTGAATTTTTAACGAAAAACGGCGAGAAACAATTTGCCGTTTTGTCGTATCAAGAATTTGTCGCGCTGCAGGAATGGCTCGAAGACGCAGAAGATTTGTTAGACCTTCGAGCCGCGCAAAAAGAAGAAGCGGACGCGCCGACAACAAGTTTGTCCGACTTAGAAAAAGAATTTGGCATTCAATAAATTATGGCTGTTTTAACTATCAGAGACGCGCTCAATCAAGCGTTGCGCGAAGAAATCATCAGAGACGAAAACGTTTTCATAATGGGCGAAGAAGTTGCCGAATACGACGGCGCGTATAAAGTTACGCGCGGGCTTTGGAAGGAATTCGGCGATAAGCGCGTTGTTGACACACCGATTACCGAACTCGGTTTTGCCGCCATTGGCGTCGGCGCGGCTATGGCTGGCTTGCGTCCGGTGATTGAGTTTATGACGTGGAATTTTTCAATTCTCGCGGCTGACCAGATTATCAATCACGCAGCGAAGATGCTTTATATGTCGGGCGGGCAATTTAAAGTTCCGATTGTTTTCCGCGGTCCGAATGGTTCGGCTTATCAGGTTTCAAGCCAGCATTCGCAGGCGTTAGAAGCATTTTACGCAAATTTTCCGGGCTTAAAAGTCGTGATGCCTTCGACTGCCGCCGACGCAAAAGGTCTTTTGAAATCGGCAATCCGCGACAATAATCCAATCGTATTTCTTGAACAGGAAAGAATGTATGGCTTAAAAGGTGAAGTTCCCGAAGACGAAGATTTTACAATTCCTTTAGGCGTCGCTGACGTAAAACGCGAAGGCATAGACTGCACAATCGTGGCGCGTTCAATGACTGTTCCGCTCGCTTTACAAGCCGCCGAGCAGATCCAAAAAGAGTTTGACGTTTCGTGCGAAGTCATTGACCCGCGCACGATAAAACCGCTTGATATTGAAACGATTGTAAATTCGGTAAAGAAAACAAATCGTTTGGTTATTACTGAAGAATCGCACGCATTTGCATCGGTTGGCGCGGAGATTTCGCATCAAATAATGGAAAACGCTTTCGATTATTTGGACGCGCCGGTGAAAAGAATTTCAACCGCTGAAGCGCCAATGCCGTATGCTAAAAATTTAGAAGAACTGGCATTGCCTGATGTTCCCAAAATCATCGCGGCGGTTAAGGAAGTTTGTTATTTATGATTTGGAAAAAATTCATTTTGGTTTTATTAACTCTTCTCTTT
>JAIVJJ010000353.1 GCA_020200095.1 Acidobacteriota bacterium | reverse complement strand
TCCCAATCTTCATCATTATTTTTTTGTAACAAAAGATTCGTCGCTGGATTTAAATTTTTTCCGTCGTTTTTACGCTTTACCGACAAACCGCCGTTGACGCTGTTCAGACGGATTTGCACACTACCGCTTCCGATTCTGCCGTATAAATCTTTTCCGACATACTGACCTTTGCGAACGGGCAAACCAAAATCATTACTTATACTTCCGTTAACCGTGTCGGCTTTGACCGTAGCATTTGCGTCGGAGGGAATGACTAAATTAACTTGTCCGTTGACTGTATTGAGAGAAATTTTACTTGCGGTTTCCAATTGGTCAAATTCGGCTATAACAGTTCCATTAACGGTTGAAAGATTTGTCGTTCCGCGCAGATTCGTGGCGCGAACTTCTCCATTTACGGCAGAAGCTCTGGTTGTATTTGCCGCGTTCGAAATATTTATTGAACCATTGACCGTTTCGATTTCATTCAAAACCGCATTGCGCGGAACTAAAAGGCGATATTCTATTTGCAGCTTGCCATTATTTCTTGATTCATTGTGGTTTCTGCGTTTCCAATTTTCGTAATCGGTTTCAACTTGAAAATAATCCGGTCTTGCGTCAATTTTTACTTCAACTTCCGCTAAGCGTTCGCGGGTGTCAGCAGTTTTTACATATTCGAGCTTAACTTCGCTTTTGTCCCAGGTTTCAATCGTTATTGAGCCATTGACATTCGAGACGCTGACTCTTCCACTAGCATTTAAAGGATAGCTTTGTTCAAACTTTTCTGTTTGGTCTTGTTTAACGACATTTTTTTCGTATGATTCAGAACGACTATAATTTGTATTTGCCGGTAAGCTGCTTTCGGAGGAAAACATTATGCCTGCCATAACTAATGATATTAACCAACTCATAATTAGATACTCTCCTTAACTTGAAATATATTTCAGAGTTTTTCCCTTTCTAATTACAAAACACCACGCAAATTTGATTTGTGACAATTTTTTTTGCCGAGCTGTTTTTTGCATGACAAACTTTTGTGCCATCAAAAAACTCTCTACTTTTATATTAAAACTCGTCAACATAAATATATACAACAGTTAACTAAAAAATAACATCTGACCAATTTACTTTGCGAATCGGATTTGATACTTTTATTGATTTGATTGGCACGTTAGTAATACGGAGAATCGAATGAACTTAAAAAAAACACGATTGCATGTTTTGCACAAGGCAAAAGACTTGAGCAAAGAAGCCAAAACCGGTGTTTCTCTCCATTGTCATACCGAAAATTCCAAAGAAATGCTCCACTTTGTGCCGCATTACGCTGCTAAACTGCCGGTCATTTCTTACTTCTGGAATAAAGAACGTGAAAATTACACCCGACGCGAAGGCAAAGACATTGATTTTTCTACTGGTTTTTGGTCGCCTCCTTTAACCGCGCCGGAAGTTTATAATATTGAAAAAGAGCAAATTAATAAGGCAGGACTCGACGCCATCACGTCAATAACCGACCACGACAGTATTGAAGCCAACTTGCAGGTCAATGAACATATCGAAAACGAAAAGGCGCCGATTTCGCTCGAATGGACAGTTCCCTATTCATACGGATTCTTCCACGTCGGCGTGCATAATTTACCGAAAGACCGCGCCGTTGAACTGACTAAAACACTGCTCGATTTCACTTTCAACGAAACAAACCATAGCCGCGAAAATCTTCATGAAATGTTTGCGATGCTTAATGCTCTGCCGGAAGTCCTCATAGTTTTAAATCATCCACTGTGGGACATTGAAATAGTCGGCAAGGAAAAACACAAAATTCTGCTCAAGAATTTTTTGAAAGAATACGGACGTTGCCTTCACGCACTGGAAATTAATGGCTTCCGTTCGTGGTCGGAAAATAAAGCCGTGCTTGAGATGGCAGAAGCTCTCAACTATCCAGTTGTAACAGGCGGTGACCGCCACGGATGCAAGCCGAACACGGTTATTAATCTAACCAATGCCGAAACCTTTGCCGAATTTGCCGAGGAAATTCGAGTAGATAAACGAAGCGAAGTTGTGTTAATGCCCGAATACAAACAACCGCTTCATTCGCGCCAGCTTCAATCGTTCGCCGAAATATTAAAACTTTACCCCGATTTTCCCGAAGGTCGCCGTAAATGGTTTGACCGCGTTCATTTCGACATCGGCGACGGTTACGGCACGCGCCCGCTTTCGGTGCATTGGATATACGGTGGTCCGACGTGGCTTCAATGGGCGGTTTGGACGCTCGGCATTTTCGGAAGTCCGCTCGCTCGTCCGGCTTTTCGTCTGGCTATGAAGCGTCAGGACATTGTGCCGAGAGACGTTTCAAAAACAAAATTCGAGATTCCTGATCTGCAGGAAATTGCGGTGAGCCTTGCGGCTGAGCAGGCACAGCCGAAAACTGAATTCGCATCGTAAATCTTCGTCAAAAAGGATGGTGGAAAAGGAAAATTTCTTTAACCATTATCCTTTTTCTGTTTGTAAAATCACACTGCCGTGAATAAATCTCTGCGCGTCGCTTTTTTCCCTGATTCTTTTTTGGAAGTCAACGGCGTGGCGATGACAAGTCAAAGACTCGTCGGGTTTGCCAAAAAAAACGGCTACCCTTTTTTGTGTATTCACGCGGGAAGCAAGAACGAAACCGCGCAAAACGGTAATATTTCTTATCTTTCGCTTAAACGCTCGCCCCTTTCTTTTACACTAGATGAAGATTTAGCTTATGACCCGTTTTTTCAACGCCACACGAATCGCGTGCTTAGAGAATTGGTAAAATTTCGTCCTGACGTTTTACATATCACCGGATTAAACGATGTCAGCATTATCGGCGCTTATTTAGCTTGGAAATTACAATTACCGCTCGTCGGCTCGTGGCACACTAACCTACACGAATTTGCCGCCAGTCGTTTAATGAGAATGTTTCGATTTTTGCCCAATTCGACCATTTCAAAAATGACCAACTTTGCAGAAAGAAAAATTATGGACGGCTCGGTGCTTTATTACAAAATGCCGAAAGTGCTTCTTGCTCCGAATCAAGAGTTGGTTGATACATTTTTCGATTCGGATTTGTCGGCAGGCTGCGTGCGGAAAAAAATGTGCGGCTTCTTGCCGATTTGGAAAAGGAACTGCTTAAAGCAGGTAAAACAAATTTCAAATTTTTTATTGTTGGCGAAGGAAACGAGCGCGAATGGCTTGAAAAAAACTTAAAAAACGCCGAATTTACAGGCTTTCTTGAGGGTGAGCAATTATCCCAAGCATATGCTAATATGGACGTTTTCGTGTTTCCATCTGAAACTGACGCCTTCGGCAACGTTGCACAGGAAGCGATGGCTTCGGGGGTTCCGGTAATCGTGACTAATCAGGGCGGACCGAAATTTATTGTTCGGCACGGCGAAACTGGTTTTGTAGCTGAAAATTTAGATGACTTTGTTAAATATTCTTTGGAACTGATGAATAACCCCGAAAAATTATCAAAATTTAGACACGCAGGGCGTGAATTTTCGTTGTCGCGTTCTTGGGATTCGGTTTTTGAAAAGGTTTTTCAAGCCTATGAAGAAGCCTATGAAACACATTCGTCACGAATGAAAACAGATTTTTCGGGTAAAATGAAATGATGAATTTGGAAGTAATACATCGCTCGATTACCGAAGCGGATGATTTGGAAGAGGTTAGAGATGAGAAGATTTCTATCGGCGATGTTCTTCGCAGTTTGGCGCAGCATCCGGCGCAAATCATCACGCGCTGGAATTGGAAATCCGCGCTGATGGGCGCGATACTTCGAGCTTCGTTTTATTTGACGATTTATAAAGTTAGCAAAGAAAGCTGGATGGTTACATTAAGCGCGGTTTTGGTCGAGTTCGGTTTTCGCTTCGTTACGTCGGGCATTTCCGGCGCGTTGGTGCAATCTTTTCGCCGCGCGACACCGATTTGGCTGGCGACGTTAATTGTTATGATAACGCTGCCGATTTTCAGTCACACGGTCGAATACATCACGCATTACGCGCAGGAAAATTTATTTAGCTCGATTTTTGCCGCTTCCGAAAATAACGCGCGGCAAAAAGCCTTTGCCATCTCGGTTATGTTTTCGATTTTGTCGGCGCTGTTTAATTTGTTCGTGATGCGGCACGGCGTTTTGCTGGTCGGCGCTGGAAGCGAAACAAAATCTTTGGCAAGCGATCTGAAAAGAATCCCGCTTTTGATTGTTGAGTTCGTAGTTTTTCTTCCAAACGAGATTTTGTGTGCAATCAGCAAGCGAAAGATATTAACGGCAATCGGCATTTTTTCGGCATTCGGCTTTGCGGTCGGCGCGATTTTCGGCGTTTTTCGCGGCAAATGGTCGTGGGCGTGGACGACTGCGCTCGGAGCTTGGGCAATACTTTTTCTTTTTACCTTAATTGTAGCGGGCGCAATCGTAGTGCAAAAAAAACTGGCGAACAATTAATTTTTCTTTAGTTTTTAGATATAATTTTCAAGTGGTAAATAACCTTCTCAAATCAGTTCACTTAACCAATTATTATCACAAAAATTCAGGGGGTATCAGCACGAGTTATAACAACTTGCTCGATGCCGCCGCGCGTCATCGTCGTTTTGTCAGTTTGATTGTTCCGGGCGAACGTGAGGAAACGGAACAAATCAACGAGTTTGCCAAAATTTATTATGTTCCTGCCAAACAATCTCCGGTTTTTGACAAACGTTACCGGATAATGATGCCCTGGCAATATTTGCTCAAGAATTCGATTATTCGCAAAATTCTTCTCGCGGAAATGCCGCAGATGATTGAAGTCACCGACAAATACACATTGAGTTTAATCGGCGCGATGATTCGCATCGGCAAATTCCGACAACTCGGCAGACCGATGCTCGTGCATTTTTCGTGTGAAAGAATGGATGATAATATCGGTTCTTTTCTTGCCCGCGGAAAGATTGCCGAATGGTTTGCGCGGCGCGTAATGGGCAATTACAATTTTCCATCATTTGATTTTCATATTGCGAACTCGCCCTACACGGCTGAAGAATTTTATAAATCGGTTAATAAAAGCGAGAATCCGCGCCGTTCTGATTGGTTCTTCAACTTTTGCTGGCGTTTTTTTAATGCTGCGCGTGTTCCAATTGAAGAGCGTGTCGCGGTTTGTCCGCGCGGTGTGAACAGCGAAACTTTTTCGCCCGCTAGAAAGTCCGATGAAATAAAGCGCGAGATGCGTGTGCGAGCGGGCATTCCCGAAAACGCAATTGTTTTGCTTTACGCAGGCAGAATTTCTCCTGAAAAAAACATCGGTCTTTTGCCAGATTTTATGGAAATTTTGGCAAAAGATGAAAAACGGGACTTTCGGCTTTTAGTGGCAGGTGCCGGACCACAAGCGGATTGGTTAACAGAGCAAACAGAAAAACGTATTCCGAATAAAATCATTCAGCTCGGACATTTGGACAAAGAAACTCTGGCGAATTATTACGCTAATTGCGACATCTTCGTGCATCCAAATCCACGCGAACCGTTCGGCATCGCACCGCTCGAAGCGATGGCTTCGGGCGTTCCCACCCTTGCGCCAAACGCAGGCGGTTTGCTTTCCTATGCGACAAATGAAAATATGTGGCTGACTACGCCGACGGCGGAAAATTTTGCTGGCGCCGTATGTGAAATCATCGAAAATCCGGTTGCGCGGGAAAGCAAAATTAAAAATGCTCTGCAAACCGCGCAAGTAAATACTTGGGAGAAATCAACCGACCGTTTGCTGGCGACCTATGACCAAATGTATGAATATTTTCAAAAGTGGAGAGAAGGTTTTACCGATACGAAGAAGTCAAAAGAGTTTGATTTTGTAAAATTGACTGAAGGTTAAATCTGCAAGTAATGCTCGAATTAGTTTTAGCCAATCTAAGAACGCGCCCGTTTCGCACGCTGATAAGCATCATCGGCGTCGCGCTCGGTGTAATTTTAGTTACGCTTTTTACCGGTTTAGCACGCGGAATGACGGAAGATATGGCGCACCGCGCTTTCAATCTGAAAGCGGAAATTATTTTCACTCGCGCGGGCGCGATGGAATTGACAAGCTCAAATGCTGCGGTCAGTACAACTTATGCTGATAGATTACTGGAAATCGAAGGCGTCAAGTCGACCGTTCCGGTTATTCGTTATATGACTCCGGATGCAAAAGGTCGTTGGGGAATTCGGCAGATTGACGGTGTTGAATGGCAGCCTTTTGCCGAGATGAACGGTATAAATACTGTTCAGGGACGAGCGCCGGTAGCAAACGATGAAGTTATCGTAGACGAGCGACAAATGCTTGACGATAATCTAAAACTCAACGATAGCATCGAGCTTTTCGGCGGAAAACATTACAAGGTTGTCGGCGTATTTGCGCCGCCGTCGGGCGCACGAATAAAAATGTCTTTGGCAGCAATGCAAGACGCGGTTGAGGCGCCTAACAAATGCACGTATATTTTGGTTAAACTCGAAGACGGCGTAAAGATTGAAGAAGCCGCCGCCCGAATTAACGCGCAGCTTCCAGGCAATAAAATAAATTTAACCGGAGATTTGTTAATCGACGCACAGGAAAGAATTCCGGGTTTGAACACATTTTTACGCGTTTTAGTTGCTCTCGGAGCCTTCGTCAGCACGATATTCGTTTTGCTTTCATTGTATACGACCATTACCGAGAGACGAAAAGAAATCGGTATTTTGAAATCGCTCGGCGCGTCAAAATCTTTTATTATCAAAGTCATCGAAGGCGAGGCTTTGATGGTCGGCATTCTCGGCGTAATTTTAGGTTTCCTCGTTTCGTTCGCTGCTTCTTACATTATTCAAAAGAATTTCGATTTGCAGTTTGAATTTAGCAAAGGTTGGATTTTAATCGCTCTTTTAATCGCTATCGGCGGAAGCCTTTTCGGTGCACTTTACCCGGCGTGGCGAGCGTCGGATATTGATCCGGTTTTGGTTTTAACAAATGAGTAAATACCATTAGAGTACCGACTTTCACAAATGCTGGTTAACGAAATTTGCCGCTAAACCCCACTCATTTACATTCAATTCTTAATTATGATTCGGCAGCAAGCTTCCATAAAGCTTTTTAATTGGTTGAAGTCGGTTATCTTTTACTGTGTTGGCGGTTAATCGCTTTTGGGAATTTGGCAGAATAAAAAATTTATCTACAATGCATTTTTTTGAATATTTAATCAAAATTTTATATACATTCTCATCTATTG
>JAIVJJ010000107.1 GCA_020200095.1 Acidobacteriota bacterium | reverse complement strand
CTCCAAACTTGATCTCATGTCGTAGAGACCCGGAAGCACATTTTCCTTGGGATAGATTACCAAAGAATTAGATATTTGCCGGTTATACGATTGAGCCTAATTCTAAAATATAAAAACTTTTTAAGCGTTTATCAATTTGTAGAGACGGACACCGAACTCAAAAAGGCAGCCTTAGCAGAGAAAAGGTCAAAAATTGGGGTGAAAAATCAATAAGCCAAGCTGGATCGGTGTCTTGGTTAAGGAGAACAAAAATGGACATTACCAAATTGACAGCCATAGTTTCGATTCTTATAACTCTTAGCATCGCATCCGAAAGATTGGTCGAGATTATCAAGAATCTGATGCCCTCCATCAATCAAGAAAATCCCGACGCGAAAAAAGAAGGCTGGAGAAGGGCTTTCATTCAAATTCTCGCTGTCCTTTCGGGAATTTTTACGGCGTGGCTGGCGAGCAATATTCCCGATAGCGGCATTCAAGGCACTTTTACTATTGCCGCTTTCGGACTTCTGGCAAGCGGCGGCTCCGCCTTTTGGAATTCAATCCTCGAGTATCTGCTGAAAGTCAAAGACATCAAGGAGGTTGAGGCGGAAACAAAAAAAGAGCTGAAAAATGTTGAGATTGAAAAAGCGGTAGAACTGAAAACAATCGAGGTTGAAGAAGCAAAAGCGCTGGCAGATATTGCCGTCAACAAGGAAACCCTCAGCCTTCACAAGCCGCCTGTTTCGGCTTAGTAAAAATTAGAATGCCTGAATACAAAAGGCTTATCAAACCTAATTCGGGCTCGGATGAGCCGCTTAACTCAATCTCATGGCTTACGAAAAGAGTCCATCAAAATAACGAGCAGAAATTTTGGCGCGGAAATTCGACCAAAAATCATTTCAAATTTTCTTTTATTCGCCCATTTTTGCTGCATATTTTTTCAATAAGTAATAAAAACACATCTCGCTTATCTAGTCTTGACCCTAAAGAAAAAGGAAGCGTATTTATAAACATTTCCTTTATTGATTTGATTGCCTCAGCCGACTGTCCGTTTTGTTTGTTAGGACGAATCTTTACCATTTATTCGCTTTCACTACAACCAATCTAAATTCGTCAAAGTGATTTTGAATTTTTGCGGAAAGTTCCTCTAAAGCGATCATCAAATCCGGGTCTTCGACGCTGAGATGACCGCCGAGCGGAATTATTTCGTTATCGAGATGGTCTTTGATGGCTCTTAACCTAGTCCACAACTGCGCCTGTTTTATCGAGTCGTTCATCATAATTCGTTCTCCTCCTGTTTTTGTTGCTCTTTTCCTGGTGGCGATAAAGTCTTTGTCTTTAGGAAAAAAGGGAGCGCATTTTATTGCCACTTCCCTTTTGTTGGTTTGTTTATTGTCTAGCCGATTGTCCACTCAGCCGCCCAAGAGATGCGGCTGTCAAAAATCTCATAAAGTTCAATCGGCTCTTTATACGGCACTCGGAGATACGTGAACCACGCCCTTATAGCAAATCCTCAGAATGGGGCAACACCCATTACGCCATAAGTTTCTACGACCTTATATCCGTTTCTTCTGGCATATCTTCTTGCCGCCTGCCAGACGTGCTCGAGTTTGGCAAGGCAAGTGCCGCTTTCGGTTATTTTGACCGGAATGGCGGGGCTTCCAAGCCTGATGATGTTCATCGGTTTGTCCTCCTTAGTCATTGTTTTTGATTGTGTTGATTGATTGTTTTCCTGGAGGTGATTTGTAAAGTGAGAGCTGTTTGCCTCGATAAAATTCAAGCTACTCGCCTCTTGAATTCTTCCATCATCTCGACAATCGCTTCGTCAGTGGCTTCCGATTCCTCTTCTTCGTCGAAGTAATCGTCGAGTTCGTCATATGGGTCTTCAGCAACATCGTCTTCATCAAAGTCTTCATAACCTAAGTTGTTTGGTTGACGGTTTTGATTGATGCTGTTTGAGCCGAAATTTGAACCGGCACTGATTGATAGATTCGGATTGTTTGCTCCAGCCAATTGCGGCATTTGCAGGACTTTCACGGGTTGTAGGGTTGCTTCTCCGATCTGTTTACCTTCTAATTGCCGTTCAAATCTCGTATCAAGTTGCCGCTTGAGCTTTAGTCCCCTCTGCACATCCGACAGATATGACCCAAATCTTGCTGTCGCTTCAAACTGCTTGACCGGACCTAGTTTCTTGAAAGCCGACGTGAAGGCGTTTGACAACGACCATAAATTTCTCGGTATAAACGCCTCGAGTTGCGGTCTGAAATAAAGGTTGTGAACTATCGGCATCAAATGCCTCGGTACACCTTTGACGTTTCTATCCAAAAAAGCTTGGTAGATAATCAATTTAGCCTCGTCTTCAGCTAGAACCTGTTCGCGCATTGCCTCGACTTGCGCCTTGAGCGGCTCAAATCCTCTATGGATTCTATCAACGGCAATCGAGATTGAATCTTTTAGTTCCAGCTTCCTGGTGTGTTTTTGCAGCAGGGGCGTAAAATCACCTGAAAACGTCATATTGTCGCAGACATACACCCGGTAGCCGACCGTTAAAGCCAGACGCATTGATTTGTCGTTTGAGTTGCGTAGTCCGATAGAAAACCGGCAGCCCGAAAACTCGTAACTCAAATCCATCACGCCGAACATCTTCATCCCGTCACGAGAGACAGCGTATTCATCTTTGACTACTTTCAGGTAGCGAAACGAAAGTGCTTCTTCCAGAACTTTCACAATTTCGTAATGCGCGAGTGGCTGATGCGTTCTTGTCGCTTCGGGAACGGGAATGTCCATCAATTCTCCTCGCGTAATTTTCCGTGCGCCGCAGTGCGCGATTAATGTTGAACCAAAGTCGTTCATTTTATTTTTCCTCCTAACTTGTTGTTATTTTTGTTTTTGTATTACTCTGCCTTTGTTTGCAGACTCCCGCCGACAAGAAAACTGGAACAGCATCTTTAGGGCGTGAATCTACAAGCAAAAGCGATATAGATAACAAAACACGGATAATGGAAATTGATAATTAAGGACAAAAATTTGTGTGAAGAAACAGAGCGGCTAATAAGAGAATAACAACCGGCTATCAATCCGCTGATTACTGTTTATGACGAGTCGGGCGGTAAAGTTACGGCACTAAAGGGTCGTGAAATTTTCCCGTCAATCATCATCTTTAGGTAAATGTGGTAATTCGGAAGATTCGTAAAATCCGTAATCGAAAACTCGGGCGCGAATTCCTGCGATAAAACTTCGGCATCATTTGCCCCGATACGAAAAATGATAATCGTGCCCGCATTGCCTAAAATCGCATCTCTGATTGGTATTTCGAGTTGTGTCAGGTATTGATGAGCTAAAACCAGCGAGAGCCGGTATTTTCTAAGTTCCGAGAGCATCAAGACGAGGCTTTTGGTCGTAAAATTATGAAACTCGTCGAGGTAAAGCGCGTAATCTTTTCTTTCCACTTCGGGAGTATCCGCCCGGCTGAGGGCTGCCAGGTCGAAGCGGGAAATAAGAAGCGAGCCTAAAAGATTCGCCGTATCCTCGCCGATGCTTCCCTTTGCCAGATTCACCAGCAGAATTTTGCCTTCGTCCATTATTTTTCTGAGACTTAGTGGCTTTTTCGGGTTAGTCAATATCTTTTGCAGTAATGGGTGCGACAGAAACGCGCCGACTTTGTTTTGGATCGGTGAAATGGCTTCCACACGAAAGCGTTCCGGGTAGCGGTCATATTCCTTAAGCCAGAATTCTTTGATTTGTTTGTTTTGGATAAACCCAATTACCTTTTGGCGGAACGATTTGTCGGAAAGCAGTTTCAAAATGTCCGAGAGATTCGCATCAGGATAGTCAAGCAAGGATAACAGGCAGTTCCGCAAAATATATTCTAATCTCGGACCCCACGAGTCCTGCCACAAATGCTTAAAGACCTGAATGAGTCCCGAAGACGCTAAGGGGCGTTTTTCAACTGGAACATTCGCCAGCGGATTAAAGCCGTAGGGTTGATTGGCGTCTGGAACGTCAAAATCAATCAGGTCAGCCGCACGATTTTCAGGAATCCGGTCTTTAATCTTTTTTACAAGGTCACCGTGCGGGTCAAGCAACGCGAACCCCAAGCCTTTCCGCACGTCATCAAGCATCAAGGACTCGAGCAAGGTTGATGTGCCGGTTCCGGTTTTTCCCAAAAGGTAAAGGTGCGCAC
>JAIVJJ010000106.1 GCA_020200095.1 Acidobacteriota bacterium | reverse complement strand
CCATTAACGTTGACGGAACCAACCTAACTCCGCTGGCAAACGGATTTGCGGACGGCTGGAACGAGGATTTCCCAGATTGGTCGCCTGCGGTAAACAAGATCGTTTATAGCGTCAACGTATGGGATTTTTATAACGACCTTTACATCGCCAATCCCGACGGTACAAATCGCCAATTATTCGAGGGCTGCGCGACATTCGGTTGCGGCAGCCGTGACCATGTGAGTCCGGCTTGGTCGCCCGATGGTAGCAAAATCGTCTTTAGCAGAGATGACGCCTTCAACACCTACAGTGAAATATGCGTCAAAAATATCGACGGCAGCGGATTCGTCGTACTAACCAACGTAACACAGGGCAAAAATTTCAATCCATCCTGGCAGCCGCTTATTTCGAGGCGAACTCAGGCAGATTTTGACGGCGACGGTCGGTCAGACATTTCTGTCTTTCGCCCGTCAGACCGAACCTGGTATCTGAACCGCTCGCAAGCCGGTTTTTCCGCCACTCAATTTGGATTATCAACCGACAAAATTACTCCGGCAGATTTCGACGGCGACGGCAAAACCGATTTGGCGGTTTATCGTGATGGCACCTGGTTTTGGCTGAGTAGTTCCAATGGCAGTTTTAATGCGGTTCAATTCGGGTTGGCGAGTGATGTTCCCGTTCCCGCCGATTTCACAGGCGACGGACGTGCCGAATTAGCAGTTTATCGCGGGGGTAATTGGTTCACACTTAATCTGGCAAATAATCAAGTCAGCTCTGTTCAGTTCGGAAATTCGACGGATAAACCAGTGGTCGGAGATTACGACGGCGACGGACGTGCTGATTTCGCAGTGTATCGAGATGGCGTTTGGTATCTGTCGCGGTCTACGCAAGGTTTAGGCGCGATTCAGTTCGGCATTCCAACTGACAAACTTGTTCCGGCTGATTACGACGGTGACGGCAAAACCGATGTAGCAGTTTATCGAGATGGAACTTGGTATATGCTCAGAAGCAATCAAGGTTTTACGGCGTTTCAGTTTGGTTTAGCAACAGACATTCCCGCACCAGCCGATTATGATGGCGACGGAAAAGCGGATATTGCCGTATTCAGAAACGGCACGTGGTCTATCCAGAGAAGCCAATCAGGTTTAACGGGCGTTGCTTTCGGCGAGCCTACCGATAAACCTGCTCCCAGCGCTTTTATTCCGTAAACAATTCAAACATAGAAAAGAGAAAAGCCGTGAGCGTTAAAACTCGCGGCTTTTATTTTTTAGAAATACTCTCCTTTTGGAGGATTACATTACTATTCTAACCCGTTTAGAATCTATTCTTTCTAAAAAGTGTTCAGAAAACTTTAGAGAAGATTTTGGAAAGCCATTAGTGCCGGACTTTATTCCCGGCTTCTATTCAAGAAGCATCGCGTCATTAAAACATTGGTTACGTAGTCAAATCAGTTTCATAACGACAAACACATAATTGTTTTAAGAATCCTGATATAAGTTTTCTACTTTTTGCGCGTTAGTAAATAGGAATAGGTAATTTGACTGTTAATCAGCAAATACTAATGCAATAAATCCGGCTATCGCTTGATACGGATGAGGCGATAGAAAATATCCTAAGGCAATACATCCCTAAAACAGGAGGAGGTTATTAAATGAACAGAAATATAATTGGAATGATGTTAGTAATGTTTTATGTCTTGGCAATGACGCCAGCGGTTTTTGCCCAAACCAATGGCAGTTTCGAACAAGGTACTAAAAATCCTGGTAACGGTTGGTGGGTAGTACCTGCTGGCAGCACTATTATAACTGGCTGGACTGTTGATTCTGGCAACGTTGATTATATCGGTTTATATTGGCAAGCGTCGAACGGCACTCGAAGCATTGATATGAATGGAAGCATCATTAATATGAATGGTCTTGGAGCAGGGCAAATCAGTCAAACTCTAGAAACTGTCCCAGGTTGGACATACATAGTTACGTTTGATATGTCGGGTAATCCAGATGGTGGACCCTGTGAGAAAATCATGTCTGTAAGTGCAGGTGATTTAACGGCGCAAAGTTATACTTACAATACATGTTTTGCGACGAACACCAGGTCAAATATGAAATGGGAGTCCGAAACCTTTTACTTTACGGCGACTGATTCGGAAACAGTATTAACTTTTGCCAGCAAAATTCCAGGGTGGTATGGACCGGCATTAGACAATGTGAATGTAACAGTGGCGACTCAAGTTTGCCATCGAAACAATGGTAATAAGGGACCGAAAACCTTAACCATTGGTGAGCCAGCGGTAGCCGCTCATCTGAATCACGGAGATAGTATAGGTCCTTGTACAGAAGACACGACGCCCGACACATAATAGACTTTGTTCTTTTTCTGAAAATGCATACCCTTAAAGCCGTGAGCGTAAAAACTTGCGGCTTTCTTGCTTTCCAGCAATAGACTTCTGTTTTGATATGACACAACACAAAGGCAAAAAAGTCTGAGTTTCTCATTTTTCTCGTGAGTATACAGAGACATCAGGCTAAAATCCTCATCTCACCATCCTCTAACAGCCCATATAAGAGTCCCCAGCCTTCTATAGAGAGGTTTTTCTCTGGAATACTCACCCTGATATATTCAAATACTTTATCATAGGCTAAATCTATATGTGGCAGCATTTAGAGAGATGTATCTGGAAAAATTCTCCCAGGTAGTATAATCATCATCTGTATTACCCGGTTATCCAGCCAAGTGGTGTGATATCAGATACTTACGTTAAACCTAAAATCTTCAAAAGTAGGTTTCACTTAGTAAAAAATTGGGATACTGGTATAGGTGCCCTAATTGGTTACGTTTTCATCGGGTGTAGCGGAAAGTTCGCCATTCTGATTTTACTCCGACCTCACCATTGGCAAGAACTGCTGCTACGCGCCATCTGCCCGGTTGTGCACCGACAAAATTAAATTCAAATTCAGTGGTAGGAACCATCAAACTGCGAAGCTTTTGACCGGTGTAATCTAGATGCCAGCCGTTTCTATAATAATAATCTACCTCAACCAGATACCTGACAGCTTCAGGGACAGGATTCCAGACTAGTTTGGTTTTTCGCGGATAATGGTTAAAAACAGTTGCCTCTTCTGGTGAAATTAGAACCGGAGCCTTCACATTATAGTTAGTAGCATCTGTTACTACCGGAAAGCGGTTATGAACATTATCATTTGCTGGAGGGATAACAACGGGTGTAATGGGTTTGTTGTTGCTGATAGACGAGTTTTCCAAAATGCGACGGAAAGTTTCCACAAAATTATAATTGCTTCTTCTATCTCCTTCTTGAACAAAATCAATAAAAATATCAGCTTGCAATAACCCGTTTTCTTTAATTTTAAGTATAACCAAGTGATCGATTCCCGATTTCCTAAACTTGGCGGTCAGAGCAATTGCCGATGTTGCTAGATTATCTTCAACTTTAGAAGCGTATATATTTGCCTGACTAATACCCCAGTCACAATCTGATGGATGACACTTACCGTAAACTTGTGCCGTTAATATCTCGCCGTCATAATTGATAGCAACTTTACTTGAAATTACAGACTTATTTTCCAGTAAAAAAAATGAATTTGTTTTGCAAACTAGACCTTAAAACCAATCCTTTTTTGCTTTTGAAATCGTAAAGTCACGAATCGTTTTTAATCCATCAAAAACAACCGTATAAATCGAAACTAACAATACGATTGCAGCTGTTATAGAATCACTCAACCTATTTTATGACAAATCCTTACCAAGTGTACAGAGACACCAGGAAAATCCCATCTATCACCCTCCACTAGCCCTATAGAGTTCTTAGACTTCTATGAGAGGTCTCCATCTGGAATACTCACCCTGTATGGTCAATTACCTCGTTATAGGCTAAGTCTATATATTACAGCATTTAGAGGAAGGCGTTTGGAGAGATTCTCTCAGGTAGTATAATCATCATCTGTATTACCCGGTTATCCAGCCAGGTGGTGTGATATCAGATACTTAACGCAAAGCAAATGTCTTAAAAGGAGCTACTTTGATAAGGAATAGAGTTGAAGAATTTTCATGGTGGCTATCAGACATTAACTAGATTTGAACTTGACCCATACCCGTCCTTAAAATAAACAATCTAATGTCGATTAAAAGCCTACCTAGCTAGTAGTCAGGTACCTTACATTTTGTTCAGAGTGTTCATTTTGTTCAATTAACTTTTAGAATGAACATCTGAACAAATTGAGTAATAAAAAAATAAACATTATGGAGAAATAAAAGATCGTCTTTGCCTTCATTCTTCTTAATCTTAGCTATGGTTTCGTATTGATGCTATCCTATTTTGGTTTTAAACAATAAATTTAGAAATAAACCCAATTGTTTATGCAAGAAGTTGTAATTATGGAGTGGACATATACTCCAGGAGATTATTTTGAGGAAAAGTTTGAGCAATTCCAAGATAGATTCAATCTGGAAATTGATAATGGCAAAGTACAAGCGGTTATCCCTGCTTCAGTATTTGATAAAAATAATTCAATTCTGGAAGAAATTGATGAGCAAATTAAAGCCTTATTTATGGGGATAATGATTTGCACACATAACGATTATAAACTCTCAGCATATACCGATTATCGGCTACTTCCAGATGGCAAAAAAGCATACACTCTTCGTGCTCAAAAGGCTGTTTTTAAGCTAACGCTTCACGCGGTTGAACTTCGTTTAGGAGTAAAGGAAGATGTTTTAATTACAGATTCGGAAGACAAAGTTCTTGCAGATTCAAAGGCAGATAGAATCCGTGAAATGCAAGAGTTTGCGAAACTTTTAGCAAAACACAAAAACGAATCAGTTGTTAAAAGTATGATATCTAGCTATGAAACTTCTATTAAGGATCCGGCAAATGAGCTAATACATCTTTATGAAATTAAGGAAGCGTTAAAGGAAAAGTTTTGGAGTGAGCCAAATGCTCACAAATCACTAGGTACCAGCAAAGAAGATTGGAGACCTTTAGGTGAGATTTCTAACGACTTACCTTTGAAAGAAGGAAGGCATCGAGGGAAAAATCTTGGAGTGCTACGTAATGCGACAAAAGAAGAGTTAGGTTCGGCGCGGCAGACTGCTAAACTTATGATTCACGCCTATTTGAAATACATAGAAGACCCGCAAAACCCGTCATATAAATTAAAATAAAAAAGTCTCCTGCTGTAACAAGAAGACACTTTTTATCTTAATTAATTTTCAATTTAGGAATCTGCAATTCTTCTCGTATGAGATATTAAGATGCTAAACCGTCCATATCATTTATTTTTTCCACTCCTTCAATATCGTATGACGTTCTAACATCTTGGTCACTTCCTGGTTTAACGCCGTTTTGGTCAATTTCAGTTTCGTTTAATAAAGCGTTGACCTTTCCAAGTGACCAACCCTTTATCTCCGCTATTTGTCTCTGAGTGTGGTTCAGTGATTTTAGTTCTTTAGCTTCTTGAATTTCTTGATCTCTACTGTTTCTGCTTGTATCAATATGTTCACTTTCAGCTCCGTATCCCATGAAGGTAAACTTCAAGAAGTTGTCTGGTTTGCTAATCTGACCATAACAGACATTCTCGCTGTCGTAGACTTGACCTGTGTTTCTCTGTTTCACTTGTATCAAGTAACGGTACTCGCTCCCATCGCAGCGACCACTAACAAGGATTCGAGTAGCCCGCTCGAATTACTAAAGCCGGGTGATGTGGTGAAATTAAAGATGAGTGATTTAGTGCGTACAAAACTAGAGGATTACCTTAAAAAGTATGATGCTGAAGACATCGAACAAATAAAATTGGACATTCGAGAGGTCCATTTTGATGATGGAACAGGTTGGTCCCTCGGACTCGAGCTGAGGCAAGATCCATTAAATCCCAAAATATGGCGCTCTGTAATTCAGGGTCAAATGAAAAACCAAATGTCCTCGTCAGTCTGGATGTCCGCTTTTGTTCCCATACCATTATTCAATTTTCTAGGCGGCTACATGTCATACTTTTACAATGCTGCCAACCAAATGAATATGGTCTGGAGTGCTCAGAATTTAGAAAAAGAACGATCTAACAATAAAACCGCCTCATAAGAAGCGGTTTAGTTTTATATCCTCGTTATCCAGACTAATATCAAAGCGACAATGCAAACCCAGAACAAAAAGTTATCTAATATTATTGGCTTTGCGTCTAAAGTCACTATTGAGACGGAGTTTCAAGGCAGCGTTAAGCACTATTGAGACAGAACCAACTTAAGACACAAAGCCCACTTTCAACTAAAAATTGATGATTTGTCTCATCTATGAAGACGGAGCAGATATCAAGTGTAAATCTCACGCACCTCTGCTCGACACTTGTTTTCAAAGTGCAACTCGATAGAATGATATTTTTTGTTAATTGCTTCTTTTGGTTCTCGTTGTTCTCAGTCATCAGCACTTCTGTTCGAGTGCCTGGACTCATTCATCTATCCGGGCATAAAGACCAGTCCTGGTTGACCAGCCGTGAACCCATGATGTCTTTATTCGTTCGGCGGTGCTGGTTTAGGACACCGCCGGTTGGCAGCCCAATCAAAAAACGGTCATGTTAAGACCATGAGACTGTGCGGGCATTCCAACTGCCGAAACACCTTCTCTCCTGAAAATCCTGAAAAGTTACCCGATCAAGATTTCAGCAGTCAGAGAACGTCAAGAAATTAATTAACTTCAAATATCTTACCGCACGAGTCAAGCCCGACGTCTTCATAACATCAAAAAAGGTTGTTTATGAAACACTGTAAAAGATTCATTAGATTGTGTTCTTTATCGCTTTCAGTGAATTTAATGACTTTTTAGATCCCTGGTTTTTTTGAACTATTTGCTTGTCCAGACATTATCTTTAGTATCCGAATCAGGGAATCTTCCAAATGGATCCAGAGTTATCTTCTTAATTGGACGTTTTCCAAAATCAAGCGTGGCTTGAAAATCGCGGTTCCCATTAAACCAAATATCTTCATTCCATTTCACAATTGCCGTTTTATCGTTAATCATTTTTGCATTTGGCATTAATTTAATCTTCTCGCTTCCATTGGCAAATTCGACTTTGAGAACGACGGGTGAAGGCATTTCGCCTGCTTGATGTATAGTGATTTGTGTTTTTTCTCCTCGCACAACAACGTCTTTGATCGAGCCATTTACCGACTCTGTTGTGAAAAGCCAGTAATACCAAAACCAGTTTAAGTCGCGACCAAGTTCTTTATTCATAAAGAACGTAAAATCCCAAGGCGACGGATGTTTGAATTTCCACGTTTCCACATACTTCTTGATGGCTGTATTCATCGCGTCGTCGCCGACTAATCCGCCCAGCATCGAAATCATCATCATTGTTTTTCCGTAGGTTTGAAAGCCGTAGAATTCTCCTCCGTAGTTAGCATTCCACATCATCATCGGTTCATCTTCGTTGCCGCTGATGGTGCCGTAACTCTGCCCCAAATTATCAATACTGAAGGGTTTTTTGTTTGCATCGGCACCCGAAAGGATATTTGAATATTGATTAAACCCTTCATCCATCCAGCCATAACGGGTTTCATTAGTTCCCATCATCATAGGAATCCATTGATGAAAAGTTTCGTGGTCAGCTGCTCCTTGATTTGAATTGATGACCATTGGATATTCCATTCCGGAACTTGGTCCGTCTTGCAGCGTCAGTTGGGGAAAGGCATATGGTATCAAGAGTTTAGAATAAAATTCGAGGGCGTGGCGGGCA
>JAIVJJ010000105.1 GCA_020200095.1 Acidobacteriota bacterium | reverse complement strand
CTATAAGAGTATTCGTCATTTTCAAAAGCGATGCGTGAACGAATTTCGTCGGGTAATTTCTCGACCGATTCGACTAACCTATCGCCGCGGTCGGCTTTTCCTCCGTGAATCGTCATTGTTGCCCATTCCGAACGTGGCTGCTTTAACAAATCCATCGTTTTCGCGTGCATTTTCAGGATTTTTACGCTGTTAGAGATTACGGTGTCCGAATCGGAACTCAAAACGACAAATTGGTCCGGGTGCAGCACCAGACGAATGTTTTTAGTAAACGCATCTTGTCCGACTTCTGCAAGCGGCACGGTAAATTCTTCCAAAATCTCCGCACCAAAAGCCTCATCGGAAAAAGGGAAAAGTCCCGAAGTCATTCGATAAAGTCGAATATCGTTTGTGGTGCAAAATTCAATTGCCCTTTGTAAACGCTCAATGTTTTCGGCGTAAAGCGTGCGAAGCATTTGGCGCTGCGTTGCTTCGTCAAAAGATAAAAGTCGTTTGCGCGTAACGGTTTTGTACCGCACGGCATCCGAAGTCGTGATGCAAACCAAACCGAGATTGTTTTTTATACGTTGAGTTTCCGCTTTCATATATTAAATCATTTTATTTCTCAAGAGCGTTAAAAATAAACGGAAATGTCGCAAATGTCTGTCCTCGATGTTGCGGGCGAAATGCAAAAAGAATTATTTTTCCTTTTCCGTAGTTTGTTTCCGCTAAAGCCGTTTTGCCGTTGAGAAACTTTTCGCCTAAAACCCAGCCTGAAAGTAAAACGTCCTTTTTTGCATATTCGGCAATTGATTTAACCTTGCTTTTATCGCCAATTTCAAACGCCGAACTGTTGATAAAATACGCCGCCGTTTGTTTTCTTAAATTTTTGGCAAGCGAATTTTTTGTATCAACTTCCAGCTCCACGACAGAACCCGGATTATAAAACTCCGAACGCTTCAAACCGTTTAGTACATTTTTTATCGGAAGATTGAAACGCTTGATTACAAATTCGCACGAATCGTCGAAACAGATGAGTGTTCCGCCTGATTTGACAAATTTTTTTAAGTTTTCGACGCCCTTTTCCGTGATTCCGCCGGCGAATTCTTCCGGGTAATCTTCTTTCTTTAAGCCGTCAACAATTTGTTTTTCGCTCTGCGACGGCAAAATTACCGCATCGAAATTAATTCTTCCGTTGCGAAAATCTGCATCGGTAATTGATTGATAGGAAATTTGAAAATTGTCAAAAACCAGCCGTGTCCATCCTTCATCCATCGAAGCGGCAAAGCTTTTGTAGAGTCCGATTTTCGGGTTCGATTTCAAGGGATTCGGCATTTTGGCAAAAGCCTCATTGTTTGGTTTTAAGTTTAATACCGAACGGGCTTGGTTAATGTTTTCAATTTTCTGCAAAGATTTTTTGTCTGCATTTTTTATATTCCAGGCAGCGACGGTTTCAACGCCCATCTGCAAAGGCAAAGTCCAACCAGCAACATCGTACGGAACTTCCGCCTCGCCGTTCGCTTTCAAACGTTGCGGATAAACTTGTTTTTCAAAAAGACTTAAAACATTATTTTTCTGCGGTTGATTAACAAAAATCACAAAACTGTTGAGCGGAATTTCGCCGAAATCATTCGGTTTTTTCGCATCCAAAACTATTTCAAGCTCGCGCGTCATCCGATGAACTTCGACACCTTGCCACATCAAGATTTCTAAAAAACGCGAAACGGTTTCCTGATTCGGCTGTCCGGCATAAACGACAAATGCTAGTGGCTCATTTTTTCGAGGTTCTAAATTCGCCTTTCCCAAGTTATAAAAATTTTGTAAATAGCGCGGGCGAAATTTCGACGCCATCTGAAGTAGACCGCGTGATGCAATCATTTCGATTCGCGCAATATCACTCGGTCTCCAAATGCCGCCTTTCCAAAGTTCGGGAAAATTCGTCGCCGTTTCAAGCGGTGAATTTAAACCGCGTGCGCCAACGCTTTTTTTTAGCTTTTCTTGGGTTATTGTTACGGGCGACATTAAATCCGCGCTTGCCGCTTCGGACAAAATGCCAATTGAATTGTGGAAATAAGGCGCGGAACGAAAGCCGCCGTGCCACCATGTATCGAAAGTCGTGTTGGTTGCGATTCCAGCGATATTTTCCGCCTGCAAATCCGCCGCCATTTTGTAACCAATCAAACCAACTTCGCGTAAAATTAAGGGTGAGATACGCGGATTCGGCGGATCGAAAAACGGCGGAATGACGAAACGCGCGCCGTTTTGTCCCATCTGATGCACATCATAAACAATTTGCGGAAACCACTCTTGCCAAAAGAGCTTTGTTACCAATTGCGTTTCCTTGAGATTGAGCATAAACCAATCACGATTGTTATCATGTCCGGCATAATGATGATAAAGTTCGGGCGGGCTTGAGCCTTCGTATTTTGTTCCCAAATTACGGCGATACCAATTCGCCACAATATCAATGCCGTCGGGATTTGCCGACGGAATCAGTAACAAAATTGTGTTGTTTAGAATTTCAAGCGTTTCCGAATCTTTCGCTGTCGCCAGTTCATAAGCCAGATTCATAGACATTTGCGAAGCTACAATCTCGGTCGAATGAATCGAGCAGGAAATTGCGACAATTGTTTTGCCATTTTTGAGTAGATTGGTAAGTTCTGTCTGGTCTTTGACGATTCGCGGGTCGGCGAGTTTTTGATTGATTTGCTTATATTTTTCGAGATTTCTGATATTTTCCGGCGCGCTGATAAAACCGACAATAAACGGTTTGCCGAGTGTTGTTTTGCCGATTTCCTGAACCCTGATTCTGTTGCTTGCCGCGTCCAACCTGGTAAAATAATTTGTAATTTGCCGCCAGTCGGCAATGGTTTTATCGTCTGTCGGATGAAAACCGAGAATGGATTTTGGATGAGGAACAATTTGCGCTTGCGCGTGAGATGTAAAGCAAACAGAACCGAACAGCAAAATCAAATAAAACGCCAGCTTTTGGCGAAAACTAAAAGGCATAATCTTGAATAAACCTCCGGCGGAATTATTGTTTAAAAACGAAAAATTATTTTTTCTGAAAAAATTCTATCACAAGACGCTTGACGAGGTTTATCGACAGTTTATCAAAAAGAATTTAATGAATATTTGTTGAACTGGGCGAAATAATTGCTAAGATATTTATTAAGTGAAAGTTAAAAATGAAAAATGGAAAATTAAGAATTTCTTCTCAGAATTTTCCATTTTTCATTAACCGTTTTCCGTTAATTAAGGTTTTTTCGGGGTCGGACTTGGATTTGGCTTCGGTTTATCTTCCTTAACTTCCTCTTCATCATCTAAAATTTTCACTTCCGACCGACCGAGTTTATAATCTGTGTATTTAACGCGCATCTTTATTTTGATAACTTGTCCACTATCGAAAACAAGTTCGTCATCCGAAGCTGAATAAGCAGGAAACCAATATTTTCCGTCAATATCTTGGCGCCAAGTTTCGACAACCGGATACCTGCTGTCTTTCGTTTCCGGAACGGCTTTGCCTTTCGATTTAACAATTTGCAAATCCTTATCATCAACCCAAACCGTTCCCGTAAAAAGTCTTATTTTCGATTTCGGGCTAGGCATAACTTTCGGTGAAACATCAAAGACATATAAATCAAGCTCGTCAATTTTTTCTTTGCCGATGTAGTTAAAATTGTAAAGTGAAACTTTTGAAGGTTCGAGAGCAAACGGGTTGATACCGCCTAAATCTTCAATATCTTCAGGCGTTATCACCATTTCGGTTATCGTTGAAACAGGAAAAAAGGTAAGTTTCTCAAAACGACCTCCGTCCTTCGCAAACGTCATAAACGAATCACGGCGGTAAGTACCGGTAATCTGCCCACCCATTCCGACAGTCTGGATGGTTGCGCTTCGATTAAAAACATAATTTGTCAGAGCGTCACGAAACTCGCCCTCTTTCGCCGTGAAATTTTTAACGATGCGATCAATTTCTGCCGGGCTCAAATTTGTTTTGACGATTTTGGAATTTTGCGCAAATACACTTGTCATCGAAAAACATAAAACCATTAAACTAAAAACAATTATTTTTATTCTTTTCATTTTTTTAACCTTTTATTACCTTAAAAACTTAACAAATAGATGCGCGAATGAGAGAAAAAGTTTGGTGAAAAAGCTGAATAAATAGGCAACTGTCAGAACCGCCCGCTACCACAGGCGGTTCTGACTCGTATATGTTATAAAC
>JAIVJJ010000248.1 GCA_020200095.1 Acidobacteriota bacterium | reverse complement strand
GGATTAACGTTCGGCGTATCAGTTATCGGATTGGAAACGTGTTTATCCACCGGATTTGTCTGTTGCGCGTTTGCCAAAGACAAAAACAAAAAGGTGATTAAAAGGAAAGATTTTAAAGAATTACGAAGGCGCATTAAAATTAATAAGAGAGTAGATTTGATGCTATCACGTATTCGATGAAAAATTAAAAATGTAAAATGGTAATTCGTGATTTAAATTTTGTATTTTCAATTTGTGAGTTTTAATTTTCAATTTTCAAATTATGAAGTCAAAAGTGCTGGTTGTTGAAGACGAAGAATTGATGCGCACAATCTTGCGACAGTTGCTCGAAGATGAAGGCTACCAGGTTTTGAGCGCCGACAGCGCGGAAACCGCTTTAGAGATTTTTTCCTCAAACGATGTCGCCGTTACTTTGACCGACATAAAAATGGCGGGAAAAGACGGCTTGCAGCTTCTTGACCAGATAAAAACGATAGACGACGAAGCGATTGTCATAATTATGACGGCTTATTCTTCTGTTGACTCCGCTATTTCCGCGCTTCGCAAAGGCGCATACGATTATATTACAAAACCTTTTGTTAACGAAGATTTGCTGCAAACAGTCAAAAATGCGTTTCAGACGAAAGAGCTTTTTCGGGAAAATCGTAGTTTGCGCCGCGAACTCAGCAAGCATTACAGTTTTTTGGAAATTATCGGCAATAGCGAATCTCTTCAAGAAGTTTTTCGTCTAGTCGAGAAGGTTGCCGATACGAATGCTAGCATTTTGATTCAAGGCGAAAGCGGCACGGGAAAAGAATTGATTGCCCGTTCGATACATTTTAACAGCCGCCGCTCGGTAAAACCTTTCTTAGCAATAAACTGTGGCGCTTTACCCGAAAGTCTTTTGGAAAGCGAACTTTTCGGACACACCAAAGGCTCTTTCACAGGCGCGACCGCTGACAAAAAAGGACTTTTTCGTTCTGCCGAAGGCGGAACTCTGTTTTTAGATGAAATCGCCGAAATGCCGCAAATGCTGCAAGTAAAACTTCTTCGCGCTTTACAAGAACATGAAGTTATGCCGGTTGGCTCAAGCGTGGCAGTGAAATTCGACGCACGGATTATAGCCGCGACCAATAAAAACCTTGAAAATGAAGTTGCTGAAAATCGCTTTCGCGAAGATTTATTTTATCGCTTAAACGTAATTGAAATTTCTCTGCCATCACTCCGTGAGCGGCGCGAAGATATTCCGCTACTTGTCAAACATTTCATTTCTAAATTTGCCCGCGAGCAAAACACGATTGAAAAGGCGGTTACGACGGAAGCTATGTCGGCGCTTGTCAATTTTAATTGGCAAGGCAACGTCCGCGAGCTACAAAACGCCATACAACGCGCCTTTATTTTAAGCGGCGAAGAAATTAATATTGATAATCTGCCGACGAAAATCAAAAACACCAGCGAAAATTTTTTCGAAATGCGTGACCCGAAAGGTTTGCGACCGACTTTAGAGGAAATGGAAAGGCGTTATATTACGGACGTGCTGAAGACGGTCGGCGAAGACAAAAACGCTGCCGCCGAAATTCTAGACATTGATTTATCAACACTTTACCGGAAACTAAAACGTTATGAAGAGATTTAATCTTTAACTTTTCAAAAGCCTAAGTTCTCTTTAATTATAAAGATGTCAGCTCCAGAACAAAAAAATCCGTGTCGGCAATGCGCGTGATTTTTCCATTATTAAAGGGCGGTTGAAGAAATTCGTTGGCGGCATATGCAGTTCCTTTTAAGGTTTCATCCCCGGAAAGCTGGCTTTGCGCGACGAGTTCGGCTGGAAACCAATTTTCGGCGTCAATTTCCGCTCCGACAGGAGGTTTATACTTTTCGGCTTGAGCAACAATCTGATTCGCGTCTTGCGGTGAAAATTTCAGCACGACAATGAGTTTTTTTCCGTCTGTTGTCGGCAGCATTTTACCGCCCTTGTCGATGTTTGAGTTAACTTCCTTATAGGTGACTTCTTCGGGCGTCAACGGCAGCTTAATTATTTTAGAAAGTTCAACCACATCATCTTTTGATAAGTTTGGATTGACGCCTCCGGCATTGAAATCGCCTGTTTCCACCGTATTTGACTGCCGACTTATGTTTTTGTTTTCACTAACTCCACAACCGCCAAGAAAAAAAACGCCAATTATAAAAACATAAATATATTTTGTCAGTGCAATTTTCATCTCGTCATTGTAAAAAGAATAAACGGGGAATGCAATTTTTCATTTCCTCCTTTGTCCTTTCGGTTCGTCCGTTGTAAATTATTTTAACCTGTAATCTTAAATTATAATTCCAAAAAATGCTGCTTTTACAACGCATCCGCGCCTTTATCATCCGTGATTTTCAACTCGCGCTTTCTTACCGTGTCGAGTTTTTTATCAAGATTTTGTGGATTTTAGGAATTGTGACGACATTCTTTTTTATTTCACGCATATTCGCAGGCTTTCCGCTCGCTCAATATGAACAGTGGCAAAACCCTCTAACGGCTTGGTTGACCGGAATGGCAATGCTTAATTATTTTATGTCTGGATTTTCAGCCCTCGCCAACGCAATCAGGCAAGAACAAATGCAAGGCACGCTCGAAAGCGTCCTTCTGACGCCAATAAATGTTCCAACAGTCATTGTGTCAAGTTCGGCTTGGTCTTACGTCGAAGCGACTTTTAATTCTTTTTTGTATCTTTTCTTCGGCTGGCTTTTTTTTAACGTCCAATATCGAGGCAATTTTCTGCTTGCGCTTCTATTTTTAGTTTTAACGACTTTAACCTTAGCTTGTATTGGCATTCTTTCCGCAAGTTTTGCGATGGTTTTCAAGCGCGGCGATCCGTTTGCGATTTTGCTCGGCGCGGGAACGGCGCTTTTTTCCGGCGTTTTTTTTCCAAAAGAAATGCTGCAAGAATCTTTAGGTGAAACCGGTGGAAAAGCGCTTTCTTATATTAACCCTTCAACGCACGGACTCGACGGAATTCGGGCGGTTTTGATTCAAGGCAAAACTTTAACCCAAGTCGAAACGCCACTTTTTACGCTTTTGACTTTTCTTATCGTTCTGCTTCCCTTTTCGTTATGGATTTTCGGTCGCGCCATCAAACGCGCCAAACGCGAAGGTAGTTTGATTCAGTATTAGATTTTGATTTCCTTATCAAAACCGCCGAAATCCATTACGGATTTATTATTCGCAATAAACCCAATTGAAATCCAAAATCGAATTATCCGTTTGCGACAGGCGGTTCTAACTTGTTCGGTTGTCGTGTTAAAATAAACGAAGGTTTTTATTGAAGTAATTTATCAAAAGCAGGTTTAATTATGACACCCGAAGTTAAAGAGGAAATCACAAACGCGCAAGCAGAAGTCGAGCGTTGGGAAAAGGAAAGTTTACAAAAAGTCTTAGACAAAACGCCCGAAAGAAAAAAATCGTTTGAAGGCGTTTCGCTTGAGCCAGTCAATCGATTATATACCGAAGCCGACACGGAAAATATCAGCGTTAAAGAAGATATTTCGTTTCCCGGCGAATTTCCATACACGCGCGGAATTCATCCGACAGGTTATCGCGGACGGCTCTGGACAATGCGGCAGTTTGCAGGATTTTCCTCGCCCGAAGAAACCAATAAACGGTTTAAATACTTGATGTTGCAAGGTCAAACGGGTTTGTCGGTTGCTTACGATTTGCCCGCCCTGATGGGTCTCGACGCAGATTCGCCTTTAAGCGAAGGCGAAGTCGGTAAATGCGGCGTTGCGGTTTCATCGCTTGCTGATTTTGAAGTTTTGTTTGACGGAATTCCGCTCGAACAAGTTACGGTTTCGCAGACAATCAACGCGCCTGCTTCAATCTTTTTGGCTATGTATTTGGTTGTCGCCGAAAAACAGGGCGCGGATTTTAATAAAATTTCCGGCACGCTGCAAAACGATATTTTGAAGGAATACATCGCACAGAAAGAATGGATTTATCCAATAAAACCGGCGATGAAATTGGTAATTGATACTTTTGAATACTGCACGAAATTTGTGCCGAAATACAATCCGATTTCCGTTTCCGGCTATCACATTCGCGAAGCCGGAGCGACGGCTTTGCAGGAACTCGCTTTTACTCTGCGTGATGGTGTGGAATATGTGCAATATGGTGTGGAACGTGGTCTGAGTATTGACGAATTCGTTCCGAGAATTTCCTTCTTTTTCAACGCGCACAACGATTTTTTTGAAGAAATTGCCAAATACCGAGCGGCGCGTGTCGTCTGGGCAAAAACGATGCGCGAGCGTTTCGGCTCGAAAAATCCGCGAACTTTACAATTGCGTTTTCACACTCAAACCGCCGGAGTTTCTTTAACCGTTCAACAGCCTTTAAATAACATCGCCCGCGTCGCTATTCAAGCGCTAGCGGGTGTTTTAGGCGGAACGCAATCTTTGCACACTGATGCTTATGACGAAGCATTGGCTTTACCGTCAAATCAAGCCGCGCTAATCGCGCTTCGCACCCAGCAAATTATCGCTGAAGAAACCGGCGTCGTGAATACGGTTGACCCGCTTGGCGGAAGTTGGTATCTAGAAAGTTTGACGCAAAAAATGGTTGACGGCTGTTTTGATTATTTCGACAAAATTGATGGTTTCGGCGGAATGGTAGAAGCGGTCGAAGCCGGGTTTCCCCAAAGAGAGATTCAGGAATCGGCGTATCAGTATCAAAAAGCCGTTGAAAGAAACGAGCAAACAATCGTTGGTGTAAACAAATACCAGATGGAAGATGAGTTTTCCAAAATCGAAATTTTGCAGATTGACGAAAATGTGCGTAAACATCAACTTTCGCGGCTTGAACAAACAAAGAAAACGCGTGATAAGGGTGCGGTTTCAAATGCATTAGATAAGCTCCAAAAAGCCGCACAGGCGAATGAAAACACTATGCCGGCAACAATAGAAGCTGTCAAAGCTTACGCCACTGTCGAAGAAATCTCAGTTGCACTTAGAGATGTTTTCGGCGTTTATGAAGAACCTGCTTTTTAGTAGTAAACAAAATGATTGATACTAAAGCCTTTAATAATTTGAAAAAAGTTGAAACAAGTAGTTGGGCTGTTTGGAACGAAGATAATGACAATAGCTTAGACTTTTTCCTTTCAAAACAAGAACTCTTTCACAGTCGAGTAATTTTTGTTGGATTAAATCGGTCAAATGCAGCGAATGACTTTTCTAAAGCCGCGCCTTTATCGAACTTTCACGCGAAAGGTCATACTGGAGACAAACGGCTTAAAAGGTTTATTCAAGATGCCAACCTGTCTAATTTGCTGGGCGGATTTATGACTGACATATCAGAACAGATAGAAACCAATTCAAACGAAGTAATGGTTGAAAAACAAAAGGCAGTAAGAATTTTCATTGATAAAATCCGTTTAATTGATGACTTTCAAACAAGACATATAATCTGTTTTGGAGACAAAGTGTTCAATACTTTTATCAACGCATTAAGAATTGTAAAAAGCCGGATAACAGATAATTCAATTAATAAGGTTAAGGAAGTTAAAACCGAAATTGGTAATGAAACGTGGCATTTGTATCGAGTTTGGCATTACAGCAACTACGGAACTTTTCTGCGTAAATCCGAAGAAGAATTGCCTGTCCAGCTTAGATACATAAATGATAAAATAAGTTCTAAATCAGATGAGCAATAATCAACCTGCAAAACGCGAAATGCTTCGCCACACGCTTGCAACCTTGGCTTATCGCGGCGGCAAAGCAATTGCAAATGCGCCCGAAAGTTTTGCTGAGATGAAAGCGAGTGAAACGACGCGCACGCCGCTTGAAATTATTGCGCACATCGGCGACCTTCTCGATTGGGCGTTACAGATGGCGCGGGAAAACCCCGTTTGGAATGATTCAAAACCTTTGCCTTGGGAAAAAGAAACCGAGCGTTTTTTCGATTGTCTGGAAAAGTTTGACGAGTTTTTAGCTTCCGATGAACCTTTAGCACAATCTTGCGAGAAAATTTTTCAAGGTCCGATTGCCGACGCTTTAACGCACGTAGGGCAAATCAATCTTTTGCGGCGAATTCACAACGCGCCCGTGCGCGGCGAAAATTATTTCCGAGCCGAAATCAAAACCGGTCGCGTCGGACAAGAACAATCGGCAAACCGTGTCGAGTTTGATTGAATCAAATTATCCGAGATGTTAAATCCGACTGTCATCGCCATTCCCGTTTTCGCGCTTTTGATTGCAATTGAAGCGTGGCTTATAATTCGTGAAAATCGAGAGAATTTTGATTGCAAAGATACTTGGACAAATATTTTTGTCGGTTTGATGAGCGTCGTTTGGGGCGCGCTCTTCGGGTTGGTTACAAGTTATTTTTATTTATCCATTTACGAATTTGCGCCTTTCAAAATGCCGATGAATGCTTGGTGGACGTGGATTTTACTTTTATTTGTTGACGATTTTGCATACTACTGGTTTCATCGCTTCAGCCACGAGATTCGTTTTTTCTGGAATTTCCACGTCGTTCATCACTCGTCAAATCAATATAATTTGAGCGTCGCCGTCCGTCAAAGTTGGTTTAGCGGCTTTGCGCATTGGATTTTTTATGTTCCCGTCGCTTTGCTGGGTTTTCCGTTATGGGCTTTTGTCACAATGCACGGCTTGAATTTGATTTATCAATTTTGGATTCACACAAAACTCATCGGTAAAATCGGATTTCTTGAAAAAATTCTCAACACGCCATCGCATCACCGCGTTCATCACGGAGTTAATAATCCATATTTAGACAAAAATTACGCGGGGATTTTTATCTTTTGGGATAAAATGTTCGGCACATTCGTTGAAGAAACCGAAACGCCGCGTTACGGAATTATACAACCTTTGAAGACGCACAATCCGCTTTGGATAAACACGCACGGTTGGTTTGAAATGTTCGCGGCGATGAAACAACAGAAAACCTTTCGCAACAAACTGCGCTGCGTCTTCGGCTCGCCTGATATGAACCTTTGATATTTATGAAAACAAAAACTTTTTCCCTTTTATTTTTTTTCGCCTTCAATTTCTTTTTCTCGCAAAATACTTTCGCCCAAATAGTAACCGTTACACCGAAAAAAGTTATTTACAAACGCCAGAAACCGTTTACCGAATACAAAAAAAATTTTGTGGTTATTTACCCGATTATAAAAGGTTTGAATTCAGATATGAATAAAAAGGTAGAAGTTGCAATCAGCTATCAAAAAATTTTCGACTTTAATCTCAAAGAAGAAACGAACGAAATTCAATGGCTTGAAGAAGCGAGCTTTAAGGTGAATTACAACAAAAATGGTATTTTAGGTATTTCGCTTTCGATGAGCGGTTCGGGCGCTTATCCGTCCATTTATGAAAAAGCAGTTGTCGTTAATTTAAAAACAGGTGACAGAATCGAGCCGCCAGACGCTTTTGTCAAACTCGGCGAACTTGCCGCCCTCTGCAAAAAAGCGCAGCAAGCCGAGATAAAAAAATCGCTCGTAGAAATCAAAAAGGAAAATCCCGATGAAGAAAACCCGCAAAGCCTTTTTGAGAACTCTGATTTCACCGTCAAGAATTTAGATGAGTTTTCTGTCAGCGATAAAGGAGTTACGTTTTTATACGATTACAGTTTTCCGCACGTAATTTTGGCGTTGCAGCCCGAAGGAAAATACTTTTTCAGTTGGGTGCGGCTAAAACCTTTTGTCAAGCGAGACGGCGTTTTCGCAAAATTTATTCGCTAAATGTATTCGCCGAAACATTATGTAACCGAAGATTTCGCATTTATGCTCGGCTTTATGCGGCAGTATAATTTCGCTGCTCTCATTACCTCTAAAAACGAAATCCCGATTGCCACGCATTTACCTTTTATAGTCGAAGAAAATTCCGATTCCGTGATTCTGACTTCGCATCTCGCAAGAGCCAACCCGCAATGGAAAAACTTTTTGTGTTCCGAATCTTTGGTTGTCTTTCAAGAGCCGCACGCTTATATTTCGCCATTGTGGTATGAAGAAAAGCTTTCCGTTCCAACTTGGAATTATGTTGCGGTTCACGCATACGGAAAAGCACGGATTTTTGAAGATGAAGCAAAAGTTTTTTCGATTTTAGAGAAAATGATTTCCGCTTTTGATATGAAATATCTCCAAAGGTGGCAACAACTTCCCTTTGATTTCAAATCGAATCTTGCCCGCGGAATCGTCGCTTTTGGAAAATGAGCATTTATTATAAGATTAGCGGCAAATTTGATAAGATATTTTTTTCAAATTAAATAAATTTATGAATGAAAGAAAAATCAGAGTCTTAGTTGCTAAACCAGGACTTGACGGACACGACCGAGGCGCGAAAGTTATCGCTCGTGCTTTACGCGATGCAGGAATGGAAGTTATTTATACAGGTTTGCGGCAAACACCGGAAATGATTGCTGCCGCTGCTTTACAGGAAGATGTTGACGCGGTTGGGATTTCGATTCTGTCAGGCGCGCACAACACGCTTTGCCCGCGAATCGTCAATTTGCTGCACGAAAATGGAATGGACGACACGCTTGTTCTGGTCGGCGGAATTGTTCCGCAGGAGGATATTGCCGAACTGAAAGCGAAAGGCGTGTCAGAAATTTTTCTGCCCGGAACCTCAACCGAAGACATTGTAAAATTCATCAATGCGAATGTAAAAACCAAAATCTAATCTGGCACGATTCGTGCTTAAATAACCAGAGTCAAATAATTTTCATTAAGAAAATTTCAAAAATGGGAGGATTTATTATGAAATTGAAAGGATTTTACAATTTTGGGCTGCTCTTCGCAATCGTATTATTTTCATACGGAATGACGAATGCTCAAATTGTTGACGCTACGAAAAAAGCTGCCGAAAAAACAAAAGACGTAACGGTTGGCGCGGCAAAGAAAACGGCTGACGTGACAACCGACGTGGCGGAAAAAACTAAAGACGTAACCGTTGAAGCCGCTAAAAAAACGGTTTCGGGAGCGAAACAAACCGGCGCTTACGTTAAAAGAAAAAGCGGCGGCGTTGCCAGAAGCGCTTATCGCGGCGGCAGATATGTTGTGCGGAAAACATGGAACGGAACAAAATATGTTTCGCGCAAAGTGTACGTTGGCGCAAGATACACTGGTAGAAAAGCTTATCAAGGCGGCAAATACGTCGGCACTAAAACTGTCAAAGGAACAAAATACGCGGCAAGCAAAACTAAACGCGGAGCAAAAGCTGTCGCCAGCAGAACGAAAAAGATTTTCAACTAATAACTTCGTTAACCAAATTAAAGAGACGGTCAACAACCGAGAGATTTTCCAAATCGTTGTTGACCGTCTCTCTTTTTTGTTTTTTAATTAGAAACTTATGAAAGAAAAAGTCAAAGTCGCAAGCGGACAAGGTTTTTGGGGTGATCTGTTGTCTGCGCCGGTTGACCAAGTGCGTGGCGGGCAGATTGATTATTTGATGCTCGACTATTTGGCGGAAGTTACGATGAGCATTATGCAAAAGCAGCGCTCGCGCGATGCGAATGCAGGTTATGCAAAAGATTTTGTTTCTTTAATGCGCGAAATTTTGCCTGATTGTGTAGAAAAAAATATCAAAGTTTTGTCGAACGCAGGCGGCGTAAATGTTAAAGGCTGCGCAGACGCAATCGGCGATGTAGCCAAAGAATTAGGCTTGAGCGGAAAGGTTAAAATCGGCGTCGTAACGGGCGACGACATTTTACCGCGACTTAATGAATTTCTCGAAAAAGGCATTGAAATAAAAAATATAGACACGGGCGAATCACTCGCCGCAATCCGCGAGCAGGTGCAGAGCGCGAATGTTTATCTTGGCGCACAACCGCTTGTCGAGGCATTAGATAAAGGAGCGCAAATCATTGTCGGCGGAAGATTGACCGATACGGGTTTGACACTCGCGCCTTTGATGCACGAATTCGGCTGGAGTTTTGAAGATTGGGACAAAGTTGCGACCGGAACAATCGCCGGACACATTATCGAATGCGGAGCGCAATGTTCCGGCGGAAATTGTCAATTCGATTGGCAAAACATTCCCGACCTTGCCAACGTCGGCTTCCCGATTGTCGAAGCCTTTCCAAACGGCGATTTCGTCATTACCAAACACGACGGCACCGGCGGTTTGGTTAACATTCCTTCGGTCAAAGAACAGCTTTTATATGAAATGGGCGACCCGAAAAGTTATATTACGCCTGATGTCGTCGCGGATTTCACATCAATAAATTTAGACGACGACGGCAAAAATCGCGTCCGCGTTTTCGGCATCAAAGGAAACGCGAACACTGAATTTTACAAAGTTTCGATTGCTTATACAGGCGGCTGGAAAGCGGTCGGAACGCTGGTTTATTCTTACCCGGACGCTTTTGAGAAAGCGAAACTCGCCGACAAAATTTTGCGCGAGCGGCTGAGAAAATTAGGCTTGAAATTTGATGTAATTCTAACCGAATATGTGGGCGTGAACGCCACGCATGCACATCTTGCGGGCGAGCCGCCGAGAGACATTCCCGAAGTCCAATTGCGCATCGGCGTGCGCGGGCAAAACAAAGCAGACGTGGAAAGATTTACCAAAGAAATCGCGCCGCTTATTTTAACCGGTCCGCCGTCGGTTACGGGTTTTGCAGGCGGGCGTCCGAAGGTTGAAGAAATTATGGCGTATTTTCCGGCGCTGATTCCGAAGAATTTGATTAAAACAAAAGTAGAAGTTTTGGAAACGTAATAATAAAATTGAGCGACGGGAATAGGCGGCAGCAAGTTTTGTGAACACGCCGCCAAAAACCGACGCTTCAATCGCTGAATCATTACCGACGGCGCGGCGCAGTTTGTTTCCGAACTACGCAAACGAAACTCAAAATTGTTTCGGCAAACAAAGTCTTCAGCCAGAGCCAAAGACTTTGTTTTCCCTCAGCGAGTTTACTCGCCGGTATTGACGAACTGAATACAGTCGCCCTGATTCTTGAAAGTTCGTGGGAAATCGAAGTGCATCCACCCGTCGTTTTTGCATTGTTCCTTATCGCGCGGCGGTCCGTATCTGCCCCATGACGGCTTATCATCATAGGCAACATTGTTGGTCAGGCGGGCTAGATTTGAACCATTCAAATTCATCACGTAAATCTCGTAGTTGCCGTCGCGATTGGAAGTGAAAGCAATCCTGCTGCCGTCGAGGCTCAGCGAAGAACGCAAATCACTCCCGGAATTTGGGGTCAGATTGGTTTGATTCGTACCGTCAGCGTTCATTATGTAAATATCGACTCTGCCCGTGCCGTAGGAACTGAAAGCAATCTTTCCTTGCGCGGCGGTGATGAGCGGCAAAGTTAAAACGAACGTTGCCAAAAATAAAACGATTGATAATTTTTCGTTGATTGTTTGTTGTAATTTCATCTCTTTTCTTTTTAATCTCCTTTTATTTATTTTTACTTTCTAACTTGTAGAAACAGGGGAATCAGAATAAAAAATCTAAAATCAATTTTGTTTTAATTTCCTTTACCTTTTTTAACCGCCGTTTTCCGGCAGCTTAAGCGATCAATCCGGCGATAGTCGGGCGTCATTTTGGGAGCGTAAATTAATTTTCTATTATTAAAATCGGCTCAGCCTTTGCGCTTGCCAGACTCTCGATTACTTGTGAATTTTGCTGCTGACAGATTTGCAAAAAATTAATTTATTCAGGAACGCGCGGATTATAGGCAGCAAACATGCCGTCCGGGTTCGGATACCAGATCCAAGCGTGCAGCGTCCATAAACCAAATGTTTCGTTGCGATGCCAATGGTCATCATCGCCTGTAAACCCTTCGGGCGGATTTTGCGACAAAGCTAGCGGCACGGCGTATTCGAGCGCGACTAGACGCGGATGCCCGTTGCCGAAATCGGCATAAACGAGAAGCTCGGGTTTCGCCGGGTCAAATTCGGCGTCGAGAATATCGCGTTTTAGATAGTGATAGCCCATATTCGGAAAAAACACATTGATGTCAAAGTAGCCATCGGCAATGGCGTTATTGATGTTGTGATAGCGAGCCGTCGCCTGACGAGCGCGGGCAAGCTCTTGTTTTGTTTCTTTGGAAAGCGAAGAATCCGGGTTAGCTTTGACGAAAGAAACCGCTGCGAAAAAAATTGCCCCGCACATCAACGTAAGAAATACGACGGTTGCGAATCTCGTGAAATCAATTGTGGTTTTCATTTTTGTTTCTTTGGTTTTCATATTTATTTTGCTCCTTATTTATTTTTCTCCTTACTGATTCGTTCAAAGCCGGTTTTGATTACCCGAAGCGAGTTACGGAAAAACCGCGTCGGACAAAAAAATCTGCTCTTACTTATTTACGCGACACTGGGAAGAAAATAGTCTCAAAAAAAATCGGCGCGAGTTTTCAGCAAATAAACTTGTTGATTCTCTGATTTTTGGAGTTATAATGATTGGCAAATGAATCAGCCCGAACTCAAAACGCGCAATATTACGCGGATGCTGCACGAGTGGAGCGACGGCAAGCCCGAGGCGCTAGACGAGTTGATGCCGCTGGTTTACGAGGAGCTGCACCGGCAAGCGTCGCGTTACCTGCGGCGAGAGCGACGCGACCACACGCTGCAAACAAGCGCGCTTATCCACGAGGCATATTTGAAACTGGTTGACCAGCGAAATGTGCGGTGGCAAAACCGCGCTCATTTTTTCGCCGTCGCCGCGCAAGCGATGCGCCGCATTCTGGTTGACTACGCCCGCACAAAGCATCGGGAAAAACGCGGCGGCAATGATGTCCAAATGCCGCTTGAAGAAGCCGTGTCGGTCGCGGTGGAAGAAAAAGCGTTTGATTTAATCGCGCTCGACGAGGCGCTGACGAAACTCGCGGCGGTTGACCCGCAGCAAGCCCGCGTCGTCGAACTCAAGTATTTCAGCGATTTAAGTTTGGAAGAAACCGCGGAAGCGCTGCGCATTTCCCGCGCCACCGCCGCCCGCGAATGGAACGTGGCGCGCGCCTGGCTGCGCCGCGAACTGACCAGATAACAAATCGGCAGAAAATCACAAACCTTTGATTTGCAATGAATCAAGAAGCGCAAAACCAGCAGATACAAGAACTCTTTTTATTGCAGCGCGTGGCTCAACGTATTAACTCCATCTTGGAACTCGACGTTTTGCTCGAAGAAATTGTCGGCGACGTGGCGGAAACGTTTGGCTACACGCGCTCGGGCGTTTTGCTTAAAGACGATGTGACCAATGAACTGGTCATTGCAGCGGTTCGCGGCTGGACGACAAACTACCACCTGAAAGGCGAGCGTTTCAAAATCGGCGAATACGGTATGGTCGGGCATGTCGCCGCAACCGGCGAAACTTATTACGCGCCGGACGTGACAATTGACCCTTACTACCAGGTCAGCGAAGAATTTACGCGCTCAGAGCTGGACATCCCCCTAAAAATTCGCGGGCGGCTAATCGGGGTTTTCAGCACCCAGCACAACGAGTTCGATGCCTTTTCACCCGAACGCATTCAACTGCTTGAAGCGCTGGCGGGACATATCGCTGCGGCAATAGAAAACGCCCGTCTGTTTCATAGAGAACGCCTGGAGAAACAACGCGCGCTGGTAGAATTAGACAAAGCACACGACATTAAGCACAGTTTGTCCTCGAAACAATCTCTCATTATTTCTCCGGCAGATTCTTATAAAAAAGCGGAACGCGAGAGATGGGAACAAGTCAAAGAAATTTTCGATGAGGCTTTGCGGCACGCGTCTGACGAGCGCGAGCAATTTCTCGATGAAACTTGTCAAGGCGACGAAGTTTTGCGGCGCGAAGTCCAGTCGTTGCTTTCGTCATTCGACGGCGCGAACAGCTTTCTGAAAAAACCGGCGGTCGGCGAAGTGGCGGAAGTAATTGTCAGCGGAAATAATCATGGCGTCGAAGGTCAGCGCATATCTTACTACGAAATCATCAGACAAATCGGAGCGGGCGGAATGGGCGAAGTTTATCTGGCGGAAGACGTTCGTTTGAATCGCAAGGTCGCGCTCAAGGTTTTGCCGGAAAACATTGCCGAAGATAAAGAGCGTCTGCGTCGTTTTGAACAAGAAGCACGCGCCGCTTCCGCCTTAAATCATCCGAACATTCTCACGGTTTACGAATTCGGTTTTGAAGCGGACGTGCATTTTCTCGCCACCGAATTGGTCGAGGGCGAAACTTTGAGAGAAGCAATCAACGGTGGCGAATTGTCGTTGATTGCTTCTCTTAACATTGCCGAGCAAACTGCCTTTGCTCTTTCTGCGGCACACGCGGCAGGGATAGTTCACCGCGACCTCAAACCGGAGAACATAATGATTCGCCGCGACGGAATTGTGAAAGTTCTTGATTTCGGTTTAGCAAAACTAACCGAAAAGAAAGAAGCAGAATTAGACAGTGAAGCGGCAACACGGGCGCTTGTTCAAACAACACCCGGCATGGTGATGGGAACAGTCGGCTATATGTCGCCCGAACAAGCCAGAGGGAAAGATGTCGATGCGAGAAGTGATATTTTTAGTTTCGGTGTGATGCTCTATGAAATGCTTTCTGGCAAACAGCCGTTTGAAGGCGCGAACGCGATGGACACAATCGGCTCGATTTTGCACAAAGAGTCTCCTCCTTTAGATGAAACCAAAACGCCGGAAAAGTTGCGGCGTTGTGTTGACAGGTGTTTGCGGAAAGAACGTGACGAGCGTTACCAAACGACGAAAGATTTGCTGAGGGATTTGAAAAATTTGCAAAAGCGTATGGAGTTTGAAGCTGAACTCGAACGAATCTCGCAGCCGAATAAACACACTGAGGATAAGACGCAAATTTTCAAAGCGAAAATCTCCGAAGAAATTTCAATACTCGCGCCGAACAATCTCACCGGAAATCTTTCGCGGCTAATCGGGCGCGAAAAGGAAATCGCTGAAATTAAAGACTTGTTGTTGCAAAGCGATGTACGGCTTGTAACGATGACGGGAATCGGCGGCACGGGCAAGACTCGACTAGCGCAGGCGGTCGCGCAAAGTTTGCTGACCGATTTTAAAGACGGCGTGTTTTTTGTCGAGCTTGCCGCCATTACAAACGTGGAACTTGTCGCTTCGACCATCGCGCAGGCGCTCGGCGTAAAGGAAGCGGGCGGAAAGCCAGTTCTCGAAGTTTTGAAAGATTACTTGCGCCATAGACAAATACTGATTGTCGTTGACAACTTTGAGCAAGTGATCAATGCCGCGCCAAACATCGCAGAACTGCTTTCTGCCGTCGACAATCTGAAAATTTTAATTACGAGTCGCGTTCTTTCACATTTAAGTAAGGAACGTGAGTTTGTCGTTCCGCCGCTTGCTTTGCCGGATGACACTGCGCAAGTTTCCCTCGATGAACTCTCAAATTACGAAGCGATCAAATTGTTTGTCGAACGGGCGCGAAATTCGAAACCGAACTTTATTCTAAGGGAGGAAAATGCCCGAAGCGTAACGGAAATTTGTCGTCGGCTTGACGGTCTTCCATTAGCGATTGAGCTTGCTGCCGCGCGGGTGAAGATTCTCAGCCCGCAGGCAATTCTCACCAAACTCGAAAACCGCTTGCATCTGCTGACCAGCGGCGCGAGAGATTTGCCTGCGCGACAACAGACGATGCGCGGCGCGGTCGAATGGAGTTATGAACTTTTAAGCGAAGATGAAAAGAGATTGTTTCGCCGCTTAGCAGTTTTCGCGGGCGGATTTACGATTGAATCTGCGGAAGCGGTTTGCGCCAATTACGAATTACAAATTACAAATGACGAATCGAGCGAAGACCAAATCGAAGTCTTAGACCTTATCACTTCGCTGGTTGATAAAAGCCTGTTTGTTGCGAAAGAACAAGCAGACGGCGAAATGCGCTTTCGGATGCTGGAAGTCGTGCGGGAATATGCACTCGAAACTTTAGAAGCGAACGGCGAAGCGGAAGCGATGCGTAAAAGTCACGCTGCTTACTTTCTCGCGTTAGCCGAAGAAGCCGAGCCGCATTTGCAAGGCGCGCAACCGGCGAAGTGGCTCAATTGTCTGGAGGAGGAACACGACAATCTGCGCGAGGCGCTAAGGTGGTCGTTAGCATACAACGCGGGAACGGCGGCGCGCTTGGCGGCGGCGATACGATATTTTTGGGTTTTTCAAGGATATTTGACGGAAGGTCTTAAATGGTCGGAAGAGATATTGAAGTTGGGCGACGGGGTCCCCACAGCAGCACGCTGGAAGATATTAAGCATGGCAGGCAATATGGCGCGGTATCAAGGCGATTACGGGACGGCGCGTAGGATGTATGAAGAAGGCTTGACCCAAGGGCGAGCAGCAGATGATTTGCCGCAAATCTCCCTGTCGTGTAGAGGCTTGGGGGGGCTGGCACTTGAGCAAGGCGACTACACCGCTGCACGCAGATTTAGTGAAGAAGCATTGTCCGCCGCCGGCGAGTCGAATGATAAATACGGCATCGCCCGCTCGCTCAATATGCTTGGAGATTTAGCGCGGACGGTAGGTGACGATGAGAGGGCGCGCCCCTTGTATGAGGAAGCTTTAACAATTTGCAGACAACTTGATAATAAATATGCCATAGGCAACATTCTTACCAATTTAGCCGCAGCTGAATACGGTCTGGGCGATTACACTGCCGCAAACTCACACTTGGCTGAAGCCTTAACGATGTCACAAGAGTTAGGTGGCAAAATACTAGGCAACAAAATAGCCATCTCTTATATACTAGACGGCTTTGCGGCTCTCACTGTCCAGCGCGGCGAATCAGAAATGGCTGCAAGGCTTGCGGGTGCGGCAGAACACTTGCGCGAATCAATTAATTACAATATAGAACCCGCCGAACGCCGCTTCCGAGACACTTACCTTGCTGAACTTAAAACCAAAATGGACGAAGCCGATTTCACAAATCTTTACGAGCAAGGGCATAAGATGAAATTGGACGAAGTGATTGCACTGGCATTGGCGGAAATAGATGGAAAAGCCGAAACAGATAGCGGCAAAAAATTACAAAACGAATCTTCAAAAGAGACGAGCAAAGTGCAAACGGCAATAATTTCTCCTACCACAACGGATGCAAAAGAAACTCCGTTAAGCGTCGCCAAAACCGATGAACAAGCACGGTCAGATGAGCCGAAGACCAAACAAAAGTGGTTGCTGATTCTCTTGCTGACTCTGGTTACCCTCACTGGCGGATTATTCGCCTATCGTTATTTCACACCGAGCAGACAAATTGAGTCAATCGCCGTCTTACCGTTTGTCAACGAAAGCGGCAACACCGATGTCGAGTATCTGTCGGACGGAATGACCGAATCTCTCATCACCAGTCTTTCGCAGCTTCCCAAACTTTCAGTTAAGGCTCGCAATTCCGTATTTCGATACAAAGGCAAGGACACAAGCGCGCAAACGGTCGGCAATGAATTAAACGTGCAAGCCGTTTTGCTCGGACGCGTCATTCAGCGCGGCGAGCAGTTGATTTTGAATTTGGAACTTGTTGACGCGCGAACTGAAAATGTCATCTGGAGTGAGCAATACAATCGCAAACAGGCGGATTTGATTTCATTGCAGAGCGATATTGCGCGAGACGTTTCAAACAAATTGCGTGTGAAGTTGTCGGGCGCGGACGAGCAGAAGTTAGCGAAGAACTATACCGTAAATCCTGAAGCCTATCAGCTTTATTTGAAAGGGCGTTTCTATGCGAACAAGGGAACTCCGCAAGACATACGAAAGGCAATTGAATTTTACCAGCAGGCTATCGCCGTTGACCCTAACTATGCCCTCGGTTTTGCCGGTCTTGCCGACGGCTATAGCAGTCTCTCTTCCTTCGAGGCAGCATCTCCTCATGAAGCGCAGCCGAAAGCGAAGGAAGCTGCGCTGAAAGCGTTGTCACTTGATAACGATTTGGCTGAGGCACATGCTGCCCTCTGTGGGATTTTTGCAACTTACGATTATGATTTCGCCGGGGCGGAACGCGAGTGCCAACGCGCAATTGAACTGAGTCCAAACTACGCAAGGTCCCCCTATCTTTATGGTCTGCTGCTTACTCGTCTCGGCAGGCACGATGAATCTTTTGCGCAATTTCGGCGCGCGTTGGAGATTGAACCGCTATCACTTCTTATAAACAAAAATTATGCCGAGAGTTTGTTTTTCGCCCGACGTTACGAGGAGAGCGTGGCGCAATTCAAAAAGACGCTCGAACTGGACGCCAACTTTGCGCCCGCGCACGACGCGCTTGGCTTTGCTTATCATATATTGGGTAGATATGCCGAGAGCGTCGAGCTATTCGCTAAGTATGAAGAGTTTCGCAACCAACCTCAAAACGCCGTGTTGATGCGAGAGAGTTTTGCTAGAGGGGGCTGGCAAGGTTTTATGCGGATGATGAGCGGAGAACACAGACCAGCAACTGTTTCCTCATACCTTGTGGCAATATACAGTGTGGGGCTAGGCGAGAAAGACAAGGCAATTGCCGCGCTGAATGATGCTTACGAAAAACGCAATTACCGCATCATATACATCAAAGTTGACCCGCGCCTCGACCCGTTGCGCGAAGACCCGCGTTTTGAGGAGTTGTTGAGACGGGTCGGTTTTCCGTAACCGGAGGCTTTTGACAGAAATGAAACGCGAAAAATGGGAACAAATCAAAGATATTTTCGACGCTGCATTACAGCGCGCGCCGGTCGAGCGCGAGCGTTTTCTCGCCGAAAATTGTAGCGGCGATGAAGAATTACGCCGCGAAGTCCGGTCGCTGCTTTCTTCATTTGACGGCGCGAACAGTTTTCTGCAAAAGCCGGCGGTCGGCGAAATCGCGGACATTATCGAAAGCGGCAACAAAAAACTCGAAGGCGGAAAACACTTCGGTTATTACAGAATTATCGAACAAATCGGCGCTGGCGGAATGGGAGAGGTTTATTTGGCTGACGACACAAAACTCGACCGCCGAGTTGCTATCAAATTTCTGAACGAAGAGTTTAGCCAAGATGCCGACAAATTGCGCCGCTTCATTCAAGAGGCAAAAGCCGCTTCCGCTTTGAATCATCCGAATATTTTAACCGTTTATGAAATCGGCGAATCGGAAGGCAAAAATTACATCGCAACCGAATACATCGAAGGCAAAACCCTGCGCGAGCATCTGACGGCGAACGAGGCGATGTCGCTTCATCAAATTCTTAAAATCGGCGTGCAAACGGCGGAAGCTCTCACCGCTGCGCATCAAGCCGGAATTATTCACCGCGACATCAAGCCAGAAAATATTATGCTGCGCGAGGACGGTTACGCAAAAGTTCTTGATTTCGGTTTGGCAAAATTAACCGAGAAGAAAAAGTCGGAAAAGGTTTCTTTGGAAGGCGAAACGAAGGCTTTTGTGCAGACGAATCCGGGCGTGGTGATGGGGACGGTTTCTTATATGTCGCCGGAACAAGCCAGAGGAAAAGAAACCGATGCGCGAACTGATATTTGGAGTCTCGGCGTAGTCTTGTATGAAATTCTGGCGGGAAAGCTGCCGTTCACGGGCGAAACCATCAATCATACAATCGTGGCGATTCTGGAAAAAGAACCTTTATTGCTCGAAAACGTGCCGGATGAATTGCAGCGCATCGTCCGCAAAGCCTTAACCAAAGAAAAGGAGATGCGGTATCAGACGGCGCGGGATTTGTTGATTGATTTGAAAAACCTGAGAAGAACCTTAGACATTCAAGGCGAACTTGAGCGTTCGGTCATACCGAATCGAGAAGCAACGACCGACATCGCTGCCGAAAACGCGACGCAAATCTATTCGGAGAAATCAATCGAGGAAACAAAGTCGGAAGCTGCGAAAACGACCCAAAACATCACGAATTCATCCAGCCTCGAATACGCCGTCACTCAGGTAAAGAGTCATAAATTCGTCACGGCAGCGGCTGGAATCATACTGCTTTCAATCGTTTCAGCCATCGCTTATTTCAGTTTCTTTGCTAAAAGCGCAACCAAACAAATCGAATCAATCGCGGTGATGCCGTTCGTCAACGAAAGCGGCGACGCCGATGTTGAATACTTGTCGGACGGAATGACCGAAACGCTTATCAATAGTCTTTCACAGATTGCAAACCTGAATGTTAAAGCGCGAAGCACGGTTTTTTATTACAAAGGCAAGGAGATTTCACCACAGAAAATCGGCGAAGAATTGAAAGTGCAGGCGGTTTTGTTAGGCAGAGTCGTCCAGCGCGGAAACGACTTGAAATTGAGTCTGGAATTGGTCAACACCCAAACTCAGGATGTGATTTGGAGCGAAACCTACAATCGCAAACAATCCGACCTTGTTTCCCTGCAAAGCGAGGTTGCCCGGGATGTTTTGAGCAAACTGAAAATCAGGCTCACGGGCGCTGACGAACAAAAACTGGCAAAAAAATCTACCAAGAATGCGGAAGCCTACCAACTTTATATCCAGGGTCGGTATGAGTGGAACAAGTTTTCATTCGATAGTCTGAAAAAAAGCATCCCGCTTTTCGAACGCGCGATACAGATTGATCCGACCTTCGCCCTGGCATACTCCGGTTTAGCAGATTCCTACGTTAATCTCGGCGTTGACTACACTTCCGCTCACGACACCATGCCTCAGGCTCGGGTCGCCGCGATACAGGCAATTGCATTGGACGATTCGCTGGCTGAGGCTCACACCTCGCTCGCGTCATACAAGCTGTTCTACGAATGGGACATTACGGGTGCAGAGGAGGAATACCGCAAGGCTATCAGCTTAGATGCCAAATACGGGAATGCGCGTCATTTTTACAGCCATTGCTTGCAGTTTTCGGGAAGGGAAGCCGAAGCCATTCGTGAAATGAAGACCGCTGTCGAGCTTGAGCCTCTCTCGCTTGTCAACAATTCCGAACTCGGCTGGGCATACTATCTGGCAAATCAACACGACGCGGCAATCGAGCAGTTACACAAGACCATCAAGCTCGATCCATCATTCTCGGCTGGCTACTTCACTCTTGGTTTGGTCTATGCGGATAAGGGAAACTATGCAGAAGCAGTTGCCGCGTTGCGCGAAGGTCAAAGGCTGTCGCCGGATTGGCTTGAGCTTCAGGCTGTGCTGGCATACACCTATGCGTCAGCCGGTGAGCGCGGCGAGGCGGAGGCGTTGTTGACCAAGCTGCTGAAATCGGCGGCTGACACCTACGTCAATCCTGTCCTCATTGCCGGCGTATACGTCGCGCTCACCGACAATGACCGGGCTATCGCATGGTTAGAGCGTGGTTACAGGGAAAAGTGTTCGTGGATGAGGTGGATAGCGATAGAACCGCAGTTGAAGCGGCTTCGACCCGATCCGCGGTTTCAGGATCTCGTCAGTAGGGTGAATAGATGATTGTGTGCCAGTCCTAAAACCGGACTCGAAAAGAACAAGTTTTCAAATGGCTGAAAAAGTCATTCAGAATAATGCCGTTGTGTTGAACGAATTGAACAAACAGACGAATTTTGACTTTTTCCGCAGCGACCCGCAATTTCAGGAGTTGTTGAGACGGGTCGGTTTTCCGTGAAGATTGAAAAAATGTGCAGGGACTTTTACCGGACACAAAGCTATCACATTGCCGCATCGTCAGAAAGGTCGGCGCGGGCGTCACGGGCGAAATTTGCAACCGGGACGTTATTCTAATCAATAATTTTGAATGAATTTCGCCGGATAGAATTTTTACAAGAATCAACGAACAAAGGGAAGGAAAATGAAAATCAAATTAAAACCAATCAATGAACAAGTAGTTGTGATTTTCGGCGCATCGAGCGGCATCGGGCGGCGGTTTTCTGACTCAAGTTTTCTTCGATAAGGACGGCGCTAATTTTCTGCTCTTACCGGTTGACGGCGGCGATAGTCGAACAACTTCAGGCTTGGGTAAAGGTAAAATCGGCGCTTTTGCCTAGTCGCCCGACGGAAAAAGTTTCGCCGTCGCGCAGGGCGGTTGGAAACACGACGCGATACTTTTGAGAGGTTTGAAATGATTTTTAAGAAAACAATATAAATAAAATGAATTAAGGTTAAAAATATTTCACGGATCAGCCTAACCGCAGGCACAAATCTTAATTCTTAACATCACCCGATTTTACTTCCACATCTGATTTCGTAAATTTTGAATACGCAAACACAACCCGCGTGTCTTGAACGGCAGTAATTTCCTTGTCTTTGCGTTTAACCGCGAAATCAACGAGCGTGATTTTTTTCGGCAAAACAATTTCCAGATTGCTTTTTTCGTATTCAAAATCAGTTTTGATAACGGTCAGAGGCGTCTATAATGACTTTACTTCCACCGATGTTTTCTTTTCCCAAAAACTGAAAATCGAAAAACGGACGAATATGCGCGAGTAAAACAGGTGCTTGATTGAGAGTTAGACCGGAAATGTCGAGATTCTTATCGTAACGCGAACTTTCCTGCTGAATTTTTTTCAGCTCTTGGTCGGCGGTCGAAGATTTCAAAACTTTTTCAAAAAAATCCTGCGCTCGTTTTTCGCTGTCGCCGACGGTTTTGCCGTCAACTCTTGTGACGTTGCGGTATTCGACGACCGAACCGGGATTGTTCGCCGATTGGTAAACCAGAAAATTCGATTCAATCGCGCGGCTGTTTTTTAACGCGCCGTCTTTTTTGTATTCTTCAAAAGTTTTTGTTTCTTCGGCGAGTAGATTATTGAAATTTTCGCGGTAAACGTCGGTTTGCTTTTCGGCTTCGGTAAGAGCATTTTCCATCGAAAATGGAGTTGGCAAAGGCGTCGGAGACAGCTTCGGTGAAGAAGTAAGGGTCTTTTGCCCGAACGCGACGGCGACGGTCAAAGCGATGATAAATGAAATAAAAAATAATTTTTGCGGCATAAATTTCCTCACTTGATTTATTATCTAAACATAACTTTAATAGAAATCGAAATTTTATGAGCCTTAAACCCGAGACTTGGAAGCGCATTGAATCAAAAAAGATTGCCGACTGTCGCGTTTTTGAAGTTAGAGAAGATTTGTGTCAACGTGCGAGTGACGGAAAGAAGGGTTCTTTTTATTGTCTTGAAAATCCCGATTGGGTTAATGTCATTGCTTTGACCAAACAATCCGAAGTTGTTTTAATAGAACAATATCGGCACGGAGCGGAAGAAATTGTTTTGGAAATACCGGGCGGAATGGTTGACGAGGATGAATCGGCAGACACAGCCGCAGGGCGCGAACTTTTGGAAGAAACGGGTTTTCAAGCGCGGCAAATAATTTTTCTGGGAAAATCGCATCCGAATCCGGCTATTCAAAATAACGCGCTTTACCACTTTCTTGCGCTTGATTGCGAAATAACGTCGAAAACAAAATTTGACGAACACGAAAGCGTTGTTACAAAACTTGTTTCGCTCGCGGAAGTTGAAAATTTGATTAAAAATGAAAAAATAACGCATTCGCTTGTTCTGGCTGCATTTTATTGGCTTTTTATTTATCAAAAGCAGAGGTGATTTATGCGAGTATCTCGTTTAATTTTATTGTTTTTAGTATCTGTTTTCATCTGCCAATCTCTTTATTTTTATTCACAGATGCCTAACGAAATGGCGACGCATTTTGGTATTGACGGAAGAGCTAACGGCTGGATGTCTAAACAGTTTTCGCTTTTTTTTGACATTGGTTTGCTTTTATTATTTTTGGGAATTTCATTTGGCATCCCGCGTTTAACGGAAAAGATGGGCGATTCTTTCATAAACTTACCCAACAAAAACTATTGGTTAGCAAAAGATAAAAGAAATGACACCTTTCAGTATTTCCGTAATAGATTTGAGTGGCTTGGCGTCGGACTTCTAATGTTACTGAATATGATAAGTTGGACAATTTTTCAAGCAAACTTAGGTGAAAATCAACGCTTGCCGTCTGTAATCTGGCTGTTTCTTTTTGCATTTGTTTGCTTTGTTGTGGTTTGGGTTATAACTCTTAACCGAAAATTTCACAAAACTTAATTTTATGAAAATTGAACTTTTAAAATTGGCGCATGCCCGCTCCGGCGATAAAGGTGATACTGCAAACGTTGGGGTTATTGCTCTTAAAGACGAATTTTACCCGCTTTTGGTGCGGGAAATAACCGCCGAAAAAGTTAAAGCGCATTTCGGCGAAATGGTCAAAGGCGAGGTTGAGCGGTTCGAACTGCCAAATCTAAAAGCCTTAAATTTTCTGTTGCACGAATCGCTCGGAGGCGGCGGAACACTTTCTTTAATGACCGACGCGCAAGGCAAAACTTTTTCAACCGCGCTGCTCAGAATGAAAATTGAAATAGCTGACGAGGACGCGAAAATTTTAGGATTATTATGAACGGCGAAAATAAAATTAAATTTGATTACGCGCAAATCGGCGGTGTAAAGCTTCATTACGCTGCGGCAGGTGACGGAGAACGGCTCGTTATTTTGCTACATGGCTTTCCCGAATTTTGGTATTCGTGGCGTCATCAGCTCGTTGCTTTGAGCGATGAATATACAGTTATTGCGCCCGATATGCGAGGCTACAATTTATCGGACAAGCCAATCAATATTGCCGATTACGATATAAATAAATTGGTGGACGACATAACCGGTTTGATTAATTATTTCAGGCGTGAAAATGCAGCGATTGTCGGACACGATTGGGGCGCAGCCGTCGCCTGGGCAATAGCTCAAAATCATCCCGAATATGTATGGAAACTTGCCGCTTTACAAGTTCCACCAATTTCTGTTTGGCGCAAAAATCAATCTTTCAAACAATTTCTTGCCAGCTGGTATATGTTTTTTCTGCAAATTCCGAAATTGCCCGAATGGTTAATGACCCGAAGCAATTTTGCGATGCTCGAAAACGCTCTGAAAAACACAACTGCTGAAAAAGACGTTTTTAAGCCTGAAGATATCGAGCGTTACAAAGAATCCTGGAGCGAGCCGTTTGCGCTGACGGCAATGATAAATTATTACCGCGCTAATGTTTTCACGCGCCTTTTTTCAAAATCAGAATCGCAGGAAAAAATCCGCGTTCCGACCCTTTTTATTTACGGCGAAAAGGACCACGCTATTTTACCCGAAACGGTAAAAGGCGTCGGTGAAGCGGTTGACGCGCCGTTTGAACAATTTCACATTCCCGACGCCGGGCATTGGGTTCAACAAGAGGCGAGCGAAACGGTTACGGAAATTCTGCGTGATTTTTTAGCCGAGTAGCTAGCAAGTTTTTTGACATTCGCTTTACAATTAATCTGTTTCTCTTTAAATTTTATTCCACAAATTTGAGATTAAACTTTTTGAACATTTCAGGCACGAAATCAAACTCGTTTGCCAAATTTTGAATGCGGAGTTTTTTATGAAAAATTCATTTCTTCGATTATTTCTCGTCATCCTTTCCACCGTTTCCGTTTTCGCGCAATCCGTACCGAACGAGAAAATTTTAATGGGATTTTCCGCCGAAAATTCTAGCAGACAAAAACTTCTCGAAGCAAAATTTGACGTTTCGTTAAAACGCGAAAATCTGCGTGATTGGATGAAGCGTCTTTCGGCGCGACCACACCACGTCGGCTCACCTTACGGAAAGGAAAACGCTCAGTTTATGCTTTCGCTTTTTAAATCCTGGGGCTTTGACGCGCAAATCGAGCAGTTTGACGTTTTGTTTCCGACGCCGAAAACGCGCCTTTTAGAAATGATTTCGCCGGAAAAATTCACGGCAAAACTGGAAGAACCCGATTTGAAAGAAGACGCGACATCAAATCAAAAATCGGAACAGTTGCCGACTTATAATGCTTATTCGATTGACGGCGATGTTACGGGCGATGTTGTTTACGTCAATTACGGCGTTCCAGCTGATTATGAAGAATTAGAAAAACGTGGAATTGACGTCAGAGGTAAAATTGTAATTGCGCGTTACGGCGGAAGTTGGCGGGGAATCAAACCGAAAGTGGCGGTTGAACACGGCGCGATTGCCTGTTTGATTTATTCTGACCCGCGCGACGATGGTTATTTTCAAGGCGATGTTTATCCGAAAGGTGCGTGGCGCAACGAAAACGGCGTTCAGCGCGGCTCGGTTGCCGATATGCCGGTTTTTCCCGGCGACCCGACAACGCCGAATGTCGGTTCGACAAAGGGCGTTAAACGACTTGATAGAAAGAATGCGCCGACGTTGACGAAAATTCCCGTAATGCCGATTTCCTACGCGGACGCTTTGCCGATTCTCCGTAATCTCGGCGGCGCTGTTGCCCCGACAAACTGGCGCGGCGCCTTGCCCGTAACTTATCATCTCGGCGGCGCGAATAATCTGAAAGTTCATTTCAAACTCCAATTCAACTGGGACATCAAACCGATTTATAACGTCATTGCCAAAATGCGTGGCAAGGAACTTCCCGACGAATGGATTATTCGGGGCAATCATCATGATGCTTGGGTGAACGGCGCAGATGACCCGATTTCCGGTTTGGTTGCGGAACTCGAAGAGGCGCGGGCAATCGGCGAACTTGCCAAAACCGGTTGGCGTCCGAAACGAACAATCGTCTATGCGGCGTGGGACGGCGAAGAGCCGGGACTGCTCGGCTCGACCGAATGGGCGGAAACACACGCCCAGGAATTGAAAAACAAAGCCGCCGTTTATATCAACACCGATTCGAACGGACGCGGATTTTTAGGAATTGGCGGCTCGCACACGCTCGAAAAATTTATCAACGAAGTCGGGCGCGACATCGCCGACCCGCAAACGAAAATGACGGTTTGGGAACGAACACGCGCCCGGCAAATCGTCAACGGCTCGCCGAGTGCACGAAAGGAAACTATGGAGCGCAATGATTTGCGAATTTCCGCGCTCGGTTCGGGTTCGGATTACACGCCGTTTCTTCAGCACCTCGGCATTGCTTCATTAAATATCGGCTTCGGCGGCGAAGACGGCGGCGGCTCGTATCATTCAATTTACGATTCATTCGACCATTTTATACGCTTCGGAGACCCGAATTACGATTATGGTATTGCGCTCGCTAAAGTCTGCGGTCACGCTGTTTTAAGATTAGCAAACGCCGATGTTTTGCCGTTTGAATTTACGAACTTTGCCGAAACGGTCGGCGGTTACGTCCGCGAAGTTACGGCTTTGACCGACCAGATGCGCGACGAAACCAAAACGATGAATCAGATGCTTGCCGACGGAATGCTTGTCGGCGTGCAAGACCCGACGCAAAAATTTGTCGCGCCTAAACCGAAAGAAAATGTTCCTTATCTGAATTTCGCGCCTTTGCAAAATGCTTTGGTGAAATTGCAGGAAAGCGCGAAAAATTATCAAACGGCGTCAAAAAACAAACAAATTTTGCCTTCGGCGCAAAAATCTCTCGACCAAATTTTGATGAAAACCGAGCGAAACTTAACGCGCGGCGAAGGTTTGCCTCGCCGCGGTTGGTTCAAACATCAAATTTACGCGCCCGGCTTTTACACCGGATATGGCGTGAAAACTTTGCCCGGCGTGCGCGAAGCAATCGAGCAGAGAGATTGGCGAGAGGCGCAGGAACAAATCGCAATTGTGGCGAAAACAATGGAAAATTTTGCGGCGGAAATTGATAAAGCAGTCTCTTTATCACAAAGTAAATAAATGTCTGAAATTTTAATCGCTCAGGAAAACTCGGCTTTAACAATCACTCTCAATCGTCCCGAAAAGCGCAACGCTCTGAATGACGCTTTAGTAAACTCCATAAAAGATGCTTTGCGCAAAGCCGACAAAGATACAAATTTGCGGGCGATTGTTATTGCAGGAGCGGGCAAAGATTTTTGTTCGGGCGCGGACTTGTCAGCACTGCAAAAAATTTCAGAAGGCTCGGTTTTAGAAAATTTAGACGACGCGGAAAATTTAATGGAGCTTTTCGCTTTGATTAGAAAAACAAAAGTTCCCGTCGTCGCGGCAGTTCACGGTCGCGCTCTGGCTGGCGGCTGCGGTTTGGCGACGGCTTGCGATATTGTTCTGGCGGCGAAATCGGCGCGTTTCGGTTACCCGGAAGTAAAAATCGGTTTCGTTCCGGCGATGGTGATGGCAATTTTGCGCCGCAATGTTTCCGAAAAACGCAGTTTTGAACTCATTACACAAGGCTTTGAATTTTCCGCCGGAGAAGCCGAAAAAATCGGTTTAATAAATCGCGTTTTCGCTGACGAAAGTTTTGCCGAAGACGTGAAAAACTACTTGTCGGTTTATGAAAAAGTCTCGCGCTCGGCAGTCGTCTTGTCAAAACGTCTTTTATATCAAATGGACGGAATGACGTTTGAAACCGCGCTAAACTCAGGCGTTGATGTCAACACGATTGCGCGATTGACCGATGATTGTCAGAATGGTATTGCCAAGTTTTTGAATAAATAAATTTTCCGAAACTATGTCAAAACTTCTCATCACCAAATACCACAATCAACTGCACGAAATTCTCAGCGCGGGCGGCACGCGCAATGAAACTTCTATCACGTTTGCCTTTGCCAATCTTCTGCGTTCATACGCCGAGAAAAAAGGTTTGCTTCTTGTCGAACAAAAAGATGTTATCGGGCGCGGCGGAAAGCGTGTAATACCCGACGGCACTTTGAAATATTTCGGCGGGATTGATGTCGGTTACTGGGAAGCGAAAGACTCGAAAGACAAACTTGACGACGAAATTCATATAAAACTCAGTGAAAAAGGTTACCCGAACAAAAACATTATCTTTGAAGATACACAAACGGCGGTTTTAATTCAGGAAGGCGCACAAGTTATGCGTGTTCCAATGAATGAATGGAATCTACTTGATGATTTGCTCGACAGATTCGTTGATTATCAACCTTCGGAAGTAAAAGAATTTAGCAAAGCTCTCGCGCAGTTCAAGGAAAACGTGCCGGATATTGTCAAAGGTTTGCGCGAACTGATGGAACTCGAAGCGGAAAAGAATAAAAACTTCCGCGAGATGCGCAATTTATTTCTGGAGATTGCGAGAAGCGAAATCAATCCCGAAATTACGCCCGAAGACGTTCGGGAAATGATAATTCAGCACATTCTGACCGAAGATATTTTCACCAATGTTTTCGGCGACGCCGAGTTTCACCGCTCGAACAACATCGCCCGCGAACTCGAAGACGTAATTCATACGTTTATGACGCGCGAAGTTCGCAAAAACTATCTGCGGCAGATTGAAAATTTTTACAAAACGATTCGAGACGCGGCTTCGGGCATAAACGACAACCGCGAAAAGCAGAAATTTCTCAAGACCGTCTATGAAAATTTCTATAAAGTCTACAATCCGAAGGGCGCGGATAAATTGGGCGTCGTTTACACGCCGAACGAAATCGTCAGGTTTATGATTGATTCGACCGACTGGCTTTTGGAAAAGCATTTCGGTAAAAGTTTGTCGGACAAAGGCGTGGACATTCTTGACCCCGCGACGGGAACGGGAACATTCATCGCCGAACTGATTGACCGCATCAACATTCACAACCTCGAATACAAATACGAACACGAACTGCACGCCAACGAAGTGGCTATACTTCCGTATTACATCGCCAATCTCAATATTGAATACACATATCAACAGCGCAAAGGCATTTATAAAGAATTCAAAAACATCTGTTTTATGGATACGCTCGACAATTTAGGTTTCAAAGCGAAAGATGATGCTTATTTCGGAAAGTATGCGCATACGGCTAACTTATTCGGCATCAGTTCCGAAAATGCAAAAAGAATTAAAGACCAAAACGAAAGGAAAATCAGTGTTATCATTGGCAATCCGCCGTATAACGCTAAACAAGCCAATTACAATTTCCAAAATTCCAACCGCGCTTATCAAGTTATTGATAGGAGAATTAAAGATACATATATCAAACATGGAACAGCGCAGAATCAAATCGTTGTTTATGATATGTTCACGCGCTTTTATCGTTGGTCAATGGACAGACTGAACGACAACGGCGTGATTGCTTTCATCACCAATCGGACTTTTATTGACAGCCGCGCTTTCGACGGATTTAGAAAAAGTGTCCAAAACGAATTCGATTCGATTTATATCGTGGATTTAAGAAGCGATGTCAGAGCGAATCCGAAAATTGCCGGAACAACGCATAATGTTTTCGGCATACAAACGGGCGTTGCCATTGCCTTTTTAATCAAAAACTCGGAAAAACAAAAAGATAAACATAAATGCAAAATTCATTACATCGAACTCGATGATTTCTGGCGCAAAGAAAAGAAACTCGAATGGATACGCGAAAATCCGATTTCGACAATCGCCTTTGAACGCATCGAACACGACGCGAAAAACAATTGGATTAATCAGACCGACAACGATTGGGATAGTTTATTGCCGTTGGTTGATAAAGACGTGAAAGCGGGCAAATCGGAAGAAGCAGTTTTTCAACTTTTCTCCGCAGGTTTACAAACCAAGAGAGATGAATGGGCGCACTCTCTATCAAAAGATGAATTAGTTAAAAAAATCTCTTTCCTAATCAAAACATATAACGAAAATCCTATTGTTAATGATGCAATTAATACGGAAATTAAATGGGATGAAAGATTGAAATCAGTGTTTGATAGCGGAAAAAAATTAAAATTTGAGAATAATTCTGTGGTTTTATCTTTGTATAGACCATTTGTTAAGCAATATCTTTATTTTGATAACGATTTAAATAGTCGTGTTTTCCAATGGCGTGAAATTTATAATTCTAAAGTCCCAAATTTAGCAATAGGAATTCCGGGTGTTAGTGCGAATAAACCATTTCATTGTTTAGCCTCTAATTTAATCATTGGACAAGATACAATTGAGAAGACTCAATGCATACCTTTGTTTCACATTGATAAAAATTCAAATCAAAAACACGAAAACATCACCGATTGGGGCTTAACTCAATTTCAAACTCATTACAAAGAATCGAACGGCGCGCGGATTACGAAACAAGACATCTTTTATTACACTTACGCCGTGCTTCATTCGCCCGATTACCGCAAAAAATACGAGCAGAATCTCAAACGCGAGTTTCCGCGTCTGCCGTTTTATGATGATTTCTTTCAATGGCGCGATTGGGGCGCTGCGTTGATGGATTTACACATCAATTACGAAACTCAAGAGCCATTTCCGCTCGAAAGAAAAGATTTGGATTTGAGCGCGAAGAATAAAGCCAAACAGAATAATTTGTTCGCCGCAGCAATTGAAACCGTTGTTGAAGTCTTTACTTCCAAACCGAAAACAAAACTTCGCGCCGACAAAGCCAGCGGCACAATCGAGATAGATTCGCACACGACGCTCGCGGGCGTTCCGTCGCTCGCCTGGGAATACAAACTCGGAAATCGTTCCGCGCTCGAATGGATTTTAGATCAATACAAGAAAAAGAAACCGCAGGACGCGACCATCGCTGAACGGTTCAATACTTACAAATTTGAAGACTACAAAGAACAGGTGATTGATTTGCTGAAAAGAGTTTGCACCGTGAGCGCAAAGACAATGGAAATCATAAACAAAATGCCCGACAAATAACTTTAGCGTCAAAGTCCGCGATATTTGATTTAATCATTCCAGATTCCGTGATTATTCCTGAACCGCATAGATACGTTGTCAAATTATGTCTTTGCAGTTATTATTTTGGGTGAAAAATCTTTTCAATTCCCGAAGCAGTTCGTCGGCGAACAATATTTAGCCGAAAAGACGCGACTTTCGTTTTTGTCCGGCTAAATCAATCGAAACATTCAATCAGGTTTAAGAGAAAATTAAGGAGATAAAAATATGAAAATGAAAATTACGTTAGCTTTAACGTTTGTTTTATGTCTGGCATTGTCCGCTTTCGCACAGGATACGATGAAAACAGACGATAAGATGTCAAAGAAAATGACAACCGACCAGATGATTATGAATCAAGAGCAGATGGCTTGGAAGGCGATACAGGATAAACGCTGGGACGATTTTGGCAAGATGCTCGCTGACAATTATCAAGGCGTTTATCAAGACGGGATTCATGATAGAAACTTCGAACTCACGGGAATTAAGAACGCTGGTATTAGTAATGTAGTGCTTTCGGATATGAAGGTTAGTTGGATTGATAAAAAGACGGCGGTAGTTACGGCAGTCGCCAAGGGTATGGGAAATTCGCCGGAAGGTAAGATGTCAGACTTTACATCCCGCACCGTAACCGTTTGGAAGAAAAGCGGAAAAAACTGGATGATTGTTCATCATACGGATATAAGGATGAAATAAATTGCCCGATTAAGTTTTAGAAATACAGCGCTCAATTCAAGCATAAAGAAAAAGGCTGAAATTGTTCAGCCTTTTTCTTTATGCTTGAATTTTCTAAATACAAACAATTTCGCGAACTTGTTTTATTTTGTCGCATGGAAGACGAGAAAATAATCCATTCCGTCGTCTTTCGTGAAATCGAATTCTTCCTTCAACACAAAACCGGCGCGTTTCGCTTCTTCGATGACTTTTTCCTTATCAATGCCGTGGTCGTGGCCTTCGCCGTTTTTGTCAATAATGCCAACGAGCGCGTCTTTTTTCAAAGATTTTCGTATGTTTTGCAAAACTTTTATTGGCTGCGCGATTTCGTGATAAGTCTTCAAAATCAAAACCGCGTCAACCGAATTGGCGGCGAGTTTCGTATTGTCTTCGGTTCCTAAAACCGTTTGGATGTTTGCAAAATTTTCTTTTTTGGCGCGGTCGTTGATGTGATTGATGTAATCCTGATTTATCTCGACGGCGAAAACTTTTCCACGACCTCCGACTCGTTTTGCGGCGCGAACCGTGAACCAGCCCGAACCCGCGCCGATGTCAGCTACGTTTTTGCCCTCCGAGATTTTCAAGATGTCCATCACGCGGTCAATCTGTAAATTTTTGGCTCGCTCTTCGCCTTCAAAAATAGAAAGGTCGCCGCGATACGGTTCGCTCACCGAACGATTGATATTGTCGTTTGTTTGCGGAGAAGACGAATTCGGAGGCGTTGCAGTAGGCGTCGGTTCAACGCCGGAAAGTTTAGCGGTTTGACACGCGGTAAACGAGAAGGTGAAAAACGCGGCAAGCAAAAACAGCTTTAACAAAGCATAGCCGACAATAAATTTTTTCATAGTTTTTTGATGAAACGCCACGCCATCGGTTTGCTCAAAAACTTTTAATCTAAAATAAATGCCAAGCCTTCTGCTAAAGGATTTCCCGCAATTTTGTCAATTAGCCCGATTTGCAGCGCCTCATCTGCCGAAACCCTTTTTGCCGTCAAAAACATCTCCAAGGCTTTTGCTTCGCCGATTAAACGCGGCAATCTCTGCGTTCCGCCCCAACCGGTAATAATTCCGAGGTTCGCGCCCGGATGAGAAAATTGAGCGTTCGGGGAAGCAATTCTTTTGTCGCACGCCAGAGCTAAATCCAACGCGCCGCCAAAACAATATCCGTTAATCGCGGCGATTGTGGTTTGCTCCATCGCGGCGATTTTGTTCATCAAATTTTGCCCGCGCAAGGCAAACTCTTTCGCCGTGTCTTTTGTTACTTTGGCAATCTCGCGCAAATCAGCGCCCGACGCGAAAACGTCGTTTGTTCCGGTGAAAATCATCGCTTCAACATTCGGATTTATATTCTCCAGAATGCTTTCGATTTTCTCAAGAACGGCAATCGAAAGCGGATTGCGCTCTTGCGGGCGATTGAAACGAATAACGATTGTATTATTAAAATTTTCGACAACGATTGCTTCGTTCATCTTGACGCAAGTTTTATTGAAGCGGTAAAATTTAAGGTTTTAAAGGTGTCTGACAAAGCGCGACAGTTGCCCGCGTGACGCGAACAGGTTTAATCGGTTTTTCGCTTTCGACCGGCATTTTGTTAATCGCGTCTACGACTTCCATTCCGCGAGTGACGCGCCCAAAGGCGGCGAAAGTTCCGTTCAAGTGCGCTGCTTCACCAACAAGAATAAAGAAGTTGGTCGTGGCGCTGTTTGGCTCGTTCGAACGAGCCATCGAAACGATACCGCGTTCGTGTTTGACTAAGCCCGGTTCATCGGGAAGCGTGCGTCGGGCGCGTTTGTCGAGTTCGGGTGTCATCTTCTGGCGCGTGAAAAGGTCGCCTCCCTGCACGATAAAGCCGCGCACCACTCGACTAAAAGTGGTAGTGTCAAAAGCGCCGGTTGCTGCCAGATTGAGAAAGCTTCGCACGGATTCCGGCGCGCTTTCGGGAAACATTTCTATTTCTATTTCGCCGGCTTCGGTCTCGAATTTAACGCATTGCGCTTCCATCGTCTCGACGGAGGCTTTTTCAAACGGCTCTGACTGCCTGGTTTTCGACGATTCAGCAGATGGGCGCTGATTGGCTTTCTTTGTAATTTTTGATGGAAGTTGTTTAGCTTTTGTGTCTGTTGATTTATTTTGCGCGCTTGCGATACCGATAAACGCCACTGAACAAAAGGTAATTAAAATTAAAACTTTTAGCATCTTAGGTTTCTTTATTTTATCCTTGTTAATTACACAAATCTTTATTGACATATGTTTCATTGCCGCTAGAGTTACTATAATCATTGAAACATTTCTTGCTATACTTTAAAAGTAAAAACCACGTGTTTTGATTCGCACGGCTTTTTACACGACAAAAAATTTTGCGAATAATTGAAGCCGATGACTTAAAAGCAGAGAGGATAAATTTACAATAGGAAAAGAAAAAGGATAATGTTCAGAACCAACAAAGCGCATCCGTGGCACGGAATTTCAATCGGCACAAATGCTCCGCAGGAAGTTACGGTTTTTATCGAAATTGTGCCGCGCGACACGGTTAAATATGAAATTGATAAAGAGTCGGGCTACCTAAAAATTGACCGCCCACAACAGTATTCAAACGTCGTTCCTGCAAACTATGGTTTCGTACCGCAAACTTTTTGCGGTGCAAACATTGCTCGTTTAGCACAGGAAAAATCGAGCAAAACGGTTATAAAGGGCGATGGCGACCCTCTCGATATTCTGGTGCTTTCGGAACATCACATTCCGCGTGGCGATATTATTTTGCGAGCTACGCCGATTGGCGGGCTATGTCTTTTAGACGGCGGCGAAGCAGACGATAAAATTATTGCCGTTCTCGCGGGCGATAAAGTTTACGAATCTTATCTGGATATTTCCGAACTTCCGAAAGCAATCTTAATGCGCCTGCAGCATTATTTTTTAACTTATAAAAATTTCCCAAGCGAGCCGAATCGCTGCGAAATTGCCGGCATTTACGGGCGCGAAGATTGTTACGAAGTGATCGAGGCGTCAATTACGGATTACAAAGAGTTAATAAAAACTCTTTAACAAACCGTTTGGATTTATGTAAAATCTTTAGACGAAGAACACCCAAGTCGCAAAATCTTCCGAGAAATTTTCAAAACGATGTTCCGTTTTGGCGGGAACAAACAAAACGTCACCGAATTTGCACTTTATGCGTTTGTCGCCGAATAAAAACTCGCTCGTTCCCTGAACGATTACATAAATCTCGTCTTGCTGGTGCGGCGTTTGCAAATCCCGCCCACGCGGAGCAAAAAGCTTGATTTTTAGTTCGCCTTTATTTAAGACTTCAATGAAAGGCACACCGCCCCGCATATTTTTCATTCGCAGGTAAAGGCAGTTTTGCTAAAAATTCTTCGACGGTAAATTTCATTTCAACTCGCCCGATATTTTTTGTTTTGAAAAAATCGGCTCAAACAATTCGTCAGTTGTTTTCCATTTTCCAAAATCCGAAATTGGGACGCTTTGCGAAGGCGGTAAAGCATATTTTTCTTTATCTTTATCGGTAAATTCTTTACTCTGTTTTGATTTTGAGTCTGTTTTATTTGCAGCACTTTCAAAAACAAAGGCGTAAAAAATTCTTGCCACGCCCGCTAAAAACAAAGTAATCAAAATAGCGTTTCCGAGTGAATCAAACCAACTCGAACTTGGCGAGCTTTCAACCAGACGATCTTCGGGCGTGAAAAATCCGCCGAGGATTTGGAATGCCGGAATTAAAATTAAAGAAAGAAGCAAAAGTTTGATGCCGAACTTGATACCCTTTTGAAAATTTGAAATCTCTTTAAAGTCTTCGTTTTTCCCGCTGCTCTCAAGAGCTTTTCTAACCCCTTGAAGCATGAAACCACATTTTGAAGAAAACTTCGTTTCATCGGATAATATATCCGCAGCGCATTTCGGACAGAACATAACTAATTCCTCCACAGTTTATTTTTCGGGCAAATTCTTAAACGAAGTTTTGCGAGCGGAAGTTCTCCGGGATTAAATATTTTCCGGTAAGACAAAAGCGCCGAGATGCGGTTTATTAGTGTTCAAGGTCGTTTCCAAAGCAATTTGCAAAGCATTTCGTAAGTTTTCAGGAGTAACAATGGCATCTACAAAACCTCGCGCGGCGGCGTATTTCGCGTCGAGTTCGCGCTCATAAGTTTGACGGACTTTTCCCATTTCGTCTTTCAATTCTCCGTCAGGTTCTTTGCCTTCTTTTTTCAATTTTTCAAGCTGCGTTCCGAAAATCGCCTGCGCTGCCGAATCGCCTTCCATTACGCCCATTCTGCCCGTCGGCAAGCTGAAAATAAAATCCGGGTCAAAGCCTTGTCCAGCCATCGCGTAATAGCCCGCGCCGGAAGCGTGATTGATTGTCAAAACTAATTTTGGAACTATTGATGTTGCCATCGCTTCGACAAAATGCGCTCCGGCGCGAATAATACCCGAATGCTCGGCTTCCGCACCGACCATAAAGCCGGAAACGTCCTGCACGAATAAAATCGGCGTGTTCAGACGGTTGCAGTTTTCGATAAAATACGCTGTCTTTTCTGCCGATTCGGTATAAACAATTCCACCGAATTTGGGCTGTTTGCCTTTTTGCTGAACCATACCGCGATGATTAGCGATGATGCCAACGTGAATTCCGGCAATTCGCGCCGTGCCGCAAATCATTTCTTTTGCGTAGTCGGCTTGAAATTCGTCTAACTTCCCTTGATCTAAAATGCAATTCAAAACTTCGCGCATATTATATGGAGCGCGATGGTCGTCGGGCAGAATTTCGTAGAGTTTTTCCGGCTCGGTTTTAGGAGGTTTTGCTTCAGTTATGGAAACGCGCGTCTCTTCTTTTTTCGGCAGTTCGGAAACCAATTCTCGAATTTTTTCCAAACACTCCTGCTCGGTTGCAGTGCGGTAATGGGCGACGCCAGAAATCGAATTGTGCGTCATCGCGCCGCCCAAAGTTTCGTTGTCAATCGTTTGTCCGGTCGCGCCTTTCACGAGATTTGCGCCGCCCAAACCCATAAAGGAAGTTCCTTCAACCATTAAAATCGAATCGGAAAGTGCGGGTAAGTAAGCGCCGCCCGCAACGCACATTCCCATAACCGCCGCAATCTGGGGAACTCTTAAATAACGGCGCATTATTGAGTTGTAATAAAAAATTCGCGCCGCGCCGTATTGACCCGGAAACACACCGCCTTGATACGGCAAATTCACGCCTGCCGAATCAACCAGATAAATAATCGGAACGCGGCAGCGCATCGCAATTTCCTGCGCTCGCAAAATCTTTTTAATAGTTTCGGGATACCAAGCGCCCGCTTTTATAGTTGCATCGTTAGCTACAACAACACATTCACGCCTGTGAATTTTCCCGATTGACGTAACAACGGCGGCGGCAGGCGCTTGACCTTTGTATTCGTCGTAAGCAACCAGAAGACCGATTTCCTGTTGATAAGCGTCTCTATCAAACAGTAAATCAATTCTTTCCCGCGCCGTCAGTTTTCCCTGATTGTGAATTTTCTCGATTTTTTCCGCGCCGCCGCCAAGTTTTAACTTGCGTTCTAATCGTTCAAACTCTTCAGAGAGTTCGCGCAGGCGTAATTTTTTTTCTAATGTTTTCATTCTGGTTAGTTTAAGGAGGTGAAAGTTTCATTATCGTTTTTTTGGGAAATAACTTTACCTTTTCGCCGAGCGTCAGTTTCCTTTTTAGCTTTTTGCAAAGAAATACTTAGCCGCCAAAGTTGCGAAACTAATTTAAGCCTTCCCTTAACCGCTTTCGGTGCCATATCAACTTTCATCTTCAGCCTCCATTAAACTTTCGATGTCGCCGAGGTCTCGCGGGCGCCCGCTGAGGTTTTTCATAAAAATTAAGCCTTTACGAGAAACTACCCACACTTTGTCGTCTTCAAAATCAATGCTTTCGCGCGTTTCCCAAACTCGTTTTAATCCTTCGGTAACGAGTAGAAAATCTATGGTAAAAAGCGTTTTTGATTCTTCATCAATTTTGGAAATTCGGCGAATTTCTATAATTCCTTGATTAAAAGAAAGCGGTAAACCTTCAACTTCATAACCTAAATCTCCGGCAATTTTCCAAGCCTTCAAAAGATTCTCAGACAGTACAAGCAAATCAATATCAACCGTTGCGCGCGGTGCGCCGTGTATTGCCACCGCCCAACCGCCGCAAACGGCGTAATCAATTTGTTCATGATTGAGTTTCTTTATCAAGTTTTGAAATTCGTCGAAAATATCAGCCATTTTGTTTTTCACGAATAACAAATGTCGGCACCATTCCGCCGCCCGAAGAAACATTCGCCAGTTCCGAAGAAGAAAGCCGTGTAAACGCCGAGCCGACTTTGCCGTTAAAAAGAAGCGGATCTAAATCAACGAGTTGTTCAATGCCGATGTAAATGCCGTGTCCGCCGTAATCATCATTTGGTTTGAGGACTAATTTACTTGAATTCGCCCGCGTCCATTCGACCAAATCAATCTCTTGCTCCTGATAAAAAGTTTTTTCTTCGCGGAATTTGCGCGTCCAGGGAATGTGCGCTTTGATTGCGCTTAATTCATTTTCGTTAAAAAGATGCGCGTATTTTTCATTTGTCAAAACGGCGAAAATCGCCTTTTTGTGAACTAATTTTGAACGAAAACTGTTGACCATACAAATCACGCCTGCTCGGTAAGCATCAAGCAGCGCGGGCGAGGCGTCCATAATCGGCAGATATTCATTAACCAAAAGACGCTTATAAACTATATCAATTGCTACGCCTTTAAAAACGAGATTTTTTCCGTCAAATTCCAATTCTTCGGGTGAGCAAATTAAGGAGGTATAACCTTGCGATTCAAAATAATCTTTGAAAAGCTCAAATTCTTGCTGAGTTGGCAAATCTTTCAAATCAACAATTGCAATTACAGGATTTTTTTCCGGCTTTCGTCCGAGAAATTCGGTATAAGCGTCAAGCAACACACCTAACATTTTCGGTCGTCCTGAAAAACCGCGCACATCGAAACGCTCGGCAAATCGTTTCATTACCGGAAGATTTTGAAAAATTTCCGTTGCCGAATCAGCATAAGCGATTCCCGCCGGACTTTCGCCGTTTAGCTCCACATACGAATAAGAGTCTTCGGTCAAAAAGGAATCGAGCCGCGCCGTTGGCGAAACCAGCCGATATTTTGGGTCAATAGCGATAAGTTCGCGCTCGATTTCCGTTATTCCGAGTTCTTCTAAAATTTCCTCATTTTCAACCGCCGCATCTTTTACTTTCTGCAAAGCGTTCCAGACGGTTTCACAAATTTGCGTTACGCGCAGCCAATCCGTTTCGGCAACAAAATGCGGGCGCAAATACGGCGAAACTCTTCTCCCGCCGAATATCAATTTTGCCTCTTCTAATCCTTCGTCTAACGCTTGGCGCGACGATTCGGCTAAATCAGAATCTTCTAAAAGTTGGTTATAGTAATTTACTGCGTGCTTTAACATATTTTATTTTAGTTATTTAACAGATGCGGAGATATTGCACTTCATCCAACGATAAGACGTGTGAAGTCAACCCGGTCGTGCCTACGTTTTATTATTCATTTGTTTTCGGGTGTGATGAAAATAAAATTTTTACTTACAAGTTAAATATTTTTTAAGATTTTTTCTGTGCATTTGAGGCTTTTTTATTCAGCCACTTTGCCCAGCGCTCCATATACGGTCGCAAGGGTTTGAACAATTTTGCTCGGCGGCTGTTTTCCGCATTTTTTTCGCTCCATACCCGCAAATTTTTTTCAGCGTACTGTCGAATTTGCGGTTCTAGATTTTGTTTCTTGACCGAATGTCGCAAAGTCAAATAATAGTGCTGCCCGACAAGCGAAAAAATCAAACCTGCCAGATTGCTTTTGAATGAAGTTTTCGCCATCCAGCGCTTGGCAAAAGTTTCAGTCGGTTGTAGAAGTGCGCCGATTGATATTTCCAACCACGCTGATTTTCCCTGCACTCGCGGATGATATAAACCGGGCAAATCGCCTTTCATCGGAACGTTTGCGTTTTTCAATCGCGGGTCGTTAATAAAATCCACGAGCCGCACTCTTTCCAAGCCGCGAAGATGTTCAATCGACAGAAATGAAAAGATTTTTTGAATGTTTACCAACGTATCTTTCGGTAAATCAATGCTCGATTGATTTTCAATTTTTATTTCCGAAGATTTTGCGCTTTTTAAACCTGCTGTTTTTATTACCATTGCTCCAATTATAAAACTTTCTAAAATTTACCGCTAAATTCGATTTGTATTATTTGATAAATGCTAGGTTAGACGCGCCTTTCCAGTCAAGGAAGAGATTGAAGTTGCATTTTTACAACCGAGTTTGTGGACAAACTGCAACATTAATCGAGTACAAAGATAAGTATAAAAATTAAAATGCTTTGATTTGCGACAAATTGCATTTCTCCGCATAGCTGGCACGTCTTTTGTAAATGAAAAATTTTCTTCGGACAGAAAAAATAATGAACAATCAAAAAACAATATCCAAAACAATCGAAATCGGCGGAATCGTTCATCCGAAATTTTTATCGAATTTATCGAAAAGGCAGGAATAAAAAAACAGGACGCGCCGCGCCGATTTTTGAAAATTAAAAAAAAGGTCGAATTTGAACAAGGCGACCGGAAAATGTCGGTCGAGCCTTCCGCTAAATTTGAAATTGATTGCTCGATTGATTTTCCACATCCTTTTATCAATCAGCAAAAATATCATTTCGTTTTAGAAAACGGTTCTTTTGGAAGAGAAATCGCTTCGGCGCGAACATTCGGTTTTACGGCTGAAATTGAAATGTTAAGAAAAGCAAATCTTGCTCAAGGCGGCTCGCTCGAAAACGCGATTGTCTTAACGCCGGAAGGAATGCTCAATGCAAATCCGCTTCGTTTCCAAGACGAATTCGTGCGCCATAAAATTCTCGATATTGTCGGCGATTTTGCGCTTTTGGGAATGCCGATTTTAGGAAAAATAAAAGCCGAGAAAAGTGGGCATTCGATTCACGCTTCTTTGATGAGTAAATTGTTAAAAACCGAATCGGCTTGGGAAATTACGGAAGCATCGAAAACTCACTTATCTAACTTTGAATGAAAGTCGCTGTTTCCACCTCGTGTTCAATGAATTGTTAGCCCGCCCGTTATTTTCACCGAAGCCGCTTGAAATACACAATCTCCGGGTCATCTTCATCAAGATTATGAATTACTCCGCTTAAAACGTAGTCCAGCTTAGCAAGCAGTGATTGCATCGGCAAATTAGAAAGGTTTGTCGAAGTAAACAATTTTGGAGTTTGGCAAAGCGACTCCATATGATGTAACAACGCCGCGCCCGCACCGCTTCGCCGGTAGTCAGAATATATATAAAGCATATCAATACAGCCGACATAATAAAAAGTGTAATTCAAAACGCCATAACCAATAACTTTTTTGTCTGCGACAGCGACAAAGCAATTACCGGAAGTTACCTCACGCCTAATGAACTCTCGACGCTCATTTTCACATTGTGCGATTAGGTCAAACGAGCAAAGAACTTCAATGTCATTTTCAATGGCTGGGCGAACCGAAATCATATTTACTCAATACTCTTTAGCAAATAATCTTCAAACATCAAATTTAATAAATTATGGGTCTAGGGAAGTTTAGAGAGGATTTTCTCTCAATAACTTCAAGAGTTCAAGATACGAGTTCTTTGAACGATTATTAAAACGCCACTCGCATTCTTTTAGGTGCAGATAGAAAGTCTGTTT
>JAIVJJ010000104.1 GCA_020200095.1 Acidobacteriota bacterium | reverse complement strand
GAGCGTCAAAGCAGTATCCCAAAAATTTCAAATCAGCCGTGGCAGTCTTGGCAAGTTGCGCCTCCGGGCAATTGATGCCGTTCGACGGGAAATAGAAAATCCTATGATTAGGAAATATCCCGCTCACAACCGGCTCAAACAAGAAAAGGAAAAAAGTATTGTAAGTCTTTGCGGGCGTCACCCGACTTTGAGTTCTTATCAAATTAGCCGAAGACTTTATAAGTTTGAAAACGAAACGATTAATCCGCGAACAATCCAGCGAATCAGAAAACGATATTCGTTGTCGCGCGTTCCGAAAAGACCGCCGCCGACTTTCAAGGCTCGCCGTTTTTCCGCCGATGAAAAACTTTTTATCCGGCAAAAGATAAAGCACAAATTGTTTCTCGGAGGCGAGCGTCTGGCTTGGGATTTACAAAATCAATACAGCATCAGTATCAGCCCTTCGACAGCTAAAAGAATCAAGCAAAGTATTATCCGGGAAATTGACTCGCCGTCGCCAAAACCGAACTGGTGTTTTTACGAAAGACATCACCCGCACCGGTTGTGGCACGGCGACCTGATGGAAAAGGTAACTTTAACCGATGAAGACCACACTGCTTTTCAATTGACTTTGCTCGATGATTATTCGCGCGCTTATGTCTTTTGCGATTTGTTCCGTGAAGTTACTGTCAACACGACCATTCAGGCAATGATTGAGGCAATGCGAAAATATCAAACGATTCCGCAGGCGATAGTTTTTGACAACGGCTCATTCTTCAAAGGAAAACTTTTACAGGAGTTCTGCCGGCGATTGAATATCCGGCTGATCCACACCGCAGTCCATCACCCGCAGACGAATGGCAAATTAGAACGCGCCTTCCGCGACGATATGAACGAATTTTACAAGCGTTTTGACCGATAGCAATTTTGTTCGTTAAAAAGACACTTACCTGAATATGTAAAATACCGAAACGAAATTCGCGGTCATCTCGCCCTTGAAGGAAAACCGTCCGCCGGTCGATTAACAGAACAAGATTTCTTCGCGCTGCCGGACGTTCTCAATAATCTGGAAAAATTAGCTTGGTGTGAGCGGCAATCAAAAAGAGTAGAAGCGAACGGCTTACTACATTTCAACCAGCGGAAAGTTTATATCAATCCAAAGCTCGCCGGGCAAAAAATTAAAATCTTTGAAACGCTCGACGGTCTGGAAGCCGAAGATAACGCGGGCAAATTATATTTTCTCGCCGATTACAAAACCAGAATCTGCCGCCCGTCGGAAAAACTCGTCTGTGGTGCCTGGATTAAAGATGAGAGCATTTATCATTTCAAAGCAGTTCGCCAGTCGAAAAGAATGGAAACGAGAAATCAAATGTTAAGAGTTGAAACGACCAATAAGCCTAATTTTAATCGTGATTCAAACGATGCTAATTGTTCACGCTTAGCTGTCGCACTATGATATTGACCCGATATACAGAACGGTCATTTTGCAATGAGTTTAAGACTTGGTTGTGGATAGGTGATTAGGCTGATTGTCACTCGAAAAGGAATTATACAAGAAGTCGTCAAATAATTTATCAAAACAATTGTGATTAGTTTTTCGCCTTTATTGCCAAAACAAAGAGCGAACCGATTTTCGGCTCGCTCTACTTTAATTCTCATAACGCTATTAAAAAGTTTGTAGTACAAAAATACCCTAGCGTTTGCTAGGGTAGGGAATTTGTTAAATTGTTTAGATCGGCTACTTATAAAAAACAGAGAAGTTTTTTGTTGCGCTTGTTCCGTCAGGATTTTCTAATTTCATTGTGAAAGTTCCAATTGTGTTCATTTTAACATAAACCCAAACGAACTCGTCGCTTATTCGATCAATACCGCTCGGATCAATTTGCCAAGTATTTACATAAGCACGCACCCCAGGTCTAATACCATAACCAGAAACAGCTAACCAACCACCTTGTCCAACGCGCACTCTATTTGGAGTAATGAGCGTTATACCAATTGTACCGTAACTTCTAAAACCTTTTACCTGATTGCTTATATTTCCATCGTTGGAAACAACCCACAAGGTAAAATCAATATAGGGATTGGCAATATTGACTTTAACTCCAACCTGATTTGGGTTTATATACCTCGTCTGCGCACCCCAGTGGATTGGATAGGTAGTGTTACCAATTTTGACTCTAGCCCCAAAGGGTGCAGAAAAACCGGTTCCGGTTAAAATAATTTCTGTATCTCTTCCGGCGGGGATAAGTGTTTTATCAGCGTCGAGAATATTCGACCTTTTCCAGCTAAAGGAAGTAGGAATGCTTATATCCCAAGCTGTCCTAATAAATTGCGTATCCTTCCGATTACCAGTTACACACCAAGGACTACTACTGCAATAAGTCTGAATAGCTTGAACCGACAGTTTTGCAGTATCCTTGTCTGCATTCCCCTTATCACAAGTAATTGCGGTGTAGTACCAAACTCCCGTTTGTAATTGAGATGCTTTGTAAGTTCCCATTGACCAATCAGGTTCTTGAGCAGTACCGCCAATACCTTGGTTGTTAAGATCAGTCGAATCCAAATAGTAGCTCGGCATGTTCGATAAAGATGTGCTTACAGGACCCAAATAGACGCTACCATCACGTTTATTTAAAACTGTTTGGTGTTCGTACGCATCATCATTAAAGAACCCACTTAAATCCTCTCGAGTATTAAAGAAAAACCAATTGACCACAACTCTTTTCCCAGCGGAATTTTCATAAGCACTAAATCTACCTTCATTCGGCAAAATACGCCTATTTATAGAACGGTCTAATGAAAAAGATTCGGATAATTCCGAACCTTTTTTTTGTTCCTTAGAAAGTTGAAGGGGTGTTTTAGAGCTATCCTCCGTAACATCAAGTAAGTCGAGATTTTGCTCTGTTTGCATCAACTTTAAAATCTCGCCAGTTCGCCCTTTTACCGTAAAACCATAAACCCCATAATCTTCAAAATTCGGAAATGTTATTTCAGGACTGGGTTTTGTCCTTTCCAGTTCCACGAGAGCGAGATTCATATCACTCTTGAATCTTTCCAACACGGTTAAAGGGGTGTCATTGCCGTAAGCTGGTTGATTACCGCCGTGAAAGCCGTCAGGTTTCATCTCTCCAATAAACACGGTCGTAAATTTCACTGAATCTGGGTACTTAATTTTAGATATTTCGTCTTTTTTAAGTACCTGCCCAAATTGAAAAGTAACGTAAAGTTCTTTTTCTGGAGTAGCTAAATTTGACAACAATAATTGGGCTTTCTCGTCATATTTTTTAATTTGAGCAAAGCCAAAGGTAACACTAATAACGAAAGTAATTGTTGCCGCAACTGCTAATTTAATCATTCTTTTTCTCATAATTTTCGTCCTCACTTTTGGCAAACCGGGTTGTTAATTATTATGTAAGAATTGAAAGATCAATTTTTTCCTTGACAAAGCAGCAAAATTGGAGTAACTTTTTGATTTGTCTGGCTGAAATGCCAGACAAAAGCGGGTTCTTTTTAGAACCTAATTTAATTTGCTTTAGGCAAAGAAAAATTAATTTTAGGGGTTTTCACCGTCCAGGTTCGCCAAACTTTCGCCGGTGAATACCCCTATTGCTTTTTACGCATCCAACAGGATAATTGAATTAAAATAAATTTGCAAGGGTTTTATTTAAATCTATGTAAATAATTTAAGGCGTAACGATTAATTCTTTGATTTTGAGAACTACATAACACTCCAAATCTCTTTTTCTAACATTTATGATAAGCGTTGTTCGGATAGTTCGTGCCGCAGTTGTTGCAATGTTTGGTTTGCTTCTGATGTTCGCGGGAATGATTTCTCAGCATCGCGTACTTGAAAACGAACGGCGACAAGTTGAGCATTGGAAAGGCGAGTGGGGCATAGATTTAATTGATTAAAAGTTAGAAATTCCAGCGCATAGGGTAAGACCACCGGCTGGTATTCATAGCCTAACAGGGTAATGAAAATCGTCAAGCTGTGTCTATAAAAAAGGGTATAATTTGCCTATAATTTCAGTATAACTGAGTTATAGGCTTCACGCCCGAATCTCCAATTTCTTCAACAATTTACGCCGCTAAGTTATAGGGGCTTTAACTGCCGAAAAACGGTAGTTGAATATCGTTAACCGGCGCGCTGCCGGCGGGGTAAAATGCCCGGTCATGAAGCGTAACGAATTGATCGAGCGTAGCGTATGAAATGAACGGGTAATCAATTGTCTTTCGTGCCAGCAGCAGATCAGAC
>JAIVJJ010000352.1 GCA_020200095.1 Acidobacteriota bacterium | reverse complement strand
GATTCACATCAGCCGCACTTTCAAACAGCACGTCGGGCTTGCGCCGCACGAATACCTCGTCCAACTGCGCGTTGCTTGTGCCAAAGCCAAACTTGCCGAAGGGATGCCGATTGCAGATGCCGCTATTTACAGCGGATTTACCGACCAAAGCCACCTCAACCGCCATTTCAAACGCATCACTCATCTCACGCCCGGCGAATATGCAAAATCATGTTACAAACATTCAAGACGCTCTTGATTGCATTGTCTATACTCGAAGCATTATGAAATCTAAGCGAGGTATAACTTGATGCGAAAAGAGCAGCTTGAACAGGATATTTATGTGTTTGTCGGCGAGGCTTACCAAGCGAACGCGACGGCTTTGATAAATGGCGACGAAGTTTTGTTAATAGACGGTCTAGCGAGCCGCAAAGACGCGGAAGAGTTGCGCGGTTTTATCGAGGACGAGCTTAAAAAGCAGGTTCGCCTGATTCTTTGCACGCACTATATGAGCGATCATATCGCGGCATTGAAGTTGTTTCCCAAAGCGCAAATCATCGCCCATAAAAATTATCTGCACACCTTCAATTCGCAGAAATCTCTCACGGAAGAAGAGCGAGCGTCTTTTGTGCAGCCGACCATCGAGATTTCCGACGAAACAGTAATCAGGTGGGGGCGGCTGACGCTCGATGTCTTCCACAACCCGGGCAAAACCTTGAGTTCGTTAAACATAGACATCCCCGAAGCAGACCTTTTGATAGTCGGCGACGAGATATTCGGAAACGCGACTTTTCTGTCGTCGTTCGGCACTCCAGAAATGTTTTCCCGCGCCTTAAAACGCTTACGAAGCAGAGGCAGAAGCCGTGTTATCCCCGGACATATGGGCGTGTATAGCGGGCAAGTTTTCGAGAACGCGAAGTTCTATCTCGAATCTTTGCAGGCGCGCGTCGAACAGGCGCGTAGTTCGCCGAGCGGTGAAAATTCTATTTTAGAGATTCCGATGGAAAGCTGTTTAGCTCCGCAGGTCGAGGCTTCGGACTTTGAGAAGGAATTTCACCAGATAAATCTGCGCCTGATTATTGAACGAGAGTTGTTTGTACCTTCCAGCGAGAGCCGCGCGGGTTGAATAAAGACGATAAAACTTATTTCCTTAAACGTCGGGCTACCACGCGAAGTATTTTGGCAGAATAAAACCATTACGACCGGAATCTTTAAAGAGCCGGTTGAAGGTTCGGTGATGCTGCAAACTCTTAATCTTGTCGGCGACAAGCAGGCTGATTTATCCGTGCATGGCGGCGCGAGCAAAGCCGTCTATGCTTATCCGGTTGAACATTACGAGTATTGGAAAAGCGAATTGCCTGATTTGAAATTGCCTTACGGAATGTTCGGCGAAAACTTTACGACCGAAGGGCTGCTCGAAGAAACCGTGAATATCGGCGACCGCTTTCGCGTCGGAGAAGCAGAGATTATGGCAACTGTGCCGCGAATGCCTTGCTACAAACTCGGCATTAAATTTGGTCGGGCTGAGATGGTTAAGCGGTTTATGGTCAGTCGCCGGACGGGATTTTATTTTGCGGTACTCGTTTGTATGCTTTTGAAAAGGATGATTTGAAGACGCTGCGACGCGTCGTGCAGGTTGAGGCTTTGCCCGAAAACTGGCGCGACGGCTTCCGGCGGCAAATCGAAAAGTATGCCGGCTAGCTTGCGGGCAAAGGTTTAATTTGTCATCGCGGCGGAACGGGATGCGGGAAACAACGATTATGAGAAAAATTTTAGCGACAATTCTGATAAGCGGATTGATGGTAACAATCGCTTTATCGAATGGAAAAAAAACGGAAAACCGTGCGAGCTATGCCGCCATAGACAATAACGGAACGCGGGTGGAAGACAAAGGTTTTACGGTTACGAAAATCGGTGACGGCGTTTACGCAGCCATCGGCGGCGACAATGACCCGGCGGAGAGCAACGCCGGATTTATCGTCGGCAACAATGGCGTTGTAGTGGTGGATACGTTTGAAGATGTCGGGGCGGCAAGAGATTTGTTGGCGGAGATTCGTAAAGTTACCAACCTGCCGATTCGATACGTCGTCAACACGCACTATCATCTTGACCACGTTGGCGGGAATGCCGTCTTTGCCGAAGCGGGAGCGACGATTCTGGCGCATCGCAACCTGCGCGGGTGGGAACGGACGGAGAATTATAAATTCTTTGGCGACAATCCTAAACCGGACAAAAGAGCATATGTCGAAGCATTTGTGCTGCCCGATATGACTTACACGGATGCGGTTGACATCTATCTCGGCAATCGGCTGATCCAAGTCCGCTATATGTTGGGACACACGGGCGGCGATTCGGTGATTATTATGCCGAGCGCGAAAGACTACACCACCGACATCGTTTTTGGCGGCGACCTGATATGGAAAACCGCGTGCCGAATCTGATTGACGCTTCGACCGATTTATGGATTGAAACGCTGGACAAACTTTTGACAAATCACGCGAAGGCGATCTTCGTTCCCGGACACGGCGATGCTGCCAATGCCGACGACGTGCGCTTTTTCCGCGATTATTTCACGGCTTTGCGAAAGAGCGTCGCCAAGTTTCAAAAGGAAGGCAAATCCGGTGATGCGCTAATCGAGGCGGTGATGGCGGAGCTGAAACCGGCTTATGGCAAGTGGACGTTCTTCGACCCGTTCGTCAAACGCGGCATCGGCTTTACCGCCGCCGAACTGAAAGGCGAGAAAAGGCTTCCCGTTCCGGTGAAGAATTGACCGAAACAGCAAAACACTTTATCAACGAAATGAACGCAGTCAAACCACAAATGCGACAAACGGTATCGCTCGGTGAAATACGAACACACTTTCCGGCTCTAAATCGTATTCACGCCTGCTGCAAGGTCGCTTATTTCGACTCGCCGGGCGGCACGCAAGTTCCCCGCGCCGTCGCCCGTGCGATGAACGATTATCTTTACCACCACAACGCCAACACGCATTGGGCATATCCGACGAGCAGCGAAACCGATGCGATAATCGCCGATGCCAGACAAACCTTAGCCGATTTTTTGAACGCTGCGCCCGATGAAATCGCCTTCGGGCAAAATATGACTTCGCTCACGTTTCATCTGGCGCGGGCTTTGGGCAGAACGTTCAAAGCGGGCGATGAAATCATCATTACCGAATTAGACCATCACGCCAACGTGGATACCTGGCGTGCGCTCGAAACAGAGCGCGGAGTTGTGATTCGCGTCTTGCCGATGAACACTGAAAGCGGGCAGTTAGAACTTGAGCAGTTATCAAATTTACTCAACGACAAAACGAAGCTCGTCGCCGTCGGCGCGGCATCAAACGCGCTCGGCACCATCAACGACATCGAACGCGCCGCGCAAATGGCGCGTGAGGCTGGCGCGTTGAGTTTTGTTGACGCCTTGCATTACGCGCCGCACAATTTGATTGACGTAAAAAAATCGGCTGCGATTTTCTGGCGTGTTCTGCTTACAAATTTTACGGTCCGCACATCGGCATTCTTTACGGGCGCAAGGAACTTCTCGAAGCAATCGAATTTCCTAAACTTAAACCCGCGCCGAACCTTTCGCCCGAAAGAGTCGAAACCGGAACGCAAAGCCATGAATCAATCATCGGCGCGGCAGCGGCGGTTGATTTTTTAGCTTCGCTGGCACAAGGCTATTCAAGACGTGAACGACTCGCTGCCGCCTTCGCCGAACTGCATTTGCGCGACAAAGAGCTGACCGTCGCCTTGTGGCAAGGTTTGTCCGCCATCAAAGGCGTGAGAGTCTATGGACCCGCGCCCGATGCCAGACGAACTGCTCTGGTTTCCTTCACCGTCAAAAATTATCCGTCGGCAGAATTAAGCGGAGAGCTTGCTAAAAAAGCGGTTTTCACTTCGCACGGAGATTTTTACGCGGCAACGGTTGTCGAAAGATTGGAACTCACAGAGCAAGGATTGGCTCGCGCCGGCTGCGCCCTCTACACAACGCTTGCAGAGGTCGAACGCCTCATCGCCGGAGTCAGCGCGATTGCGACAGGGAAGTAAGGTAACGACGAAAAAGCTCTCGCTGACGGGCTGTATCAAAAGTCTTGTTAAATTTAAGTTCTTGTTGGCTTTAGTATTTAAATCCGTTTTTAAAATTCGGTGCTCATCCGCTAATACTTTGAAAAAGATCAAGAGCCAAGCCTACGATTAGTTTTCGCCAAAAAACTATTAAGTAGGAGACTTGGCTCTTGCGTACAGCTAAAGATTGGAATCAACC
>JAIVJJ010000010.1 GCA_020200095.1 Acidobacteriota bacterium | reverse complement strand
GAGTAGATACGGCGAATTACAGCGCAAACGCGAGCGCGAAACGCTCTGAGCAGCAAGCCGCCGTTTTGGGCGGACAAAAAAATCAGCGCGATAAAACTTTGCAGGTCGCGCCGATAAACGGCGTCATTGCCGATATTCCTTCAAAAGTCGGAACATTTGCCGTAGCCGGTCTTTCAACGACTCCGCTTTTGACCATCGCAGATATGTCGTCTGTCAATGTCGAAGTAAAGGTTGACGAAACGGAAATTGATAAAGTTGCGGTCGGTCAGCCGACGAAAATAAAAGTTGACGCTTTAGGTGATAAAGAATTGGTTGGTCAGGTAAGACAAAAGACTCCGCTTGCCGTCGGCAAATCACAAACGACGGGCGGACTTTCTGTAAATATCAACGTGCAGGAAGCGAAAGAATTTCGCGTTGTCATTGAAATCCTAGATTTAAACGATGAAATTCGCAACAGCCTTCGTCCGGGAATGAGTGCAACTGCCGTTATCACAACCAAAACGGCGGAAAACGTCGTTGCCGTTCCGCTGCAAGCCATTATCGAGAAAAAACCGGAAGTCGCTGCTTCGCCGACAATTCAGGGTGACGCGCCTGCCGAAAAGCCTAAAACGATTAAAGGCGTTTATGTTTTGGACGGCAATAAAACAAAATTTATTGAAGTCGAAACGGGGATAACGGGCGAATCGGATATTCAAATTACAGCGGGTCTTTCCGAAGGTCAAGAAGTTATTACTGGACCAAGTCGTGTCCTTAATACTTTGAAGGAAGGAACAGTCGTTAAAAGACAAGTTAAAAAAGCAGAGGACACTCCAAAAACTTAAATTTGCGCCAGCAACCAGCACTTCCATTGAAAAAGTTTATTTTTCAATAGCAGCGACTTTTCCAGATAGCGAAATATTTTTATGGCGAAAGAAGAATTTTTACCTTCAACTAAAAGCGTCATCGCCGTGCCGAATGCGCTGATTTCGATGCGCAACATCTGGAAAACTTATCAGATGGGAATTGAAGAACTTCACGCTTTGCAAGGCGTTACGTTTGAGGTTCAAAAAGGCGAATATCTTGCCATTATCGGTCCTTCTGGTTCGGGAAAATCAACTTTGATGAACCTTATCGGGTGTCTCGACACACCGTCCAAAGGGCAGTACTGGATAAACGGAAATCTCGTTTCGGCTATGACGGACGACGAACTTGCCCAAATTCGCAACAAGGAAATCGGTTTCGTATTTCAAACATTTAATCTGCTGGCTCGCGCCACCGCACTTCACAATGTCGAACTACCTTTGATTTACGCGGGAATAGGTTCAAGCAACAGACAGGAGCGGGCAAAAGCGACACTCGCTTCCGTCGAACTCGGGGACCGTATTTTACACAGACCGAACGAATTGTCCGGCGGTCAGCGTCAGCGCGTAGCCATTGCCCGCGCCTTGGTTAATAATCCCTCGATTCTCCTTGCTGACGAGCCGACCGGAGCGCTCGATACGAAAACGAGCTTTGAAATTATGGCTTTGTTTGAAAAGCTGCACGCTGACGGAAACACCATTATTTTAGTTACGCATGAGCACGATATTGCCAAGCGCGCTCATCGCGTTATTACAATCCGCGATGGCGAGATTGAAAAAGACGAGAGAATTAGGTGACAACTGATAACTATTCACTTATAAAATGAATTTCGCAGAAACCTTAAAACTCGCACTTTCGGCAATATGGGCGCACAAACTCCGCTCGTTCCTGACGCTTCTGGGAATGATTATCGGCGTTACGGCATTTATGGTCGTGCTTTCTTTATTGCAGGGTTTTAACACTTACGTTGACGAAAAAATTGCCGGCATCGGCTCAAATTCTTTCACCGTCAGAAGATTTAGTTTCGAGGATTTTAAGGATACCGATACGGCAGCCGCCGCTCAACGCCGCAACAAAGATTTAACTTTCGATGAAATGGAATTTATCCGCGAACGAGCACAGTTGATTGACAAAAGCGGCGCAAAAGCTAATCCGAATACGCGCAGTGTTGAGCGCAACGGCGAAGTTTTGCAAGACGTGACGATTGACGGCGCGGAGCCGGTTATCGGAGAGATCGAAAAGCTCGATATTGCCGAAGGTCGCTATTTCTCCGACTCAGAAAATAATAATTCGATGCGCGTCGCTTTTATCGGTTCGGAAATCGCCAAAAAACTTTTTCCGTTCGGTTCGGCAATCGGTGAAGAATTTACAATTCAAGGAATTCCTTACCGCGTTATCGGCGTGCAGGTCGAGAAAGGAACGATATTCGGGCAACCGCAAGACGTTTTCGTCCAGCTTCCGATTAAAACCTACGGCGCAAATTTCGGCGGCTTAACGCGCAGTCGCGGGCTTTATTTCGTGGCGACTTCTAAATCCGACGAATTATTCAAAGATGCGGTCGAAGAAGCCAGAACTTTGATACGGATAAAACGCAAGCTGGCTTTCGGCGAGAAAGATAACTTCGGTATTTTAACGCCCGACGCCATTGCCGGACTGCGCGACAGCATTTTAGGTCCGACATTCATTGTAATTTTAGCCGTTCCCGCCATTGCATTGTTAGTCGGAGCAATCGTTATTATGAACATAATGCTCGTTGCCGTAACGGAAAGAACAAAGGAAATCGGCATCAGAAAAAGTTTGGGTGCGCGACAATCCGACATTTTGAAACAATTCCTTTTGGAATCAGCGACGCTTTCGGCAATCGGCGGAATAATCGGACTCGTTTTGGCGGAATTGCTCGGTTTTATTATCAGCGCATTTTTGTTAAAGACGGTAATTCCCTGGTATGCGGCGGTTATCTCTATCGGCGTTTCGGCTTTTGTCGGAGCATTGGCGGGACTTTTTCCGGCGTGGAAAGCGGCGCGCCTCGACCCGATAGAAGCATTAAGAGCAGAGTAATACATTTATTATTGAACATTAAAAATTTGAAAAAGGTTCAACAGTAAATGGTAAATGATAAATGAATATAGGTAGCGGATTTTACGAAAATTTGAAAATGGCATTCGCAACTTTGCGAAGCAATAAACTGCGTTCATTTTTAACCATTTTCGGCGTGATTATCGGTGTGATAACTGTAATGCTGATTTCTTCAATCATCAGCGGAATTGACACCGCCGTTAAAAAGCAGGTTGAAGCATTCGGTACGCGCTCCATTTTTTTATACAAATTCAATATCGGGGTAAATACGGGCAAACGCACACAGGAAGAAAGAATGCGGAAGCCTTTGACAATGGAAGACGCTGAAGCTATAAAAAGTCTTCCAACTATCGAAACGGCAGTTCCTTTTCTCAACATTACAAGCAATTTTTTCGGACAGAAAATTCTGGTTACGGGAAATAACGGCAAAACTTCGGCGGCAGTTCGTCTGCAAGGAACACTGCCCGACGTAGAAAAAGCGGGTTCCGAAATTCTTGTCGAAGGGCGTTGGTTCACCCAGTCGGAAAGCGACAGCAAAGCCGATGTTTGCTTAATTGGCGCAACCGTCGTGGAAAGTTATTTCCCGTTTGAATCGCCCGTCGGAAAAACACTGGAAATTGGCGGACGTGAGTTTCGCGTTATCGGAGTTCTGCAGAAAAAAGAACAACTCTTTGGTGGCGGCGGCGGAAACAACGACCAAAGCAACGCCATTTATATGCCGATTGGAGCGGCGCTGCGCTTGAAACCTTACGCCGACGATTTGTTTATTCTTGCCATTGCCAAAGAAGGAAAGCTTGAAGAAGCCAAAGACGAAGTGCAAGACCTTTTGCGTGTGCGACGCGAAGTTCCTTACGGAAAACCAAATAATTTTGCGATGGAAACCGCCGCGAGTATTATCGAACAGTTTCGTTCTATTTCGGCGATGGTTTTTATGGCGATGGTCGTTATTTCTTCGGTTGGTCTATTAATTGGCGGAATCGGCGTGATGAATATAATGCTCGTTTCCGTAACGGAAAGAACCCGCGAAATCGGGATACGCAAAGCCATCGGCGCAAGGCAAAGCGATATTCTTATGCAATTTTTGATTGAAGCGGCGACATTAACCGGACTCGGCGGGCTTATCGGGCTTTTAATCGGTTGGGCGTTAACCTTTCTGGTTAGGCTTGTCTTCCCTTCATACGTTCCGCTCTGGGCGCCGATTGCCGGATTTTTCGCCAGCGTTGGCATCGGAATAATTTTCGGATTATTTCCGGCGTGGAAAGCCGCTCGGCTTGACCCGATTGAATCTCTGCGTTACGAATAAATTCCAGATTCCAAATCGCTGATTTCAAATAAAAATTTAAATCTTCAACTGAAATTTGAAATCATTAATTTAGCTTTTAGAATCTGAAATCTAGAATTTGGAATCTGGAATTTTAACCTAGAAAAACAAAGCCGCGACAACTCTAAAGGCAACACTGACAAGCGCAACAACTAAAACAATTGCCCACGCCGCGCCCGCTGAAATTTTCCCCAGTTTTTGCAGTCCGATTGCCGCCAGAATCCAGCCCCAGATAAAAAAGAAATCAAACGTTCCCAAAAGCGCGGCTAAAACCGGACTCGATTTACCGTCAATAAAAAACGAGGGATTTGCTTGAATCAGACCGCTCTGGCTGTTAGCTAAATCAATATCGTCCACCGACTTTAAAAACAAAACCAGAAGATTTGCCAGAACAAAAACCACCGTCGGCGGAAGGCTCGAATAAACCCAGGTGGAAATGCCGTGCGGAAACCGTGAATCGCCGCCCATCGCGTTCGCGCCGAGCCAGTAAATCAAGCCGCCGAGCATAATAACAATCAGCATTACAAGCGGTGTGCTGCCGTAAGTAATATATTTTATATAAGGTTGAGTTTGCTGTTCGATGAGCTTTTGTTTATCTTCAGCGGACATTTGCTGGACTCTCGAACTTGATTCCATTCGCTCGCGGATCATCCTTTCAAAACCAATTTTTTCAAGCAAGGCAACTTGAAACAACGAAGTCGCAACGATAATTATCAAACCCGCCAGCAGAAATCGCGGCTTGCGGCGCAAATCTTCAAACGTTTTGCCCGGTTCAAAAAAGATACTGCCGAGCGTTCCGACTTCGGACATTTGCGCTGGTTCTTCCGCTTTAATTATTTCTTGCGGCGGGGGTGCTTGCCACTCGCTTTGTTCAATCGGATGTGGTTTTTCTTCGAGACGTGAATTTTCTTCGTTCATAAAAGTTTTCCTCTTTTTTAATTGGTTTTGCGTTTGCGCTTTTCGAGTAAAACAACAAAACACCGGTTAAAAGCAACAAACTTTTTGACTGCTTTTCATTAATATGCAATTTATCTTCTCTCGTTTCAATTATCGTCTATCCAAACTCGGCGCGGATTCGTAGCCTTCAACGCGAATGCAGGCAACAAAATGTTCGCTTTTGATTTCTCGTAATTCGGGAACAACCTGTGCGCATTCTTCAATTGCCCACGGACAACGAGTGCGAAAACGACAGCCGGAAGGCGGATTTATCGGCGTCGGAACATCGCCCTTTAAAACAATTCTCTCACGCTTTTTCTTCGGGTCGGGAATCGGAATCGCCGACATCAACGCTTTTGTATATGGATGAAGCGGATTGTCATACAATTCTCTTCCTTCCGCAATCTCGACAATTTTCCCTAGATACATTACAGCAACACGCCGCGAAATATGCTCGACAACAGCCAAACCGTGAGAGATAAACAAATAAGTTAAGCCGAATTCATTCTGCAAATCCTGCAAAAGATTGACGACCTGCGCCTGCACGGAAACGTCCAGAGCCGAAACCGGTTCGTCAGCGATAATCAATTTCGGATTTAAAGCGAGAGCGCGGGCAATACCGATTCGCTGTCGTTGACCGCCTGAAAATTCGTGCGGGTAACGAAACATATAATCCGGGTCAAGACCGACTTTTTTCAGTAAATCCGCAACCTTTTCGCGCCTTTCGGTTTTATTTCCGATGCCGTGAATTTTCAAAGGCTCGGAAACTATTGAATAAATATTCAGACGCGGATTGAGCGAAGCATACGGGTCTTGGAAAATAATCTGCATCTCGCGGCGCAAAGCCTGCATTTCTTTGTTGGACAAACCGACAATGTTTTTTCCCTCAAAAAAAACATCGCCGCTCGTTGGTTCGTGCAGTCGCAAAAGGCAACGTCCGACCGTTGATTTTCCGCAGCCTGATTCGCCGACAAGCCCGAGCGTTTCGCCTTCAAAAATATCAAAAGTTATATCATCAACCGCACGCACAACATCTTCGCTGTTTTCGACCGCGAAATGTTTAACTAAATGGCGAACTTGTATGAGTTCTCTTTTTTGAGTCTTTAATTTAACCGCGCTTGTTTCCATTTTTCGATTTTGGCTCTACCAATTTTAATTGCGGCAGATTGATATTGTAATAAATGTCGGAGAGTAATAACTGGCAATTGATTGACGCAAAATGAATCGTATCATTCGGCTCGCGGTATTCGATCAATTTCCAACTGCCGTCGTCTTGTGGTATAAAATGTTCAACCAACATTTGCTTTTGCGAAACCAGCAGATAATCTGTCAAACTTTCCAATTGCCTGTAATTTTGAGATTTCTCTCCTCTATCGCGTGCTTCGGTTGATTTTGACAAAACCTCGAAAATAACCGTCGGATTTAATAAAACAGTTTCATTTAAATCCCAACGCAAATCACCGCAGGCAACAATCACATCGGGATAAACAAATCGTGTTTCTTTGACTCGAACCTTTATGTCGCCTTGATGAACTTCACAAGGTTTATTTTCAAGTTTGTTTCCGATGTGGCGGGATATGTTTTGTGAAATTATACTGTGACTACGTTTTACACCAGCCATCAAAAAGATTTCGCCGTCTATGTATTCGTGTTTAAATTTTGACCTTGCCTCAAACGCTAAATATTCTTCAACCGACATTGTTTTCTCTGCTGTAACTTGGCTCATTTACCTTTTCTCCAATCTTCCGCAATTATCGCCCAACGCTCATGATCGCGCCAGCGACCTCCGACTTTCAGATATTTGGGGGAAAATCCTTCTTTCGTAAAACCTGTTCGCTTCAAAACATTTATTGAAGCTGCATTATCCGGTTGCACATTCGCTTCAATGCGGTGAAGCTTTAAATCTTTAAATGCGAATCGCAAAATCAATTCAACCGCTTCGGTCATTAAACCTTTACCGGTGAATTTTACGCCTAAACCGTAGCCGAGATATGCATTTTGAAAAACGCCGCGAATAATTTGCGAAAGATTTATCATTCCGACAATTGCTTTATCCTGAGTGCGGCAAACCAAGAAACATTCGTTTTCTTCTTTGACGCTTCGCTCCAGAAAAGCATTAAAATCTTTCTGAGTTTTCGCCATTTTTATTAAGCCGCGATGAAACTTTTCGCTTTGTTTGGCTAATTGAATATATTCGGCGGAATCCTCAACTTTCGGCGGACGCAGAAAAACTTTTTTTCCTCTCAAAATTTTCTTCAAAATCTTTTCCTTCATAAAGCACGCAGCGCACCTTAACATCGTTTTCCAATTGGTAAAGCGGCATCGGTTCGTGCGTGCATCTTTCCATTCGATACTCGCAGCGCGGCGCGAAATGGCAGCCGGTCGGAAGATTTGTCGGGTTTGGAACTGTTCCTTCGATTGTCGAAAGACGAGTTTCTTTTGCTTCGCCCTTTCCTCTGAGTTTCGGGACGGAGTGCAAAAGTCCGCGCGTGTATGGATGTTTCGGTTTTTCAAAAATTTCATCTACGCCCGATTCCTCAACAATTCTTCCCGTATACATTACGGCGACTCTGTCGGCAACTTCCGCCACCACGCCTAAATCGTGCGTGATAAGCAGAATGGCAAGTTTGCGAGTTTTTCTTAATTCGTCCAACAATTCTAAAATCTGCGCTTGAATCGTAACGTCCAACGCGGTCGTCGGTTCGTCGGCAATTAACAATTCCGGGTTGCAGGCAAGAGCCATCGCAATCATCACGCGCTGGCGCATTCCGCCTGAAAGCTGATGCGGGTAATCTTTTACGCGGCGCGACGGGTCGGGAATCGAAACTTCGTGTATCGCTTCAATCGCCGCTTTCCATGCGGTCTCTTTATTTAATTTTCGGTGCAAACGCAATGCTTCCGCGATTTGTTCGCCAACGGTGTAAACCGGATTGAGCGAAGTCATCGGGTCTTGAAAAATCATCGCAATATCATTGCCGCGGATTTGGCGCATTCGTTCATTGCTCGCCGAAATTAATTCTTCACCTTTAAATTTTACCGAGCCGCCGACAATTTTTCCCGGCGCGGTAATTAGGCGCATTACAGATAAAGCCGTGATTGATTTTCCGCAGCCTGATTCGCCAACCAAGCCTAATAGCTCGCCTTCGTCAATATAAAAACTTACGTCGTTGACGGCTTTAACCGTTCCTGCGCGTGTCGGAAAATGTGTTTCTAAATTTTTTACTTCAAGCAGATGAGACATTTTTAATAAATGCTAAAAGAGTATTGAACTGTTTTTATTACCGTGTAAGTTGTGCCATTTTTCTTTGCCGGAATAAAAACAATTCTTGATGCCGCGAAAATTGCTTGCTCTGTTAATCCATAAGGCAAATCATTTACAGGTGTAACGCTTCCGATTCCGCCGTTTGCTAAAAAAGTTACTTTTAAAGTAACCGTTCCTTGAATTTGCGCTTGCCTAGCTGCATCGGTATATCTGGCGTAGGGCTTGACGATAATTCTTATATTTTCGGTTTCTGCTTTTATCGGATTGTTTTCAATTTTTTTATTTTGAGAATCAGTATTTTCAACGGCGACGCCTTCATCACCTAGCGTGCGGCTGGCACCATTTCCGATTTCGATGCCTTCAACGTTTTTTTCGATTTTGATTGATTCGATAAAATTTTTCGCTTCGATTTTTTCGTCGTCCGTCGTCCAAAGTTCGAACCACCTTTTATTTCGGAAATCGGTAAAGAGCCAGTGCGTAAAGGTTTTGTCAACGCTCTTAATTTTTAGAACTTCGAAATTATTTTGGCTAAACTTTGTTTCGTCGAAAGTTTTTAACTTGGTTTTAATTTCCCGCAATCTTTCGTCAAAACTCTTTTCGTCGAATTTTCTTTTATTCGTGCAAAAAGCCGGGGCTTTTTCTTTGGTTTTTGAAACAATCGTCAAACCGTATACGGTTTGGTCGGCGTATACGGCGTAACGATTCATTTCCGTCTCGCTGCAAACGTCTATCCCCTGATTCAGGACAGGCAATTTAGGAAGCAACACGGAAATGCCTTTGTCGCCGACTTTGTATCTTTCCCATTTGACGGGCGCGCTGTATTTTTCCGTTTGGGTAAACACGCATAAACTTGAAAGACAAATTATAAGTAAGAGCGAAATTTGTTTAAGCATAATTGTTTTTGTTTTGAACAGAAAATGTTTGTTTTAGATGCTTTGAGCCGTGCAACTATTTGTATCGCTTTTTCTTCAAACAGATGTTATCATTTTTTACCCAAATTGTATTTTTAGCAGTAAAACTTAGGAGATTTTTGTAGTGAAAAAAAGTTCAACTTTAGCGGGCAGTTTTCTTTTAATTGTCTCGCTCTTTTCCGCCATTTTTGCTCAAACACAAACCGTTTCAAAAGTTAATCCAAAAATATCGGACGATACGAAAGTTACAACCAAATCCGTTAAAACAACCTCGATTGAAAATATCGAGCAGGACCTTGCCGAGGCTTTGACCTTGATTGAAGACAATTACGCGAGTGGAAAAAAGCTGAATTATAATGAGCTTTTTAAATCTTCGATTGATTCGATGCTGCACACGCTCGACCCGCATTCGAATTATTTTGATGCAAAAGAATTTGAAGAATTTCGCACCAGCCAGAGTTCACAATACTACGGCATCGGCGCCACCATCGGCGATTTGAGCGACCCGAACGGAAAAGTTATTGCTACTTTTATAAAAGCTACTTTTGAAGGAGCGCCCGCCTATCGCGCGGGACTTCGTTACGGCGATAAAATTGTCGAGGTCAACGGTGCTTCAATGCTCGGCAAGTCTTTTTCTGAAGTACGAACCTTTTTGCGCGGACCACGCGGAACGCCGGCAAAACTGGTTGTTGAACGATATGGAACTGGCAAACGCGAAGAAGTAGAAATAATTCGTGATGCCGTTTCGCAGCCTTCGATTTCCGAAGCCTATATGATTCGTCCAGGCGTTGGATATGTAGGAATGAGAGGCGGTTTTAATCAAACAACATACGATGAATTTGTTCAGGCGATGCAGCAGCTTAAGGCGCAGGGAATGAAACAACTCATTCTCGATTTGCGAGAAAACGGCGGCGGTTTAGTAAGCCAGGCTTATCGTGTTGCCAATACATTTCTCTCAACCGGGCAAACTATTTTCACTCAAAAAGGAAGAATTGACGGAGCTAATACTCCGCCATATCGCGCTGACAATCCAGCACCCGACAATACGCCGTTGGTGATTTTGGTCAATCGAAGTACGGCTTCGGCTTCCGAAATTTTGGCGGGAGCACTGCAAGACCACGACCGCGCATTGATTGTCGGCGAAAACACCTTCGGTAAAGGCTTGGTGCAAAACCCTTTTGTTTTGGAATACGGTTCAATGCTGCTTTTAACCATTGCCAAATACGAAACCCCTTCAGGACGCCTTATTCAGAAAGATTATTCGGACGGCAACCTTTACAGTTATTATACGAACGGTGGAACGCTGCAAGACGAAGCACAACCGCAGAAACCGAAAGGCGCGGAAAGCAAAACCGATTCAGGAAGAAGCGTTTACAGCGGCGGTGGAATCAACCCGGACGAAGTTGTCAAACCGCAGACAATTACAGCCGAAAGAGCGCGTTTTCAACAAAAGCTTAATAACCCGATTTTTGCATTCGCGCTTGACTTAGCGTTTGGTAAAATAAAAGGTTTTGAAAGTTATAAAGTTGATCGTCCTATTTCATTTGAATACGATTTGAAAGCCAGCGACTTTCCGGTTACCGAAAATCTTTTTCAAACTTTCAAAAAGTTTGCGATGGATAAATATAAATTTTCATCGGCGCAAATTGATAAAGAGCGTGAATTTATAGAGCGTACGCTGCGGTTGGAAGTAGTCACTGCCGCTTACGGTTCGACAACTTCATTACAAGTTTTTAACGAGTATGACAATCAGTTAAAACGGGCGATTGAGTTTTTGCCGAAAGCCAAATGGCTTGCCCTCGAAGGAGCGAAAGCAAATGCGAAAAAATCCGAAGGCAGCATGAATCGTTAATTTACTGCAATCTTGCCAAGCTCGCATCAATCAATTTTGCGCCGGCTTCGTGAAAAATTCGCTGCAAGTCTTCATAGGCGGTTTCGCGTGCCGACTGTTCAAACTGCGCCGCCATTATCAAATAATCCGGCGCGTCAAATGAGTCTTTCCACCAAGTCGGACGCGGCTTCGGTCTGACAAGCCGGAAACCGTTACCGCACATTTCATCAATCGTCGTTAAAAAGTCCCATCCGCCGACAACGATGATGCCGCGTTCTTCAAAACCTGCGGCTTGCAGATTAGCGGCAATGTCCCGCGTCAATTTAGCGCGGTGGATGATGACCCGCGCCAATGATTCGGCAAATGCATAGCGCGGCGGAAGCGGCGGTTTATTCAGCGATGCCGAAACGATACAAAATTTTTATTGTTCGTTCCATAATCTTCACCTCTTCTGTTATCAATTGATTTGTGAATTCGCCTGCAAAACTTTCTAAAACCTGCAGAATTTTTCTATTACAGTTTAAGACCGATAGTTAAAACAGTCGCTCAAAGTTCGGTAATCGCCCAACAGCGGCTTGCCGCGAAATTAGCTTTGTCAACGGCAAGCCCACCGGCGCGTTCGAAAAACTACTGATTTTCAGGCATCAAGGCTTTCTACCTGAATTGGAAATTGGCGACGTGCAGCGTGCCGTCGTTTAATTTTACGATCAACTGCCGGCACGTACCTTTCCAAGCCTTTTCCGTTTTCCAGACGTAGATGTATTGATCGCTCACCGCGTCGTAACTCAGACTGCTTGCGCCAGCCGTGACGGTTTCCTCGACGGGCGCAACGGTTGAGCCGCCGACGCAAGGAACTTGTTGCGAAGCCGGATAACCCGCCGCGAAGATGTTCAAGCCTTTATAGCCGCTCAAACTGAATTTGACCGGAACGGACTGTCCTGCGCCTACGACATTTACCGTTGGCAAATTATCAACTGGCTGGAAAAAGCCCGCGAAGTTATACGAAACCGTAACCGTAAAACTGCCCGTCGCCGTGTTGCCCGAAGTGTCGGTCGCCGTAACATTAACGGTCGTCGTGCCGACCGGGAACGTTGAACCTGAAGGCGGAACTGCCACAACGGTCGGATTAGCGTCGCAGTTGTCGGTCGCCGAAACTGTAAAAGTAACGACTTTGCCCGTGTCGGTCGAATTCAAAGGCAGATTGGTAACGATATTCGACGGCAAAGCGATTGTTGGCGCGGTCGTTTCGTTTGTCACGCTGACGTTCAGCGTCGCTTCGGCAAAGAGCGAGCCGCCGTCGGTCACGCGCAAAGTAAAGCTCGCATCGGACGCACCGCAAGTCGCTCTGATTGTCGCCATCACGTTGCCGGAGGGCGAAATCGAAATTCCCGCAACCGTTACGCCGTTCACGGTCGCACCTAGAGGACTTCCGTTGATGGTTACAGCCAAACTGTCTTTGGCATCTTCCGCATCGTAGACCGTAGCGATTAAGGAATTTGGAGTGTTCGAGTCCCGCGCCGCACTTGCGCCCAGCGCTGTAATAGTCGGCGCGGTATTCGCCTGAACGCTCCATGTGGGTGCTAAATCACTTCCTGAACTATAAGTCAGGCGGGTTTGACTCGAACCGTTCGTATTCATTACATAAATTTGCGAATTGGGATACACGTCTCTGCTGGAAGAGAAAATGATCTTACTTCCGTCCGGGCTGAATGACGGGTAAGAACTGAATGCTGATCCTTGAGTGTCTGTCAAGCGCGTTAAATTTGCTCCGTTGGCATCCATTATATAAACTTCGATTCCATATTCTCGGTCGGCGCTAAAGACAATTTTGTTGCCAGCGGGGTTAAAAGAAGGATGCCTGTCGCAAAATTGACCTCTATCGGAATTGGTTAGTTGTGTAGGATTTGTGCCGTTGGCGTTCATCACAAAAATCTCGCCGCAAAAATTGTTACGGTATGATTCGAAAACGATCCGGCTGCCGTCAGGACTAAATGAGGGGTCAAGGTCTCCCCCCGGACTATTAGTTATGCGGGTTTGGTTTGCGCCGTTGGCATCCATTACATAGATTTCCAAGTCGCCGGTGCGTGATGAACTAAATACTATTTTGCCGCCATCGGGGCTGAATGATGGCGAAAAATTAATTCCCGGAGTATCGGTGAGGCGGGTTAGGCTAGTGCCGTCCGCATTCATTATATAGATTTCCCTTTCGCCCGTAATTTCGGAATCGAAGACAATTTTGCTTCCGTCAGGACTAAGCGACGGGTAAAAATCCGCTGCTGTATTATTGGTGAGCCTCGTTTGTTGCGTGCCGTCCGCGTTCATCACATAAATTTCAAGGTTGCCGTCGCGGTCGGAAGCAAAAGCAACCTTGCCTTGCGCGGCGGCGACGAGCGGCAAGGTCAAAACGAACATTGCCAGAAATAAAACGATTGAAAATGCGTTTTTGGTAGTGTGTCGTGATTTCATATTTTTTTCTCCTGTTGTTTTATAGTTTTGTCTTTAAGCGGCTAAGTCCAGTTTTAGAAATTGCCGTTTCAAGGCGTAACGATTCTTTACCTTCCAGGCGTTTAAGAACGGCAAATCAAGCGGGTCTAATCTTGCCGCGCCAAAATTGAGGAACGTCGAATTTGACCGCGGTATGGCTTTTCCTGCCACACCGCGGCGTTCCGTTCAACGCTGCTAATTAACGCGTTGCAGCATCGTATAAGTCCTTACCTCGGAAGGAACTTGATTAACTCCGTCGCTCACTATCGCGTACACCTTGATCGGTTCAACTGATGAATAGATCGGGTTGCAACTGGGATAGCCGTAGGTGTAGTCCCAAGTCACGGGGGCTTGTTGTGTTCCAGTTTTACAGAACCATTGCACCGTAATCGGCGCGCCCTCGGGGTCGCTTGCACTCAAATACAGATATAGAGGCGGGTAATAGTCACCTGCCTGTCCATTAAAAAGGATTGCATTATTAGGCGCTTCGCAAAGATAATTCGGATCGGGGCAGATATGTGAGAAAGGACCGCGGAAAGCTTGGACTGAAAAATAGTTGATCACTGGCGGGCGATTTTGCGGCACGGGAGTCACATTTACAGAAATCGAGCTTGTACCTTGTCCGCCGTGCGGATCGGTGGCAGTGACTGTTAGCGTGCGCACGCCTTCTTGTCTGAAAATAACGGTTGCCCCGCATGTGCCGCCGCTGCCTGTCAGGGTCAGAGTGTCGGGCGAAATTACTCGCCAGTTTAAGCTGTTACAACCCAGAAAAGCGCCTGTATCGGGATCGTAGGCGGTTGCCGTCACAAAATACTGCACCGTTGCCGGGACGGTCGCGCTTGCCGCTGAAATGGACACGATAGGAAGAGAGTTTCGCACGTCAACCTTGAGCGTGATGCTCGAACTCGCTCCTACAGGATCGCGGGCGGTAACAGTAATCGTACGCAAGCCCGGAGTTTGGAAATTAACCGTGAGACTATTTAGAGGACCATTTATGTTTGATGTCGCTGTGTAAGTAATTTGCTCGCCCTCGGGGTCCATACAATCGAAATAGCCGGTAAAGCCGGAGCGTGGTCCGAGAGTGACCGGTGTGCCAACATTAGCCTGGATGATATTCGTGACCACGTTGCTGAACCGCGGAGCCTGATTTGGAGCATCAAGAATGGTAAATTCTTCATCCAGAACCGTCTTGGAGTATTCGGAAAGTTTAAGTACTCCTCCGAGATCCACCTGAAAATTGACGCTTGCGCCAATATACCCGAAGATCCGCCAGAGCGGTCGCCTTGGAAACTGCGCATCGAGTCCGCCGCCAATCCGCGCAGCAAAACCAGGACCTGCAATACCATAAAGCAGCAGCTTGGCATCCCCTTTGCCATATGCGCGCAGGTGCATGTTGGCATCTACGCTCGCTTCAGGTATTGTCCATTGGACGCCATTCTTTTTGCTCACGTCTTCCCAGCCTTTTCCCCCGTCATCGGGGTCGGTCCACTTTGCGCCCAAAGCGAGTTGTGCCGTCAGCGTAGAGGTAAAGCTGAATTTAAGATGGGCGTCGCCGTTAACGCCAACCACAACATCAACGACGGGTACGAGCACTACCGGAATTGGACCGATAAAGAATACGACCGGCTTGAAATAATGAGTTGCCAGTTTAATTTCTTTGTTGAGCGTGCCATCAAACTGTCCATCTACTTGGAGCCGGCTGTACTGATCCACGCCCAATCTAGCCTCGAATCGGTCAACGCACACGGGCGGGATTTCTGCACATGTTTCAACACCGACGCCGACATCATAACCCGCATTAAAACGTATATAACCCTGAATACGCACTTTCCCGCTCCCGGTGACCCCGCCTCCGCTGGCAGAGCCCTCAAGCGTTACGTCAACAGCAGTCTCGAAGTTATAGCCGTCCCCAATAACGCTCGCAGCCTGAGGAGTATCCGAGGGCGCGGATATGGCACTAAATGTCACACCGGGAACCTTGGCTTCTGTCCCCAACAAATCACTTGGCTGGAGGATGCCCTCAGCATCAAGAGTGCCTTGTTGAAGGGCTTCGTCGAGCCTTGCCTGGGTCGTTTCGAGGACAAGGCTGCCTTGTTCTTTTCTGATGGATGTTACTTTGCGTAGATAACCGTAGGGTGCGGCTGCACTCGGCTCGCCAACCAGTACGTCGCCAGGCTCGACGGTCCCGAGCAGTGGGGTTTTGGCTGAGAAAGTCATTCTGCCCGTTGTAGAGTCGAAGGAGGATAATGCGTTTCGGGTAACTTCGTCACTCACCTTTGTTGTGTCAGGAATGACGGCGGGTTGGTATACGCCCCTGATCGCCAGATCTATGTCTGCCGCCGAGTAAGGCGCTAAGTCATTGGCTAACAGCGACGCAACTTCTTCAGTGCTTAGATTAAACTCGTTACGCAGCACCGATGCGACCTGTGAAGCTGATTTTCCCAAAGAGCGCAGAAGTCTTACGCGGATAGTCGGATCGGCTTCGATCAAAAATTTGATGGGTATGGTTTTGCCAAATTTGGCGTAGATGTCGGGCGTGAGGTCAATTGCCCCTAGCTGAAGACCGGCGAGTATGACACGTATGCGATAGGTTCTGCCGTTAAGTTTGACTGTTTGAGTATCCCAATTAACGATGTAATGGCTCTCAATCCCGCCGATAGTTCCAATTCGGAGTCGTTCCGATCCAGTGCCTTGACGGACTGAAAAACGATCTTTCCCTGCGCGGCGGCGGCGAGCGGCAAAATCAAAACGAACGTTGCCAGAAATAAAACGATTGATAATTTTTCGCTAAATGTATTTAGTAATTTCATTATTTTTCTCCTGTAGTTTTAAAGTCCTGTCTTGAAGCGGCTAATTCCGGTTTTGGTAATTGCCGCTTCAAGACGGAATTTCAAAGATTTATTTTTCGCTTATCTCTTAAGCGTTTTCGCCGTTATGGTGTTGGAATATGCCGAGTCGCCCACGCTGTTAAAAGCCCGCACGCGATAGATGTATTGCGTGTTGGCGAGCAAGCCCGTGTGCGTGAACGTCGTAACATTCGCGCTCGTTTGTCCGATTTGCGCTGCGTTGTTGCAGTTTTTGTTGGCGCACTGCTCGATGACGAAGCCGCTTTCATTGGCGGAGTTATCCGTCCACATTATCGTAATTCGGTTCAAGCCGACCGAATCAACCCGCAGATTGCTCGGCGCGTTTGGCGGGACGGGCGGGGCATTGACGGTAACGCCGACGACGTTTGTAGGCGAGGAGCCGGTGTCGTCGTCAGACGCCGTTACAGAAATGTTGTAACTGCCCGTATTCGCGTATGTATGCGTCGCGCTGAAAGTCGTCAAACCGGACGGCGCGAAATTGAGCGTCGTGTTCGGCGAGCCGTCGCCCCACCTGATAACTACCGCGTGTGAATCCTGCGCTCCGACATCATTGACCGCTCCGCTAACGGAAATCGGGCTGCCGGCAAAAACCGTCGAAGGATTGAGCGAAATGCCGCTTAGAGTCGGCGCGGCGTTATTAACCGTCGCCGAAGCCGAACCGGAATTGCTGCCGCCGTTCGTGTCGGAAAGCGTAAGGCTGATTGTGTAATTATCCGAAGCCGTCGCTGTCGGATTGTCGTCCAGATATTGATGCGTTTCGCTGAAAGAGGTTGTTCCCGCCGGGTAATTGAAAGTTTGCGCCGCCGTGCCGTCGCCCCAATTAACCGTCAAAACAAAAGCGTCGCCGGAATTCAGTTCGCCGATGCTGCCCGATAAAGTCGCCGAGCCGTTTTCAACGACGGGCGAAGATAAGGCGATATTATTTAAGGTCGGCGCGATTTGCGGCACGACGCCCCACGACGGCATCGAGTCTGACACGGCGTTGGCGGTGATGCGCGTTTGATTTGTTCCGTCGGCGGCGTTCATCGTGTAGATTTCCTGATTGCCGTCGCGGACGGAAGTGAACGCGATCTTCGAGCCGTCGGGAGAAAAGACCGGCTCGGTATCGTCTCCCGCAATATTGGTCAGACGTATTTGATTCGAGCCGTTGGCGTTCATCACGTATATCTCAGGATTATAGGTAAAGTTCCGAAAATTCCTCACAAAAGCGATCTTTGAGCCGTCGGGACTGAATGTGGGATGGGTGTAGAATTGGTCGCTGTCGGTCAGTCGCGTTTGATTCGAGCCGTCCGCGTTCATCACATATATCTCGGTAGTAATGTCGCGGTCGGAGTAGAAAACAATTCGATTTCCGTCGGGACTAAATGACGGATAGAAATCGTCAACCAACAGATTGTTTGTCAGATTCGTTTGATTCGAGCCGTCCGAGTTCATCGAGTAAATTTCACGATTGCCGCCGTCGCGCTCTGACAGGAAAACAATCTTCGCGCCGTCAGGACTGAACGCCGGACTGAAATCAATCGCCGCGTTGGAAGTCAAACGCACCGGATTCGTTCCGTTGACGTTCATTATATAAATCTCAAAATTGCCGTCGCGCGCGGACACAAAAGCAATTTTTAAGCCGTTGGCACTGATTACCGGGTCGCGGTCGTCCGCCGGATTGAAAGTCAAACGCACCGGATGAGAGCCGTCCGGGTTCATCGCATAAATTTCATTATTGCCGTCGCGGGCGGATGTAAAAAAAATCTTTTCCTGCGCGGCTGCGACGAGCGGCAGGGCTAAAAGAAACATTGCCAGAAATAAACCGATTGAAAATGCATTTCCGGTTGCGTGTCGTAACTTCATAGTTTTCTCCTTTGAAACTGTAAATCTGATATTAATAATTGTTTGACGGTGACTTTGCCGCCCGGTTAAATTTGTCAGCCGGAAAGTTCAAGATTTAGGCGGGGCAATTGTTTGTAACTGCCCCGCGATTATTGCGATTGGCTCGTCGCCGGTTCGGTTTTGTGAGTTTATTTGTTTGTCTCAAACTCGCATTTGCCGAACTCTTACGACATCTGAATTGAACTGGCTTTGGTTTTCATAATGGCGGTGCGTCAATAAACTATCAGGAAAAAATCAGAGGGTATGCCATTAAGTGTTTCGTTCGTTTCCCAGAAATGCACACCGACAGCAGTTGGATCTACGTAAGAAATTCTTTCGTTTATATGATCACTTATCCCTGAAGATGTAAGAGAAAAGAACTTGTCGGTAGTATTAAAACCGAAATTGACTATATATCTTCGTCCGAAATTACTCGAAGGTATAGTTACGGAAAACCCACAATTACCGCTCGACGAATTGGTTATTCCGTTGTAACATCTGGCAATCGTTCCGTCGGCGCGAACAAATAGCATTGCCTTCACTCCGCCTGCTCCCGCAGGTCCCTGCGGACCAGCAGGACCTTGCGGACCTTGTTCGCCTTGTATTCCTTGCGGACCTTGAATCCCTTGCGGACCTTGCGGTCCGGCGGGACCAACAGGACCTTGTATGCCTTGTGGACCTTGCGGTCCGGTCTGATTCCAACTGATTGCAGTTTCGCCTTGTTTACACTGCGTCACCGAAGCGTCAATAACGCGCAGCGTGCCGCCGCTTCTCGAATAGCAGCCGGAAATAACGCCGTTCGGTCCGGGAATGCTCGCAAAGGCGATGATGCTCGTAAACAGCACAGCCATTGTCGAAAGAATAATTACGCGCTGACGGCGAACCGACAGACTTCCCAGTCCTAATTTTCCGATTGAATGTAAAAAATTCTTTTTCATTTGATTTGTTCTCCTTGTGTTTTGAAATGAATCCGTAAAGTTAGTTGCGGTAGCTCTTGTTATAGCAAAAGCGGACAGGCGAATGTAACTACCTAAATCGGTAGGTTGGGGAAAAATATTTTTGAGAAGTTTGCTTTGGCTTCGCTGTTAAACCAATCTTTCGCGCAACGCTTTGGCGACCGCTTCGGTTTTCGAGTGGACGCAGAGTTTGTGATAAATGTTTTTCAGGTGAAAGGAAATCGTGTTGACCGAGATGCCGAGTTCAAAAGCGGCGGTTTTGTAATGATGACCGTCCACCAGCATTTTCAGAATCTTTTTTTCCTGTTCAGTCAGACGACATTCGGCTTCGGCGGGCGGGTTGAACGTGCGGAAAATATGAACGACGCGGCGGGCGACCGACGGCGACATCGGCGCGCCGCCGTCGAGAACTTCGGTCAGAGCTTCGATAATTTTCCCGGGCGGCGTGTTTTTCAAGAGATAACCGTTCGCTCCAGCGCAGAGGGCTTGAAAAATTTTGTCGTCTTCGCCGTGAACCGTCAGCACGACAATCGGGAGTTCAGGAAACTCCTGACGCAGAATTCGCGTGCCTTCGATGCCGCTCAAACGCGGCAGCCCAATGTCGGTCAAGACCAAATCCGCCGCGCCCGTCTCCGGGCTTTGAAGCGCGTCCTCCATCGAACCGAAACATTTTTCGCAGCGAAAATTCGGCGTGAGATTTAATAAAGTTTGCAGACCGCTACGCAATTCTCGCTCGTCTTCAATGACGACGACTCGGATTTTTTTGGTTTTCACCGGATTTTCGACTGTTTGGAGCATTTTCAATAACAATAAACCATCGCGCGTTTTTTGTGTCCTACGTATTTCGGTAGGCTAGGAGCACAGGCAAGACACTTGCGCTTCCGGCAAAAAGCATTAATGTTGCGGAAATTCAATTTCTACCGTCGTTCCGCCGCCGATTTTTGACTCGACTGCAAATCTTCCGCGATTCATCGCGGCGCGGCGTTTCATATTTTCCAAGCCGTTTCCCTCGCGCTTTTGCGAAACGTCGAAGCCGCGCCCGTCCGGAAGTTTGATTTGCCCGCCGTCCGGCGGAGCGTTGAAACGAACCTGCACGCCTTTTTCGAGAAAGATTTCTTCGGCGTGTTCGCGCATCCGGCTCGTCAATTCGTCCGTCGAATCGCGGTGCGGATTGATTGCCCAGATAATATCCGACATCGAGGCGACAGACTCGCGCGAGATTTCGGCAATCGAAGCGAGCATTTGTTTGTTTTTGGCGTTTCCGTCGGCGAGCTGCAAGTTGACGATTTCGCTGAGCAGTGAAATCTTCGATAAATTCGTGCCGATGTCGTCGTGCAAATCAGTCGCTATGCGCGTTCGGGTACGCTCGATTTCCAGAAGCTGCGCGACGCGATTGCGGTAAAAAAAGTAAATCGTCAAGCCCGCGACCAGCGCGACCAGCGCGACGAACCACCACTGCTGCCAGACGGGAACGGCGATTTTGAATTGCAGCAAAGCCGGTGCGCTGTAAATTTTGTCGGCGGACGCGGCGCGAACTTCAAAACGATATTCGCCCGGCGCGAGATTGGCGAAATTCAAAGTTCTTTCCGTCGTCGGCGTCCAATCGGCAGAATCTCCGAGCCGGTATTCGTATTTTAATTTTTCGCCCAAGGAAGCGCCCAAGCCGAGAAAATCAACGCCGATTTGATTTTGGTCGGAATTTAATTCAAGGCGAGGAATTTCCGTTTCGCCCAAAATCGAAACCGCCTGCGGCTCGCCTTCGACGCGCAAACCCATGATTAAAACAGTCGGCGGCTTTCTCTGCCGCAAGGGTTCAGGCTGAAACTGCGCTAAACCTTTCCTTGTGGCAAACCAGAGATTGTTGCGGCGGTCGCGGTAAGCCGTTTCGATAAAACTTCCGGGCAAACCGTCGGCGGTCGTGAAGTTCTCGATTTGTCCGGTTTCGGGTGTTATGCGGTCAATCCCGCGCCACGTCCCCGTGTAAATCCGTCCGTACTGGTCTTCCGTCACTGAGGCGGTTGCGTTGCTGGTCAATCCGTTGGGGGACGTGTAGCGAAAGAAATTCAAATCATCCGCGTTCGTGTCATCGAGTCTGAACAATCCGTCTTCAGTGCTGGCAATCCAGAGTCTTCCGCGGCTGTCTAAAAACAAATCCCGCATCCAGCCGCACGGCGCTCCTTCTTTTTCTGTGAAGCGGCGAAATTCGCCGTCGCGGTATCGAATCAACAAGCCTTCGTAGTAACCAACGCTGTCGTCGCTTCCCGTGCCAATCCAAACGCTGCCGTCGCGGTCTTCGACAAAAGCCGAAACAAGGCGGTCAGGCGCAAGACGGGCTTGCGCCGTGTAATCATGCCAAACATTCGCGGCGCGTTCCCAACGCCAAATCTCACTGTTTGCTCTTGCAATCCAGATGTCGCCGCGCGAATCTTCAAAAAGGCGAAAAACTTCTTTTTCCTTCCCACCGAAAGGCTGCCTTTCAGCCGCCGTGCGAGCGAGATTTTCAAAGCTCGTTGGCGCGGTTCGGAAAACTCCCTGTCCCGTCGGAATCCACCAAGCGCCCGTGCTGTCCTGCCAGACGGTCTGCTGCCAGCCCCAGCCGAGATAATTTACCGCTTCCGAAAGACGCGGTTCGACCGTTAAAAATTTGTCGCCGTCAAAACGGCTGATTTTGCGCCGGTCCCCGAAAGTTGTAGTTACGAACAATTCACCGGCGCGGTTTTCAAAAGTCGAGCTGGTATAAGCGAAATCCAGCCCGTCTTCTTCGCTGTAAGTCGTAAAACCATAGCGAGCGATTTTTTTCGCCCCGCATCCCGAACCCATCCACAAAGCTGGCAGCCCGTCTTTTCCCGAAAAGCATTTTTTGACTTCAACCGTTTCCGCGTCGAGCAGGCACAAACCGCCGGTGTTGTAAAAGCCTGCCCAAATCTGTCCGTCACGGTCTTCGAGCAGCGAAATGACGATGTTGCCCGATAATCCGTCGGCAAGCGTCAAACGCCGCAGCACAGCGCCGTCCGGCGAGATACGAAACAAATCGTTCGATGTGCCAACCCAGAGCGTTCCGCGCCGGTCTTCGATAATATCGCCGATGGCAAGCGTTTCATATTTCGATTTGTCCAGAGCGACGGATTCAAACGCGGTCTTCTGCACGCCGTTTTCAATCAATTTATAAAGCCCGTCGCTTGTCCCGACCCAAACCTGTCCGTTTTTGTCCTCGAACAAATTTTGTATTCTTTCCGCCTTCGGATTGTCCGGCAGAAAGACCGTGAAAAGGGGATTTTCTTTCGAACCTCGAAGCCCGTGCGGATTAAGCCGCGCCAAGCCTTTTCCGGTGGCAATGTAAATTGCGCCGTTGCGGGTTTCGAGAAAATCATAGACGAAGCGGTTGGGCAGACCGTCGGCGACAGTGAAATTTGTAATTCCGGCACCGTCAAACCGCGAGACGCCTTCTCCGGTGCAAATCCACAAAAAGCCGCGCGAATCCTGCCGAATTTTATGAACACCGTCGCGCAGCAAACCATCAGCAACCGTGTAGGTTTTTACCGGCAGACGCTCGGCGAAAAGCGGAGCGGCGCACAAAATTAAAACTTGCGCCAGCCGAAAAAACCGCCCGAAGAATCTGCGGCTTCGACTTTGCCCGATTTTGACGTTTGCTTTTCGCGGCACTTTCGCACCCCGCTCCGGATTAGAAATTTAACAGGCGAATTATGGCATTTATGAATTTTTTTGACAAGAAATTAATTTTTGAGAATTGAACGATTATTTTAATTAGCCCAAAGCCATTTGACTAGATAATAAACTCCAAAGCCAGTGCCAACGAGAAGGAAAATCAAACCGGCAATTGCCAAAACGACAAAGAATTTAAATTTTCTATAGCGTTTGTCATCACCCGGCGAAAGCTGGCTTTGCGGAAAATACGGCGGCGGTCTTTTTTCCATAACATTTAACATTTACCATTTATCATTTATCGAATCAAACTTAGTAGTACATGATAAATGAAATCATCTCGGTAGCGGCTGTTCGAGATTTGCCAGCCCGTAAGCGAGAACCGCCATTAACGAGCCAACTTCGGACAATTCTTTCGGATTGATTTTATCGAAAGTGTCGGCGGCGGTGTGATGGTAATTAAAATACGTGCGCGTGTCGAACCACGGCGCGAACGAAGGCACGCCTTTTTGCGTCAAAGGTCCGATGTCGGCGCCGACGCCCGGTTGGATTTGCGCGAGTCCGGCGCCTTGTTCGTTTAGAATTTTTGAAATCGGCGCGAGAAACGGCAGCAGTTCCGGTCTTCCGGCAAAATTAATGCCGAGCGGATGCGACGCACCCAAATCTGATTCGATGGCGGCGAAATGTTTGGCAACGTTCGCGTCTTCTTCCTGTGCGTAAGTTCTGCCGCCGACAAGACCGTTTTCTTCGTTCATATAAGCAATGACGCGAATTGTGCGTTTCGGTTTTAATTTTAACTGTTTCAGCAAGAAAGGCACTTGCATCGAAACGGCAACGCCGCAAGCATCGTCCAATGCGCCCGTTCCTAAATCCCACGAATCGAGATGACCGGAAACAATTACAACTTCGTCGGGCTTTTCGCTTCCTTTCAAATCGGCTATAACATTATAGCTTATCGTGTCAGGCAAAGTTTGCGGGGTTAGAAGCATTTTAATTTTTACTCGTCCCATTTTTGCCAAATAAGAAATGGTTTCCGCGTCTTCAAATGAAACTGCCGCCGCCGGAATTTTTGGAACGTCATTGGCATAGCGCATTCCGCCGGTATGCGCGAGGCGATTTTGCGAGCCGCCCGCCGAGCGAACCAAAACACCGATTGCGCCCAAACGTCCGGCTGCGATTGCACCGCCGCCGCGATATTGTGTCGCTTGCCCATAAGCCTGACTGCCGAAACCGACAGCTGCCATTTCGCGGTCGAATTTGAAATTGAAAAGAACAATTTTTCCTTCGACGTTTTTACGACCTAGCTTTTCCAATTCGTCAAAATTATTGACAACTACGATGTCGCCGATTAAACCGTTTGGCGCGGTACTGATGCTTCCGCCGAGCGCGGTTAAAACAACTTTCTGCGTTGTCCCTCGAGCCATTCCATTAAACTCGACAAGTTCGCCGCGTTCTTCGCCGCGAACCCAATGCGGAACGGTTAATTTTTGCAATCGAACATCAAGACCGAGTTTTCGCATCTCGTCGGCGACGTATTGCACTGCGCGTTCAGCTTGCGCCGAGCCGGTTAGACGCGCGCCGATGTTATTGGAAAGATAAGCCGTTTGTTTTAAAGCGTAATCACTTTGCAACGCAGCTTGCTGTAGTTGCTGCATTTGCGAAATGGTTTTTTCCGAATACAAAATTGGAGTCGGCTTCGGTGAAGGTTGCTGGGCAAGAATCTGATTTGTAAAAAGTAGAAAAAGTCCGAAGAAAATTAAAAGATTTTGTTTCATTTTTTTGCTAATGTTTTTAAACACATCATAACTGATACCCTTCAAACTTTCCATAATGTTATGCAATAATGTGCTTGTAATTCGACTTTTATTTTTTGGGGAAAACCATTATGAAACGCATTTGCTTTTTGCTTTTTCTGCTGGCGTTTGTTTTTACAAATACAAAAGCGCAGACAAATTTTACCTTTAACGAATTAATGAAAATCCGGCGCGTCGGCGACCCGCAGCCTTCACCGGATGGCAGAACAGTCGCTTTCACAATCGGCGATGTCAATATGCCCGCCAATAGAACTTTAACGCATATTTACACCGTTTCTATTGACGGCAGCAATATGAAGCAATTGACCAAAGGCGATAAATCAAGCAGCTCGCCGCGTTGGTCACCCAACGGAAAAAAAATCGCTTTTACGACCGGCGGGCAAATTTGGACAATGGATGCGGACGGGGATGATACCGAACAAATCACAAAAATTTCTACAGGCGCGGGAAATCCCGTCTGGTCGCCTGACGGCAAATGGATTGCTTTTAATTCCGACGTTTATCCAGAATGCACAAACGATGATTGCAACGCGCAAAAAGAGACTTATGCGGAAACTAGCAAAGTCAAAGCGATTGTTACGGAGAGACTTTTGTATCGCCACTGGGTTGAGTGGCGCGACAAAAAGCGTACTCACGTTTTGGTTGTTTCAAGCGACGGTGGAGCTGCGCGAGACGTAACGCCTGGCGATTTTGACGCGCCGCCCTATGGAGCTTCAACCGGAACTGATTACGCATTTTCACCTGACTCAAAAGAAATCGTTTATTTGAAAAATCCAGATAAAGTCGAGGCAATTTCCACCAACAGCGATGTTTTTATAGTTTCCTTAAATGGCGGGTCGCCGCGTAATATCACTGTTAAAAACAAAGGTTACGAAGCGTCGCCCGTTTATACGCCCGACGGAAAATATATTTTATATCGCTCGCAGGCGACAGAAGGTTTCGAATCAGACCGTTGGCGCATTATGCGATTTAATCGTCAAACGGGCGAAACAGTCGAGCTGACGCGAGGGTTCGATTTACAGGCTGGCGATATGATTTTATCGCGCGACGGAAAAACCGTTTATTTCACGGCGGGCGAGCGCGGCTTTGAGCCGGTTTTCAGCGTTCCGGTCGAACCGGATTTTCGCTCGCGCATCGCCACGCACGTCAAATCTGTTTTGCGCGACGGGTTTTACAGCAATCTGAATATAACACCTGACGGTAGAAATCTTGTTTTCGTAAATAATTCGATGACGAGTCCGAGCGAAGTTTATCACGCTTCGATTGGTTCGGGTTCGATGACGAACCTGAGCAAGGTAAATGCTGGATTAAATTTACAGAAGGCGGAAGAAGTCGAATGGAAAGGCGCGATGAATGCTAATGTTCACGGCTTTTTGCTGAAACCCGCAAATTTTGATGCGTCGAAAAAATATCCGCTTTTAGTTTTGATTCACGGCGGACCGCAGGGCGCGTGGAACAATAATTGGGGATATCGCTGGAATCCGCAGATTTTCGCCAACGCTGGTTATGTTGTCTTTATGCCGAACCCGCGCGGCTCAACCGGATACGGACAAAAGTTCGTTAATGAAATTTCGGCGGATTGGGGCGGCAAAGCCTATACCGATATTATGAACGGCGTAGCAGATGTTATCAGAAGAAACAATTTTGTAGATAAAAACCGTATCGGCGCGGCGGGCGCATCTTACGGCGGTTATATGGTTGACTGGATTTTAGGACACAACAACGACCCGCGCTTTAAATTTAAGACGCTGGTTTCGCACGCCGGAGTTTATAATCTGGAAAGTATGGCGGGTGCAACCGAAGAGCTTTGGTTCGTTAATTACGAATTCAAAGGAATGCCGTGGGAAAATCCGACGAATTATCAAAAATGGTCGCCGCATCGTTTTGCTAAAAACTTCAATACGCCGACGCTCGTTACGCAAGGCGAAATAGACTATCGCGTTCCGGTTGATCAAAGTTTGCAGCTTTACACGGCTTTGCAATTAAAGAATGTGCCTTCAAAATTAATTATTTTTCCAGACGAAGGACATTGGATTTTGAAGCCGCAAAACTCGCAATTCTGGTATAGCCAAGTGCTTGATTGGTTTGAGAAACACTTAAAATAACTATGAGTGATAAACGGTGAACGGTGAGTTAAAAGCAAATTTAATAGATTTAGCTTTTAGCTCACCGTTCACCGCTCACAATTCACCGTTAGCTTACCTTCTTTCCTGTAAATGGCAAATCCGGCATTCCGTCCATTTGCGCCGAAAGTGTGCCATTTACTTCATTTTCGTTTGGCAAATCACCCTGCAGCAAAACTTCCAGAGACTGCCCTTGAGCTTCGATTTGCGCCGTCCCGAAAAATTTGTTTCCTTTGACCTTTCCGTCCGTAATTTCGCCTCTGCCAAGCATTGATTCAAGCGAGCCGCTAATTTTGTTTGCTTTTTGCTCCAAAATTAAAGTAACAGGAAGTTTTTGACCTTGAAAATCAATGATTAAATTCCACTTGCCGGTAACATCTGCGGTTTCTTCATTTGATTCTTTGCCGTAATTTACAATATCAACCGGATTGCCTTCAGTGTCGAAAACCTCGATTTTGTCCGAATATGAATTAACCTGCGGCAACACTTCTTCCGCGTCGCCGACAACGACAATCGCAAGTTTTTCGGGCGTAATATATTTTTTCGCCGCGCGTTCAACATCTTCTATTGTAATTTCGTTAATTTTATGGCGGTAAGTTTGCAGGTAATCCGCCGGAAGATTATAAAGCTGTTGCGACACAATCAAATTCGTTAAGCCTTCCTGCGTTTCAACGCGAATCGGGAAAACCCCGCTCAAAAAATTTTTAGCGTCTTTTAATTCTCCTTCGGAAACCTTTTCGTCGCGGATTCGGTTCAGCTCATAGAAAAATTCCTTGAGTGAATCGCCCGTCACTGGCGTGCGAACTTCGGAAGTCGCTTCAAACGCGCCTGCTAGACGGCGTGCGTCGAGGCTTGAATACGCGCCGTAAGTGTAGCCTTTCTCCTCGCGTAAATTCATAAACAGCCGCGATGACGCGCCCGCTCCCAAAATTTGATTCATTACCAATAGCGGAAAATAATCGGGATTCGTGCGCTCAAGCGCCGGGTTTGAAAGCACGATGTTTGACTGTGCCGAGCCGGGACGATCAACAATCGTAACGGTTGTTTCGGTTCGCGCGGGCGGCATTGGAAAATACATTTCTTCAAAACTTCCCTGTGTCCAATGTCCGAAATTTTCTTCGATTTCTTTCAGAATACTTTCACGATTTGCATCACCGACAACAATAAAAATCGCGTTCTCTGGAACAAACATTTTTTCGTGAAACTGTATTAATTCTTGCCGCGTAATTTTTTCCACATCGGCAGGCTTCGGTGAAGTAATGCTATAAGGATGCGAGCCGTAAAGGAGGCGCGCCGTTTGCTCCTCGGCTAAAAATCCGGGCTGCGAACGCTGAAACTTTAAGTTTTCAATTGTATTTTGTTTATATAATTTTAGTTCGCTTTCGGGAAACGTAGGAAATAAAGTTATTTCCGCCATCAATCTTAAAATATCAGAACTGTAAAGCGACAGAGCAGAAGCTGAAATTACAGTATTATCAGCGTTTGAGCTTGCCGAGACATTTGCGCCGAGCCTCTCGATTTCTTCTGCAAGCTGCTTGCTCGTGCGCGTTTTCGTGCCTTCGCTAAGCATCGAGGTCATCGCCGAAGTCAAACCGATTGAATCTTTCGGGTCGTTGACTTCGCCCGAACGAAATGCGAACCGTACCGTTTATCAATTGGTTTTGCAGCTTCTGCATCTCTTCGGCAGTCGGTCCATTTTTCGCTAAATCTCTGATTTCATTCATTATAGCTTCCCGAATTTTGCTCAAATCTTGTTCGGGTTTCGGAATTGCGCCGATAGCAACGCCCGACGGACCTCTTCTTTCGTCGGTAAAACCGAAAAGCTGCACGACTGATTCGTCGCCTTTAACCAACTTTTGATAAAGCCGCGAACTTTCGCCGTCATACAATAATTTTCCGGCAAGATAAAGAGCGTTATATTCGGGTGTGCGGCGCGGCGGAATTTTCCAACCGATTAAAAATGCCGGAAACGGCGCAAGTTTGTCTTCGTATTTTTGATAAGTATTGGATATTTCTGGTGGTTCTTCGACGTTGATTTCGGACGGTTTCGGTTGCGCCGGGATCGAGGCAAAATATTTCTCCACCAATTTTTTTGCTTCTTGTGGCTCAAACGCGCCTGAGATAACCAGCACGGCGTTGTTCGGCGCGTAATAAGTACGGAAAAATTCCTTTATATCTTCAACAGTCGAAGCATCCAAATCTTCCATCGAGCCAATAACCGAATGCGCGTTAGCAAAATTCTTAAAAACCATCTCGATTAAAAGGTCGAAAACTTGTCCATAAGGCTGGTTATCGTAACGCAGGCGTTTTTCTTCCTGCACGGCATTGCGCTGGTTGTCAAGATTTTCTTCGGTTACCGCCAGCGAACGCATTCGGTCCGATTCGAGCCACAATCCTAAAGGTAACTGATTGGCAGGCAAAGTTTCATAATAATTCGTCCGTTCGGAACTCGTCGTGCCATTCATCGTACCGCCCGCTTTCATCACATATTGAAAGTGTTCGGTTTTTTTCACGTTATCCGAACCCTGAAACATCATATGTTCAAACAGATGCGCAAAGCCCGTGCGCCCTTCGCGTTCGTTGCGTGAACCGACATCGTAATAAACCGCGATGGAAACAACAGGCACGGAAGTGTCGGGATTTAAGACCACGCGCAAACCGTTATCAAGTGTGTATTGTTCAATTTTCAGCGATGGAAGCCGGAATTTATCTGACATTTTTTCTCCAATATAAACTTCTACAAGTTAAAGATATGTTAATCATTTTAAGTAAGAAAATGCAAAAGGGTTCAACGGCAGAATGGAAATGTTTTGGTTAAGATAAATCTTACTTCCAGAAGCGCAGATGGCTCGTCCGCGCTCCAACAAGTGAATCTGTCATAATAAAAAAGGGACGGAAGATTTCCCGCCCCTTTCAATTTCTAAATTACAGCTTTTACCAATAAGCTACAAAATCGGCTCCGGTTAAATCTTCCGTCACGTTAATAACCCGTGTCGGCTCGGCAAACTGATGACTCTTGCTGCGGATACTGAGAATGTAAGTTTCTCCGGCAGCTATATCAAAGAAACGGTAGTAACCGAATGAGTTCGACATGGCAAGACGCGTATTGCCTTCAGCGTCAGTTAAAGTTATCTGCGCTCTTGAAATGCCTCTTCCCTTTATTGTCATTACGCGCCCTTCAATTGATACGCTCGCGGCGGTCGGTCCGGCACTACCCGGCGTGGGCGCAGCAGCTACAAAATCAAGGTTATTGTTATTTGTATCTGTTCCGTTTGGAAACCTTTGAACTGATGTTGTAGTGCTTGGAGCCGGAGCTTGTCCTGCTCCCTCAAAACAATTAGCAGTTCCGTATCCGACAAAATCAATAATAGTCGCTCCCGTTGGCGGGCAACTGGCTCCGCTTAAAACGGTTGCGCTACTCACCAGAGCTACCTTTCCAGCAGTCGCACTGAGCGCAGTAGTTCCAATTAAATCTGGCGTTAGAGTATTGACTCCTGTTCCAGCGGCACCAGTAGCCAAACCAATCAAGTAATAATCACCGGGTTGAAGAATAGTTCCGGCTGGAATTGTGGCAGCTATTGTGTAATTTGTGCCTGTTGCGGAGCTATATTGAACCGTCCAACCGCTAATATCAACATTAGTCGTACCGTTATTATAAAGCTCAACGAAATCCCTATTATAGATTGAACATCCAGCCGTGCCGCAACCCGCGCCGCCGTAAACTTCGTTAATAACAACGGCGGCATAAGTCTGTGATGCAAAAGACGCGCTTAGAAATATCGCCACGATAAACAAAGCGCAGAAAGCTAATTTTTTGTTCATTGTTTTTTCTCCTCTTTGAATAGAAATCAATATTTTAACTTCTGATTTTTAGTCAGAGCAAAATTGCGATATAAAAGCTAACAAATAAAAAGAGGTTTCCAATTTAGAAAGTGGTCGCTTTTTTTATATCAGAATACTAAGTTGTGTGTCTATCTTTTTCTTACAACAATTAATTTTTAACAAGGATTTAACCATTTAGAGAAGATAAAATGCAAAAGAAATGATTCGATTAAGTGAATTAATTATTGATTGTTGAAATTTTTAGCAGAGACTCGCGTTTTGTTTGACAAAAATCTGCACAAACAAAATTAATAAAATGGTAAAAATAAAAAAACCCGCCAAGTCACATACCCAGCGGGAAAAGAAACAGGAGGAATCAGAAAGACTTTAAGCCGTGCTAAAAAATTTTTGAAATATATCGGCTCGACTCTTAGCCTGTTAATAATGATGCCTGCCTTTTAAGTTGAGTTGCTTTTGTAAAAAATATTTTACAAAAAATCTCCGCGAATTTTATATTAAAAATTCGCGGAGATTTTTAGTTTCAATTATCATCCAATTTAGAAATTAAATTTACCTGAAAATTGTAGTCTTCTAGAAAAACTTAATACGCTATTTCCAATCTGTCCGAAAGAAGTGGAACTAGCGGTTGCGGTTGGTAAGCCAAATGAAGGAATATTTGGCAAATTACTTGCGTCAACCCTTAAGTCGAAACTGTATCTTTCCGAAAATTTGAATTTCTTGGAAAGCGACGCATTTATTGAGTTACGACTCGGACCGATAAAATAATTCCGGGGCGTATTTCCAAGCTCACCTGGCGCAGGTTGGGAAAACATATCTCGCTGTTCTTTGGTAAACCAATAATTCAAACCGTTTTCCTGAACCAGTTTGCCCAAATCTCGCGGGCAATTGTTGCAGTTAGCCGTTGATTGAACAGCGTTGCTGAAAGTATTCAAGCCTGAATAAACGGTAAACGGTCGTCCAGAACCCCAGAAAAATGTTCCTGAAAGCTGCCAGCCCCCGATAACATAATCAAGCACTTTCGGCATATCAGAACCAAAGGCGCGTCCTCGACCAAATGGCACTTCAGCAACAAATGTAGCTTGTACAACATGTCGCCGGTCAAAATCGGACCAGGAGTAATTCAAATCACGATTATTAATGTCAAACGGCGTACTCGAAGCCGATTGTGCATTACCGCGGCTAACAAGCGTAAAGGTCGGATCAAAAGAACGAGTGTCTTTCGACACAGACCAGGTGTAACCGACTTGATAACCGATGCCGCTTGTCAGACGGCGTTTCAAAATCACTTCCAACCCGTGATAGCGCGAGTAGTCCTTGCTGTCTAAAACATTCAAAGCGCTTGAAAACTGCGGGAACGGTTGGAAAAAGAACGGATTATTAAATCCGGTCGCTAATCCTATTATTTGCTGTCCACTGCTGTTAGAATTTTGAGAAACAGCGGCAGCGGCAGCCGCAACGCCCCCGCCTGTATTTGTTGTCGAAAGAGCTGAGGAAACAGCCGTGATATTTCTAAAGGTTGTCGTTCCGGCGCTATTGGTTGTACTTCCGGTAAACAACAAATTCGTTAAACATTCGTTAGTCGAACCACCACGAATTGCGTTAAATGCTTGCAAAAAGTTTTGATTACATCGCGGATCAGCAGCCAAAATGTTGACTTGGTTTGCGTCATATCCGCCGAAAAGATGTTCTCCTTTTCTGCCGATGTAATTTACTTCCAGCACATTGTTGAACCCAAGTTCGCGCTGCACTCCAAAAAACCATTGATGGCTTTCCGGGAATTGCAAATCGGGGTCTATCAAAACGATGCTGCTTGTCGAAAATGCCGCTGGCTGACGTAATTCATCTGGCGTCCGAGTTGGAGTGACATTAGGTATTCCATTTCTTAGCAATCTGTTTTGCGATGCGATGCCGGTGATTGTGCCGGGAGTCGTATTTCCGGGAGCGCTCTGGAAAATGTTTGCGGCAAACAATTGCGACGGAAATTTGTCATAAGACAAACGGTAATTTGCCCGAATTGATGTTTTACCATCACTAAACGGATCCCAGGCAAAACCAATTGAAGGCGATAAATTGTTCATGTCGTTAGGAAATAGCTCGCCTTCTTCAAAACGCAGAGTATTAGTCGGCGCAGAACCAGCCGTAAAGGGTTGATTCGGTCTCAATACCGGTCTGACCTGCGTAGTAGGAGCTAGCTTGAATTCCCAACGCAAGCCAAGGTCAAGCGTCAAATTCTGTCGTGCTTTCCAGGTATCCTGAATGTAAAAATCGTATTCAGGATAATCGGCAACCTCGGTATAGCGAGTGCCGGCTGGCGCAAACTGGCTCGGATTACTGGGGTCTGAAACAAATCCTTGTGAAATAGATCCTATCCGACCGATAAAGTTGTTGATTGCAGCTTGAAGAGTAGTTCTGTCAGCAGAATTGATGCTGGTCGAACCGGCAGTAGGCAAATTGTAACCTGTAAAATCGCTCGATCCAGCGCCGAATCCGATTCGCGGTTCAATTTGTCCTCCTGCTGATGACCTATCATCTTCTTGACGTCCAAACCGAAAATTAAATCCACCTTTCAACAAGTGCGACCCCATTACATACGTTATATTGTCAACGAATTGATAAGTTCGCACCTTTCTTGCGTTATAAGCAAAATTTGATTCCGGCGTCGCAATTGTATTGAAAGCATAGGGAAAGTCCTCGTTTGGCGTAGGTGTTGCAAATGTAAACCCAAACCTGTTGATGCCGAAAACAAACTCGTTTGTCAAATTAGCAGTTGGTGACCAGCGGTGATTTATTGCCAGATTCCTTGGTCGGCGAAATGTATTAACCTGATCCGGCGAATCTGGGAAAAGGCGCCATCCATCATTAACGAAATCACCAAAGGTGTCTTGATTACCTTGTGCATAGCGCACATATATCTGATTGTTTTCAGCAAATTTATAATCAAATTTCGAGACGAAATCGTATTGCTTTTCGCGCTGAGGCGCATTGAAGGTAATCCTTGCAAAATTTAACCCATCGGTAGGGTTAGCCGTGGAGGTACTTATAAAGTCATTTGGCAAAGGCATTGCATTAATTACTCCCTGCAACCTCGGATCAATAGTTATCGGACTACTGGCGCCAATATTGTAAGAAGCAATGCAAGGGGTGTTTGTCGGGGGATTGCCATTACAAACCGGATATAATGGATTACCCGCAGCATCCACCGAAGCCCCCGCGGGATTTGCAGTAGAAGCGGACGTTCCTGCAGGAGCGTTTCTTCCCCCAACGATATACCGGAAAATGCCTTGTCGGGCTGTCTGCGTGTAGACATTGCTTGATACTTGACGGCTTTCTGTTGCACGCAGCATTTGCAAATTCGTAAAAAAGAAGAATTTGTTTTTGATAATGGGTCCGCCCAGACTTCCGCCATAAATATGCTGCACAAACTGTCTTTTCGGCAGCCCAACTGCATTGTTTTCCCATTCATTAGCTATAAATTCCGGCGTTTGGTAAAACTCGAAAACATTTCCTCTAAATTGATTGGTTCCGCTTTTTGTAATCAACGAAACTTGCGCCCCACTGCTTCGTCCGAGTTCAGCTGTAAAATTACTCGTTACAAATTGCATCTCTTGAAGCGAATCCGGATTCGCTCGAATAGGCGTGAAATTAGCTCCACCCGCACTTGATTCATTGATGTCAATCCCGTCGAGCGTAAAATTAAAAGCCCGGTCACGCGAACCGTGTACATGAATGCCGCCCCCGGTGTTTGAGCCAAAAGTAACTCCGGGTTGAAAATTAATTAAATCGAGCGGATTGCGTCCACGCAAACTGACAACTGGCAAGGCTTCTAACGTTCGTTGTTCAATGGTGCTTCCAACATTGCCGGAAGTGCTTGTTTGAACAACTTCAGCAGTTGCCTGGACTGTCACCGTTTCATTCAAACCGCCAATTTCCAGCGTAACATTAACCGTCGCCGGTACATTGACGCTGATGGCGTTTCCTGTTGAAACGAATTTTTTGAAACCTTGCCTTTCTACCGAAACGCTATAAGTTCCGACTTGAATCAAGTCGAAAGTGTAAGAACCGCTCTCACTCGTTTCCGTTGTTAAAGAAGTTCCGGTTCCTTCATTGGCTAAAGTTACCGTTGCGCCGGAAACAGCGGCGCCGGTATTGTCCTGCACAGTTCCGGTTATGCGAGAAGTTGTTCCTTGCGCGAAAGCGAAATTAACGCATAAAATCGAGCAAGCAAAAGCAGATAAAAGGAAATAAAATGATTTCCTAACCATTGTGATGACCTCCACAAATTTTGAATTTAGAATAAAAGCGCCTTATGAAATGTAAAGCTTTAACAAGAATTATTTATGCAAAATAACACAAAAAAGAAAAATAGTTAAGAAAAATTTCACTTTTACCGATTTTTTTTATAACGACGTTTGTAAGATGGGAAAATTGAAGCTATAAATGCTTTTCCAAAAAAGATAAAAGTAAATCAGAATTAACCGACTGTTTTCAATTCTTTTGTATCCATCGGTAAATCAAAAGGGCAGCCGATTTGACCGGATGAAGGTAAAGTTCCAAATCGGCACATTCGCTTCGAGAGCGAGCCTTTCCTAAGACTTGCGTCTGTTTAGGGATAAATTTTCGATGCCCTCTCGATTGACCACTTTCCGCGTAAAGGTCTCCCCGCCAGGATTCCCGTATATTTTCCATCATCAACCGCCGTTTTACCGTTGACGAAAACGTATTTCATTCCCACCGCCGGAATTTCCGGTTGTTCATAAGTGGCGCGGTCGGCAACTGTTTTCGAGTCAAATACGATAACGTCCGCGAAATACCCAACTAGCAATCGCCCGCGTTCGGGAATGCGAAAGTTTTCAGCCGTCAACGCGCTGCTTATGCGAATAGCAAAAGGCAGCGTGATAAGTTTTTTTTCAAATACGTATTCGCGCAATTTTCGGGGAAAAGTTCCGTATTTTCGCGGATGACCGGCAGACCCATCAGAGCCGGTCATTACAAAATTTTGTTTCATAAAATATTTAATGTCGGATTCGCTCATATTAAACGAAGCAATGCCCGCTCCACCAGCGATAACAATGTCGAGTGCGGCTTCAACCGGCGTTTTTTTCCATTGCCGCGCTAATGCGCCAAGCGTTTTTCCGACCATCTGTTGGTCGCGCGCCCTTGTAATTAAAATTGCTTCAGCTCCGTTGCGCCGTTTCAAATTTGCCTCCATTTCAACGAGCAGTCGGGGACGAACATTCGGGTCTTTGATTCGTTCGAGAAGCTGTGCATTACCGCCCGCTTCCGCCCAGCGGGGAACGAGAGCGGCGGCGATGTTTGTACCGGAAGCGGCATAAGGATACTGGTTGGCGGTAACTGAAATTCCTCTGGCGCGTGCTTGTCTGATAAGCCTGACGACTTCGCGGCTTTGTCCCCAAACGTCTGTTCCGAGAGCCTTTATGTGCGATATGTGAACAGGAATTTTTGCTTCGCGCCCGATGCGGATTGTCTCTCGAACCGAATCGAGCAACCCGATTGAATAAGAGCCTTCGTCGCGCATATGCGTGTCATAAATGCCGCGTTTTTCTGCAACCGCTTTGGCAAGCTCGATGACCTCTTCGGTTTTGGCAAAACTGCCGGGAGCAGAGAAAAGTCCGGTTGACATACCGAAAGCTCCTTCGCTCATCGCCCGCGCGATTAAGTTTTTCATTTGCGCGAGTTGTTCGACGGAAGGCTCGACATCGCCCATTCCAATCACCTGCCGGCGAGCGCTGCCATGACCAACCAGCAGAGCGGCATTCGTCCCGATTCCCTGCTGCTCCCATTTTTCGAGCGTTTCGGCGATGCGGACGGGTCCGTCACCATCGTTGCCGGTGACGACCGTTGTAACACCCTGCATTAGATAGTTTTCGTTACTATTCGACTTTGGATTTGAAAGGTCTTCGAGGGTATGCGTGTGCGGGTCAACGAATCCGGGTGCGACCGTCATCCCGGCGACATCGAGCGTTCTCGCGGCGGTGACTTTTGATTTGGCAGATTTACCGATAAAGACAATCAGTTCGCCGCGAATGCCGATGTCCGCCTTAATCGGCGCAGAACCCGAACCATCAATAACCGTTCCGCCTTTTATCAATAAATCCAGCTTCAATTCTTCACCGAGCGGAGATTTCTTTAGGCGACGCTGGGCAAAGAATTGTGTCTGAAACGCCACCGCAATTATTGCGAAAAGCAGCAAAACGGATGCAAGCCTTTGATATTGATTAAACATAATCAGTAAAATCCGAAAGACTTAGCGGACTAAAAAATTTCGGATTCATTTTAATTGTCGTGGTAAAGAATTATCACTTGCGTAAAACAGTTTCGCCGCCGGGATGATAACTGCGTTCGAGATTGCGCTTGATTTCCTTCAGTTCAAACCACGCGGGCTTGTATTGTTTTGTGGAATACAATTCGGCTTGGTCGAAAAAATGCGGTGATTTCGGGTCGGCACTCTGACCGAAAACCAGCAGCGAACGCGCACGCACGCGCGGGCTGAATTCGACCACCGCCAAATAAGAATTGCCGCTGATGCCGTAGCGCCGTTTTTGTCCCGCCTCGCGGCGCGTGTTGAACGTAAAAAGGCTTCCGGCTTGACCACTTGCGCCCGGCACGGGAAGGCTCGGCTTCGCGTCATCAAATTTTTCCAGCGTTGCGCTCGAATGAATGCGCTGAAGACGGTTGATTTCTCCCCACTCGACTTGCCATTTGCCGTAATCGTTTTGCAATTCATTTAAAGCCCGCTCGAAAGCCGTAATTTTTACGGCGGCATCAATTTTATTTAACTGCTCGGCGAGCGTCTGCGGCGCAATTGGCGCGTCGTCCGTGCGTTGTGCGGCTCGCTCGCGGTTGACACGCTGAAGCTGTTCAAAATACAGCATAAACAGCGTCGTCGGCACGGAATTGGTTTGGCTGTTGTAATCCCAAGATTTCAAAACTGCAATTGGTTCGACAAGTTTATTTGCTTTGGCAGCATCGGTTTGCCGTAGTTTTTCCCAAATCGAAACAAGCTCCGGCACAAATGTTTCAGCCAAAATCATATGAGTATCGAGCGATAATCGTGCCCATTCTTCAAACGTGAACTTTTCCTTTGACGAAAGTATGCGCCGCGACATCTGCGCTCGCGGCGTGTCAAGATCGGGCGCCATATAAACCGGAAATTTCGAGCGGTCGGGATTGTCTGTGGTCGAAGTCAGAAACGGCGTTTCATTTCCGTCTTTTCCTGATTTTTAACCGGAATTTCATCAGTCCATTCGACGGCGTTGCGGTAACCGTTTCCGTAGCGATAAGCAAGCGGGTTTTGCGGGTTGTCGAAAGTTTCAATAAAAACATCTGTCGAATCAGCGCCTGTGTTTGTATGACTCCACCCCAAAAATTCGTTGTGTCCAGACCAAATATAAGGCGAGCCGAGCATTGCAAAACCGGAGATGTTCAAACCTTGTTTGCTGTGCAGATGCGCTTCGTAACGCTGCCCGCCACCGAAAAAACCGACGTGCGGATTGATAAACAACATTGCGTGTCCCGATGCGCTTTTTTGCGGGCTAATTGCCCACATATTCGAGCCTTCTTCGACAGATTCGCCGGGAGTAGGAGTTGGCGGTGGCGCAGCGGGAAGGTTTTTGAAAAGCGTCCGTATTTCCTGCGTCGTAATTCCCAAGGACGCAAGCTGTGGCGCGCCTGTTATCAGCACAAACCAAGGCTCGAAACGGTTAATCAGACGAGGACGAACTTCCGGGTGTCGTTCGAGATAATAATTAAGTCCGGCGGCGTAAGCATCGCACAGTTTTCGCATCTGCGGACTTAAACTTTTGTATTCATCCTGCGCTCGTCTGCTCGTCTCAAACAGCCGCGTCATCAAATCTCCGGCAAGCCGCGCGTTTCCATATACTTCCGCTGCGCGACCTAATTTGTTAATGTAGTCTTCTTCCAACTGCCAGAAATTATCTTCCGACTGGGCATACATCAGTCCGAAAACGACGCTCTCATCCGTGCGTCCGTAAATGTGCGGAACTCCGAAAGCGTCCCGATAAATCGTGACCGAGCGTGCGAGATTATCCGCTGTTTTATTGGCGGCTAACGTTTTGCCACTAAACAAAATTAAAAAGGCAAATATGAAAACCGTGATAACAGTTTTTGAAGTTTGTAGTCTTAAAGTGAATTCCATTGCATTGGCTTGCATGTTTTTTGAGTTAAATCCGATAAATTACGCTGCGTCGTTTAGCGCGTTAACCGGTAAGTTAGTTAAAACGGCACGTTCAATCTGTCTCGGAGAATAATTTTAATGAAGAGTTTTTTCATAATTAAGGAAAGTCTATACAGTTATTTCTATGTGTGATATTTAATGAATCTACTTTTGATACTTCATAATCAATCCTTTTGCCCCAACTGCCCAGCCGTATTTTTTGTTCATAAACAGTCCGTAGAGATTTTCCTTTGTATTGCTCTCCTGCTTGACCCACGTTTTGCCTTTATCGGTTGAACGTAAAATAGAACCGTTATAACCGACGACAAAGCCGTTTTTATCATCCGCGAAATTAACGCGCAAAAATGTGGCGAGAAAATTAATTTTTACGGCTTCCCAGGATTCACCGCCGTTTTCGGTTCGGAGAATCGTGCCTTTGCCGCCGACGGCAAATCCGTCGTTTTCATCTCTGAAATCAACGTTGTAAAGCGCTTTATCTGTTTCAGTAATCTGCATCCGCCAAGTTAAGCCGCCATCGCTCGTCGCCAAAATCAAACCTTTATCGCCAACAATCCAGCCACGCGAACTGTTAACAAAATCTAAGTGATACAACTCTCGTTTGGAAGGAACAATGATTCTTTGCCACGTTTCACCGCCATTGTCGGTTCGCATCACTAGCGAATCTACCACCTCATCTTCTTTATTTATTATAGAGCCGACGACAAACCCGCGTTTTTTGTCGGCAAAGCGCACGCTTAAAAACTCAGACGATAAATTCTTAAAATCTTTCGGGTCAAAAATCTTTATCTCGCGCCAACTGCGACCGCCGTCGTCGGTTAAAAACATTTTTCTACCCGCGACAATATAACCGTTATTGTCGTTACGAAAATAAATTTCGTTAATGTCTTCCTGCGTATCTACAGATTGTTTTGCCCAATTTCTTCCGCCGTCGTTTGTGTAGGCAAAATAGCCTTTGTCGCCCGCCACAAAACCGCGTTCCGCAGACGTAAAATAAACTGCTACCAAATCTCCTGTGCCGCCGCTTTTAACCGCGCTCCAATTTGTTTGCGCATAAAAAAATTGCGGTAATAAAAGTGTTATTAAAGAAAATAAAATTGCTTTCTTCCAAATTGACACAAAGGATTCCTCCGAAAAGAATAATAAAATAAAAAAGGTGAATTTAACGAATAAAATAAACTTTATTTCGCTAAAAGTCACCTCTTTGGGAAGATGTTAGATGTCAGATGTCAGTAACAAAAAGGTTTTATCTAACATCTAGCAATCTAATATCTGACATCTATTTCACAATTCGATAAATCTTGCCTTTCCAAACTATGATGACTTCTTCGCCCAGCGATAAATACTGCGCCAAATGTTTTTCCTTATCAATTAAATCAAAAAAATCTTTTGAGGCAAATACAAGTTTTGTTTCCGGCACCTTGGCTTCTTCTTTGAACTCCGAATCAATCCAAACGCCGTTTTCCAGATAAAAAGTTTTCGCGCCGACTTTTTTTACTGTGCCAATAATTCTAATTACTTCGTCTTCAGAAGTAACGGTTATTTCTGCCTGTTGCTGTGTAGCTTTTTTGCTGGCT